>NZ_JBSFHY010000015.1:0-196847 GCF_053597295.1 Streptomyces sp. NPDC001450
TGAGCACACACGAGAGCGGTGCGAGAGGAGGAATAGTCCTCTCGCACACAGCGTCCTCGCTGTGTTATTTCAAAGGAACCTCGTCCCAGCCGTGATGGCCGGAGACGGGGTATCAACATATCTGGCGTTGATTTTTGGCACGCTGTTGAGTTCTCAAGGAACGGTCGCTTCCTTTGTACTCACCCTCTCGGGCTTTCCTCCGGGCTTCCCTTCGGTGTTTCCGACTCTATCAGATCTTTTCTCGATCCGATTTCCTCGGTGCTTTCCAGGTTTCCGCTCTCGCGGTTTCCTTTCCGGCGGTTCCGACTCTATCAGACCCTTTCGGCGCCCGATTCCCGGTCGGCGGGTTTGTCTTGGGTTTTCGAGCTTTCGCTCGTCGGCCTTTCGACATTCACTACGCTAGCCGATTCCCTCGGCAACTCATAATCGAGTCTCGGGTTCGAATTCGGGCACGCGGGCGCGCCAGAATCGACCCCGTTGAGGGGTTGTAGCTGAGTAGTGGGTTGGCCGCTCCGGCTGCAGGCGATCGCCGTACCCGGTTCAGCGGCTCGGGCTACATTACGCACCTTGCAAGGGCGCGTCAACTTGAGCGGCGCCTTGGCGCATGGGCCCGATAGGGGCTCACCGTCGGGTCGTTGTCCACCCAGAAACGCCAGGGGTGGACCTCGCCGTTGCCGCCGTCGCCGGCGACTCCGGTGCGCGGACCGCTGCGTACCTGGTCAGGGGCCACAGGAGTGCCGGTCAGCATCCTCAGTGGTGTCTCACCGGATGCGCACGCGTCCGTGCCGTCCAGGGCGCGGTCGACCCCCAGAGCCATGGCCAGGCGAGCCGGGCCCTTGGCCAGTTCCTTGTCGCTCCGGGCCGAAAGTCGACGTTTGCGAGCCAGTTCGGTGCCCTCGATGACTTCACCGGCCCGGAGCAGAACGGCGCTCGCCCTGCCCTCGGGTCCGCAGACCAGGTTCATGCAATGCCACATGCCGTAGGTGAAGTAGACGTACACGTGTCCGGGGGGACCGAACATCACTTCGTTGCGGGCGGTGCGGCCACGGTAGGCATGGGAGCCGGGGTCGTTCGGGCCGTCGTACGCCTCCACTTCCGTGAGGCGCACGGCGATCGGGCCGTCGGGGGTCGTGCGGACCAGGATGCGGCCGAGGAGGTCGGGGGCGACGTCCAGGACGGGGCGGTCGAAGAACTCTCGGCGCAGTGGCGTACGGTCCGGGGGCGCGATCATGCCGTCCGAGCGTAGTCCAGAGGGTTCCGGCCCAAGGGGTGGTCAAGGTTCGCTCCCCTTGCCAGGGTGTGGCCTCGGAACCGGTCGTGACCGGATCGCGTTTGTACGGGTCGAGGGTCCATTCGTAAAGGGAGAGTCATGGCGTTCAAGAAGCTGCTCGCGAGCCTCGGGGCCGGCGGGGCCTCGGTCGAGACGGTGCTGACCGAGACCAACGTCGTACCGGGCGGTGTGGTCCAGGGCGAGGTGCGGATCCAGGGCGGGTCCGTGAACCAGGACATCGAGGGTCTGTCGGTCGGGCTGCAGGCGCGGGTCGAGGTCGAGAGCGGCGACCAGGAGTACAAGCAGGACATCGAGTTCACCAAGGTGCGGCTCGGTGGTGCCTTCGAGCTGCAGGCGGGGGCCGTGCACGCGGTGCCGTTCGGCCTGGAGATCCCCTGGGAGACGCCGGTCACGATGATCGACGGGCAGGCCCTGCGCGGGATGCACATCGGGGTGACCACCGAACTGGCGATCGCCCGTGCCGTGGACTCCTCCGACCTGGACCCGGTCAACGTGCACCCGCTGCCGGCGCAGAAGGCGATCCTGGACGCCTTCATCCAGCTGGGCTTCCGCTTCAAGAACGCGGACATGGAGCGCGGCCACATCCGGGGTACGCGGCAGCGGCTGCCGTTCTACCAGGAGATCGAGTTCTACCCGCCGTCGCAGTACCGGGGCCTGAACCAGGTCGAGCTGAGCTTCGTGGCCGACGAGCACGCCATGGACGTCGTCCTGGAGATGGACAAGAAGCCGGGTCTGTTCAGCGAGGGCTCGGACACCTTCCGCTCCTTCCAGGTGGGTCTGAACGACTTCCACGGGACCGACTGGGCGGCTTACCTCAACCAGTGGCTGTCCGAGGTCGGCAGCAAGCGCAACTGGTTCTAGGCTCTGACCTACTGAACGAGAACGATCAGGAGGTACCGAGGTGACCGAGCTCAAGCGGCGGCCGCTCCCCCACGACTTCCATCCGCCCGTGCCGTCGTTCACGGTGACGAGTGAGGACATCGAGGAGGGCGCGACGCTGGGGAGCGCTCAGGTCTACGCCGAGGGGAACACCTCGCCGCAGCTGCGGTGGGAGGGCTTCCCCGCGGAGACCAAGAGCTTCGCCGTGACCTGCTACGACCCTGACGCGCCGACCGGCAGCGGGTTCTGGCACTGGGTCCTGTTCGACATCCCCGCCTCGGTGACGGAGCTGCCGGCCGGTGCGGGCGGCGGCAAGTTCGAGGGCCTGCCCGAGGGCGCGGTGCACGTGCGCAACGACTACGGGTCGAAGGACTTCGGCGGTGCCGCTCCGCCGCCCGGGGACGGCCCGCACCGGTACGTGTTCACGGTGTACGCCGTGGACCAGGAGAAGCTCGGCCCGAACGCGGACGTCTCTCCGGCCGTCGTCGGCTTCAATCTGCGCTTCCACGCGCTCGCGCGTGCCCAGCTCATCGGCGAGTACGAGAACCCCGCCAAGGGCTGACGCAGCGCACTGATTCAGCCAAGCGTTCATGGAACGTTTGCCCGCCTCCGGTCTTGGAAGTGATCGGAGGCGGGCATTTTTTTATTGCGTTGTCCATCTCGGCGCGCCCGTCCAGAGTTGATCCAAGCCCGCCGGGGGGTGGGCAGGTGCACACGGGAGGTGGGCTGGATGCGTGACACGTTGGTCCTGAACGCGAGCTTCGAGCCGCTGTCGACGGTGACTCTGAACCGAGCGGTCGTCCTGGTCCTGCAGGACAAGGCCGTCGTCGAGCAGGCCCACCCCGAACTGCGCATGCGCGGTGCCGATGTGGACATACCCGCGCCCCAGGTGATCAGACTGTGCAGGTACGTACGGGTGCCGTTCCGAAGACAAGCTCCGTGGTCGAGGCGGGGGGTGCTGGTCCGGGACCGGCACCGGTGCGCGTACTGCGGACGCAGGGCGACGACCGTGGACCATGTGCTGCCGCGGTCGCAGGGTGGGCAGGACACGTGGCTGAATACGGTCGCCGCGTGTGCGGAGGACAATCACCGGAAGGCCAATCGGACTCCGGAGGAGGCCGGGATGGCCTTGCTTCGGGAGCCGTTCGAGCCGACTCCCGCGGATGCGATGCTCTTGGCCCTGGGGCAGGAGGAGTTCGCCGCGCTTCCTGAGTGGCTCGCTCGGGACGCGGCCTAGTCGTCTGACGCGCCCCTGCAGGGGCGCGTCAGGAACCGGCGACGTGAAGAACTGTCAGTCGATGCTCGGCTTCTCGCGGCGCTCCGAGCTGGGGCCGTTGTTCTGGGGCGGGACGGTGTTGCCGCCGCCCAGGCCGCCGCCCAGGGGACCGAAATTGCCCATGGCGCCTGAGAGGCCCTTGAGGGCGTCGCCGATCTCGCTGGGGACGATCCAGAGCTTGTTGGCGTCCCCCTCGGCGATCTTCGGCAGCATCTGCAGGTACTGGTAGCTGAGCAGCTTCTGGTCCGGGTCGCCGGCGTGGATCGCCTCGAAGACCGTACGGACGGCCTGGGCCTCGCCCTCGGCGCGCAGGGCGGCGGCCTTGGCCTCACCCTCGGCGCGTAGGATCTGGGACTGCTTCTCACCCTCGGCGGTGAGGATGGCTGCCTGGCGCGTACCTTCCGCGGTGAGGATCGCCGCGCGCTTGTCACGGTCGGCGCGCATCTGCTTCTCCATCGAGTCCTGGATGGAGGTGGGCGGCTCGATGGCCTTCAGCTCGACGCGGTTGACGCGGATGCCCCACTTGCCGGTGGCCTCGTCGAGCACGCCGCGCAGGGCCGCGTTGATCTCCTCGCGGGAGGTCAGGGTGCGTTCGAGGTCCATGCCGCCGATGATGTTGCGGAGCGTGGTGACCGTGAGCTGCTCGATGGCCTGGATGTAGCTGGCGACCTCGTAGGTGGCCGCCCTCGCGTCCGTGACCTGGTAGTAGATGACCGTGTCGATGTTCACGACCAGGTTGTCCTGGGTGATCACCGGCTGGGGCGGGAACGGTACGACCTGTTCGCGCAGGTCGATGCGGTTGCGGATGGTGTCGATGAACGGGACCACGATGTTGAGGCCCGCGTTGAGTGTCCGCGTGTAGCGGCCGAAGCGCTCGACGATGGCGGCGCTGGCCTGTGGGATGACCTGGATGGTCTTGATCAGGGCGATGAAGACCAACACCACCAGAATGACCAGGACGATGATGACCGGTTCCATCGTGTTCCCCGTACCCCTCTCCGCCTCGGCACCGTGGCAGATCTTGTGGTTGTTGAAGATCTTGCTCGTCGAGTCTGGCAGACCGTCGCCCAACTCGTGGGTCAGATGACTCAGATGACGATCGCGGTGGCCCCCTCGATGTCCACGACGTCCACTTCCTGGCCGACTTCGTAGACGCGGCCGGTGTCCAGTGCGCGGGCCGACCAGATCTCTCCGGCGAGCTTGATCCGGCCGCCGGAGCCATCGACGCGCTCCAGGACGACTGCCTGCTTGCCTTTCAAGGCATCGACGCCGGTGGCGAGTTGGGGCAGCTGTCTGCCGTGCCGGGCCGCGATGGGGCGGACGACGGCGATGAGGGCGACCGAGACGACGACGAAGGCGAGCACCTGGACCACGGCGTCGAAACCCAGGCCGGCGACGACCGCGGCCGCGACGGCTCCCACCGCGAGCATGCCGAACTCCGGCATCGCGGTGACCACGAGCGGGATTCCGAGCGCCGCCGCGCCGACGAGCCACCACACCCATGCGGAGATGTCGTTCACATGGTCATGGTAGGACCGCGGTCGGGCGGCGGACAGGGCGCGAACAAGGAGCGGGGCGGCGTCAGGACAGCGGCAGGCCCTGAGCGGTCCAGCGGTCACCGACCTGCTCGACGACGAGCGGCAGGCCGAAGCAGACGGAGAGGTTACGGGACGTCAGTTCCAGCTCGATCGGGCCCGCGGCGAGAACCTTGCCCTGGCGGATCATCAGGACGTGGGTGAAGCCGGGGGCGATCTCCTCGACGTGGTGGGTGACCATGATCATCGAGGGGGCGATGGGGTCGCGGGCGAGCCGGCCGAGGCGGCGGACCAGGTCCTCGCGGCCGCCGAGGTCGAGGCCGGCGGCGGGCTCGTCGAGCAGGAGCAGCTCGGGGTCGGTCATCAGGGCGCGGGCGATGAGGGTGCGCTTGCGCTCGCCCTCGGAGAGGGTGCCGAACCGGCGCTCGAGGTAGTCGCTCATGCCGAGGCGGTCGAGGAAGGCGCGGGCGCGCTGCTCGTCGACCTCGTCGTACTCCTCCTGCCAGTGGGCCGTCATGCCGTACGCGGCGGTCAGCACGGTCTCGAGGACGGTCTGGCGCTTGGGGAGCTTGTCGGCCATGGCGATGCCGGCGATGCCGATGCGCGGGCGCAGGTCGAAGACGTCGACCTTGCCGAGGGTGTCGCCGAGGATGGTGGCGGTGCCCTTGCTGGGGTAGAGGTAGCTGGAGGCGACGTTCAGGAGGGTGGTCTTGCCGGCGCCGTTGGGGCCGAGGATGACCCAGCGCTCACCCTCCTTGACCGACCAGGAGACCTGGTCCACCAGAGCCCGGCCCTCGCGGACCACGGATACGTCCTGAAGCTCCAGAACATCGCTCATGAGCGCGTTGTCTCCCCTTGCAGTGTGCCGGTCTCGGCTGTCGCGTACGCCTGTGGGCTCGGTCCGCCGCGCCGGTGGGCGCAGCCCCCCATGAAATCTACGCCACGAGTGCGCCGCTCCATTCCATCGGTCCGGTCCTTAGGGTGGAGGCATGCTCTCGGAACCGCGTTCAGGACGCCTTGCCGCTTGGGGAAATGCCCTTTTGGCCGGACTTGTCTCTCCGGATGACGCCGTACTCGCCATCGTGGGCGAGGACGTGGTGCACCGGGTCGAGGGGCTGCCGGGTGAGCCGGCGCCGGTCGGGCTCACGCTCGCGCTCGGGCGGCTGCGGACGCTGGGGGTGACCGGCCTGCGGATCGCGCTCCCCGCGCCCGGTCATCCGCTGGGGCTGAGCGGGCCCCCGGAGTTCAATGCGCGGGCGCTGGAGGCCGAGGAGGCGGTGGTCTGCTTCGGCGCCGCCTTCGGGCTGGTTCCGGAGGTGTACGCGGCCGGGCCCGAGGGTGATGTGCATGTCGAGGTGGTCTGGCATGTGCTGCCGGTGCGGGAGGCGCCGCCCGCCGACGTGCCGTCGCTGGGCGAGGCGGAGCGGGAGCTGGCGGAGGCCTTGCGGGACGCGACCGACGTGCTGTCGAAGCTGGATGTCGCCGGGTCGGGTCCGGTGGCGGAGGCGGCGATCGACGCGTACCGGGCGCGGTCCGAGCGGGGGCGGGAGGTGCTGGCGCCCGGGTACCCGCCGCGTGCGGTGCGGGTGTTGGAGCTGGCCCAGCGGGTGGGGCTGCTGGTGTCCCTGGCCTACGGCAACGGGCACGGGGGTGCGGTCAGCTCCACCGAGATGGCGGCGCGGTCCGCGGCGCTGCGGCCGGTCGAGCGAACGGCCCGGCGGGCGCAGGTGGCGGCCTACAACTCCATCGTGGAGGAGCGGGAGCGGGAGCGGGGTCGCTGAGCAGGCAGAGGCTCCCCGAGTCGGTCGGTCGGGGAGCTCTCTCGGCTGCTTGCCGCCTCAGCCGTTGGCCGTCGTATTGCCGAAGGCCGGGTTCAGGGCGCCGATCACGTTGGCGGTCACGCCGGTGACGTTGACCGGGACGTGGACCGGGACCTGGGCGACGTTGCCCGAGCCGACACCCGGGGACGTCGTGGCCGCGCCGCTCGCGGTCGAGTCGGCGATGGCGGCTCCGGCGGAGGCGCCTGCGGCGATGCCGGCGACGGTCAGGGCGAGGGCGGCCTTCTTGGCGATGTTCATGGAACGGGTTCCTCCTGCGTGTGCGGGTCCGACCCGGCCGTGGGTCGTGCGCTGATCAACGCCGGAGTCCTCGCCGGGGTGCGGGGTCCGCACGTCGAGCCCCCGTTCAGGCCACTCGGATGAAAACCGGACAGGCCTCCCGGTGGGCCCGGGAGGCCTGAGGTCGTCAGTGGCCGTGCCTCACCGGTTGAGGCCGAGGTTGCCGAAGGCCGGGTTCAGCACACCGATGACGTTCACGCTGTTGCCGGACACGTTCACCGGGACGTGCACCGGGGCCTGGACGACGTTGCCCGAGCCGACACCCGGAGAGCCGTGGGCCGCACCGCCGGCCCAGGCTCCGTCCGTGGCGGAGGCCATCCCCGCACCGGCGGCCACCAGACCACCGGCCACCATCGTCACGGCCGCTGCCTTCTTCAGGTTCTTCACTGTCTGAGCCCTCCTTGGCGTTCGCCGCGGCGGTTCACCGCGGCACGCACTGGAGAACGGCGGAGATCACCGGAGGATGCGCCATCCGGGTGACATTCCCACGACGGTATGAATCTCAGTCCGGAACGGAACCTTCCGAGTTGCCGTGCGTGAGGCGTTGGGGAGGGCGTTTCAGCCGGTCACGCCATGGCGTACGGCCCACAGGGCGGCCTGGGTGCGGTCGGCGAGGTCCAGTTTCATCAGGATGTTGGAGACGTGCGTCTTGACGGTCTTCTCGGACAGCACGAGGGCACGGGCGATCTCCCGGTTGGAGCGGCCGTCGGCGATCAGGCCGAGCACCTCGCGCTCCCGTTCGGTGAGCGACCCCGCTCGTCCCTGCCCCGAGTTGGCCTCCTCCTGGGAGAGCAGGGCGCCGGCGACCTCGGGCTGGAGCAGGATGTGCCCGGCGTGCACGGAGCGGATGGCGCCGGCCAGCGCGTCGGGGTCCACGTCCTTGTAGACGTACCCGGCGGCGCCCGCGCGCAGGGCCGGGACGACCGTGCGCTGCTCGGTGAAGCTGGTGACGATCAGCACGCGCGCGGGGTTGTCCAGTTCACGGAGTCTGCGCAGGGCGTCGATGCCGTCCATGCCCGGCATCTTGACGTCCATGAGGACGACGTCGGGCCGCAGCTCCTCGGCACGGGCGACTCCCTCGGCGCCGTCGGCGGCCTCGCCGACGACCTCGATGTCGTCCTGCACCTCCAGGAAGGTGCGCAGGCCCCGGCGGACGACCTGGTGGTCGTCGACGAGCAGCACCTTGATCGCGTCAGCCACCGGGGACCTCCATCTCGATCGTGGTGCCCTTGCCGGGCGCCGATTCCACGGTCAGCGTGCCGCCGACGCCGCTCGCCCGGTCCCGCATCGAGACCAGGCCCAGGTGGCGTCCGGCACGGCGGACCGACCGCGGGTCGAAGCCGCTGCCGTCGTCGCTGACGCGCAGCACGGCTCCGCCGCCGCGCCGGTCCACGGTCACGTCGACGTGCTCGGCACCGGAGTGGCGCAGGGCGTTGTGCAGGGCTTCCTGGGCGACCCTGAGCAGGGCCTCCTCCTGGGCGGCCGGCAGGGCGCGGAAGCCGTTGCTGGCGAAGGTGACGCGCGCGGTGTGGGCGCGGTCGAGGACCTGTGTCTGGGTGCGCAGGGTGGCGATCAGGCCGTCCTCGTCCAGGGCGGCGGGACGCAGCTCCACCACGGCGGCGCGCAGTTCGTCGGCAGCCTCGGCGGCGAGCGCGGCGACCTGGTGCAGCTCGCCCTTGGCGCGGGCGGGGTCGCGGGCGATCAGCGCGGCCGCGGCCTGGGCGGTCAGGCGCAGGGAGAAGAGCTTCTGGCTGACCGCGTCGTGCAGCTCGTGGGCGAGGCGGGAACGCTCCTCGGCGATGGTCAGCTCGCGGCTGCGCTCGTAGAGACGGGCGTTGGTGAGGGCGATCGCGGCGTGCTGGGCGAGGATGGAGAGCAGCTCCTCGTCCTCCTCGGTGAAACCGCAACTGCCTTCCGGTTTGGGGCACGGGGGGTGTGGGGGGTCTCCCCCCACAGAGCGCAGCTTGTTGGCCAGGAAGAGGGCGCCGATGACCTCGTCGCCGTCCCTGATCGGCAGGCCCAGGAAGTCGGACATCTCCGGGTGGGCGGACGGCCAGCCCTCGAAGCGCGGGTCCTTGCGCACGTCGGCGAGGCGCTCGGGCCGGGCCTCCTGCAGCATCGCGGCGAGGATGCCGTGCTGGCGGGGCAGCGGGCCGATGGCCTTCCACTGGGCGTCGCTGACGCCGTCGACGACGAACTGGGCGAAGCCGCCGTGGTCGTCGGGGACGCCGAGGGCGGCGTACTGCGCGTCGAGCAGCTCGCGGGCGGAGGCGACGATCGTCTTGAGGACGTCGCGCACCTCCAGATGCCTGCTCATGGCCAGCAGCGCGGAACTCACCGCGGCGAGGCCGGACCGGGGGCCTTGACTCATGTCCTCACGGTACCGGCGGGGTGTGACAGTACGGATCGGACCGGTGACGGCCGGGTCCGGTCCGATGGACCTAGGTCCGGTGAGGTAGGTCTCCGGCCCGGCGACGTGCGGCGTACGTCGAAGGGCCCCGCCGCATTGCGGCCCGCGTCCGAGGCGGTGCGGGGGGTGCCGTTCCTACGTTGTGATCACCGCTCCGACGGAGCGGCAAGCGACGAGGGGACGGTTGTCATGCCGGTAGCGATCATCACGGGGGCCTCCAAGGGCCTGGGGCGGGCGCTCGCCGAGGCGCTGGCCGCGCGGGGCTGGGACCTGGTCCTCGACGCCCGCGGCGCGGGGCCCCTGGGGGAGGCCGCGCAGGCGGTCGCCGGGCGCGGTGCGCGGGTGGAGGCGCTGCCCGGGGACGTCACGGACGCCGGGCACCGGGCCGAGCTGGTGGCCGCCGCGCGGAAGCTGGGCGGCGTCGACCTGGTGGTGAGCAACGCGAGCGCGCTGGGTGCCGAGCCGCTGGTGCGGCTGGCGGAGCTGCCCCTCACGGGGCTGCGGCGGGCGCTGGAGGTGAACGTGGTGGCGGCGCTGGGCCTGGTCCAGGAGGCGCTGCCACTGCTGCGGGAGTCGCCGGCGGGCGCGGTCGTCGCGGTCAGCTCGGACGCGGCGGTGGAGGCGTACGAGACGTGGGGTGGCTACGGCGCCTCGAAGGCGGCCCTTGACCAGCTCGCCGCGGTGCTCGGCGCGGAGGAGCCGGGGCTCCGGGTGTGGGCGGTGGACCCCGGGGACATGGCCACGGACCTGTACGTGGCGGCCGTACCGGACGACGACGATCCGCGTCCGGCGCCCGGCAGCGTCGTACCGGCGTTCCTGCGGCTGCTGGAGGAGCGGCCGGCGAGCGGGCGGTATGCGGCGCCGGCCCTGACGGAGGGGCGATGACCATCGCGGTGAAGGTGCCGGAGGAGCTGTCGGCGCGGGTGCCGGCCGAGCAGCGCGGTCCCGGTCTGGACCGGGACGACGTACGGCTGCTGGTGTCGCGCGGCACGGAGGCGACGCACCACGCGTTCGCCGAGTTGCCGCGGCTGCTGCGGGCGGGGGACCTGCTGGTGGTGAACACCTCGCCCACGCTGGCCGCCGCGGTGGACGGGCGGATCGGGCACGCGCGCGTGGTGGTGCACTTCTCGACGCGCGGGGACGACGGGCGGTGGGCGGTCGAGCTGCGGGATCCGGACGGGAGAGGTACCACGCGCGCGCGTGCGGGCAGGCCTGCGGGGAGAGAGGTGTGGCTGCCGGGCGGGGCCCGGCTGGTGCTGGAGGAGCCGCTGAGCGGGCGGGGTGAGCGGCTGTGGTGGGCTCGGGTGTCCGGGGCGGAGGTCCTTCGGGTGCTGCGGGAGCACGGGCGGCCCATCCGCTACTCCTATACGGAGCGGGACCAGCCGCTGTCCGTGTACCAGACGGTGTTCGCGCTGCCCTCGCCGGACGGGGCGGGCAGCGCGGAGATGCCGAGTGCGGCACGGCCCTTCACCGCGCGGCTGGTGGCGGAGCTGGTGAGCCGTGGGGTGCAGTTCGCGCCGATCACGCTGCACACGGGGGTGGCGTCGGCGGAGGCGCACGAGCCGCCGTACCCGGAGCGGTTCGCGGTGCCGGCGGCGTCGGCTCGGCTGATCAACGCCGTGAGGGCGGGTGACGGGCGGGTGATCGCGGTCGGGACGACGGCCGTGCGGGCCGTGGAGTCGGCGACCGGGCCGGACGGGGCGGTGCGGGCGGCCGACGGGTGGACCGACCTGGTGGTCACGCCCGAGCGGGGGGTGCGCGTGGTCGACGGGCTGCTGACCGGGCTGCACGAGCCGGAGGCCTCGCATCTGCTGATGCTGGAGGCGGTCGCGGGGCGGGCCGCGGTCGACCGCGCGTACGAGGAGGCGCTGCGCGGGCTCTATCTGTGGCACGAGTTCGGGGACGTCCACCTCATCCTCCCGGAGTAGAACCCTCACGCAGAGCGTTGCGACGGCAACTCCTGGTGAGACCGTCACGCCTCCGATGTGAGCCCGCACATAGGGCACACATCACGTACGAACGGACATAGGAGATATACCCTCCCGGCACGAACGGGGCAGACGTTCCAGTCTGTCCCGTTTTGCCCTTCCCTGATCCACTATCGAGGATCGTACGTCACACCTTTGCCACGGGATTTTGCGGCCGCTAAGAATTGCTCCCGTCGCTCAGCGCTGCGGGGTTCCCCCCGCGGCGTTCGTGCAGGAGGACCGGATTCCTCCCGCGGACGCAGAGCGACCTCCGCGCTATCCGAAGAGGTCCATCAGCATGCCCAAGAACATCCTCACCCGTGGTCATAGTCGCTCGCTGACCAAGCAGCACAAGATCGCGATCGCCGGTGTCGGCGTCCTCGGCGCCGCCGCTCTCGCCTTCTCGGCCGTCCCCAGCAGCGCCGAGACCATCTCCGCCGGTGCCCCGGCCCAGGCGCCGCAGGTGGCCGCCCAGCCGGCCAAGGACGTCAAGGGCACGCTCACCAGCCAGCTCGCCACGGAGACCGTCAAGCTCGACGCCTTCGCCGCCAAGCAGAAGGCCGCGGTCGACGCCGCCGCCAAGGCGAAGGCCGAGACCGCGGCGAAGCAGAAGGCCGCCGCCGAGGCCGTCAAGAAGGCCGCCCAGGAGCGCGCCGCCAAGGAGGCCGCGAGCCGTTCCGCGCAGCGCCCCCAGATCCAGCTGGTCGCCGCGAAGACCTACGCGAACAACCTCGACGGCTGGATCCGCCAGGCCCTGGACATCATGAAGGCCAAGGGCATCCCGGGCAGCTACAACGGCCTGCACAAGAACATCATGCGGGAGTCGTCCGGCAACCCCATGGCTATCAACAACTGGGACATCAACGCGATCAACGGCATCCCCTCGAAGGGCCTGCTGCAGGTCATCCCGCCGACCTTCAACGCGTACCACGTCGCCGGCACCTCGTGGAACATCTACAACCCGGTCGCCAACATCACCGCCGCCGCCAACTACGCGGCCGACAAGTACGGCTCGATCGACAACGTCAACAGCGCGTACTGAGGCAGCGCGGACCTCTGACGACGCAACGCCGAAGGGCGGCACCCCGTGAGGGGGTGCCGCCCTTCGCGTCGTACAGGCGCGGTTACTTCCGCATGACCTCAGGCTCGTGCCGGCGCAGGAAGCGGGCGACGAAGAAGCCGCAGACCACACCGAGGACGATCAGCGCGAACATGTCCAGGCCCCAGGCCGAGGCCTCGTGGTTCCACAGCGGATCCGTGCTGCTCGGGTCGTCGGTGTTCGGCGCGATGTTGTTGAAGTCCAGCGTGGTGCCCGCGGCGGCCACCGCCCAGCGCGACGGCATCAGGTACGAGAACTCGTTGACGCCGAGGGTGCCGTGCAGGGTGAAGAGGCAGCCGGTGAAGACGACCTGGATGATCGCGAACATCACCAGCAGCGGCATGGTCTTCTCGGCGGTCTTCACCAGCGAGGAGATCACCAGGCCGAACATCATCGAGGTGAAGCCGAGCGCCATGATCGGCAGGCACAGCTCGAACAGCGTCGACTTGCCGAGGACGAGCCCCTCGTCCGGGATCTCCCGGCTGGAGAAGCCGATCACGCCGACCATCAGGCCCTGTAGCACGGTGACCGCGCCCAGGACGACCACCTTCGACATCAGGTAGGCCGACCGGGACAGGCCGGTCGCGCGCTCCCGCTCGTAGATGACCCGTTCCTTGATCAGCTCACGCACCGAGTTGGCCGCACCGGCGAAGCACGCGCCGACCGCGAGGATCAGCAGCACCGTGGTGGCCGTACCGTTCGGGACGTGCGCGCCGGTGCGCGGGTTGACCGCCTCGTTGACCAGCAGGCCCCGGTTGTGGTCGATCAGCAGGCTGACCGCGCCGAGCACCGCCGGCAGGATCACCGTCAGCGCCAGGAATCCCTTGTCGGAGGCGATGACCGCCACGTACCGCCGGATCAGGGTCATCAGCTGCGAACCCCAGCCCTGCGGCTTGGGCGGCTTCATCGCCTGCGGCGGAGGCATGTGTACGGACTGCGGGGCGACGGCGTCGATGTCCGCGGCGTACATCTGGTAGTGCTGCGAGCCCTTCCAGCGGCCCGCCCAGTCGTACTCACGGTAGTTCTCGAAGGCGGAGAAGACGTCGGCCCAGGTGTCGTAGCCGAAGAAGTTCAGCGCCTCCTCCGGCGGGCCGAAGTAGGCGACCGCGCCGCCCGGGGCCATCACCAGGAGCTTGTCGCAGATCGCCAGCTCGGCCACGGAGTGGGTGACCACGAGGACCGTGCGGCCGTCGTCGGCCAGGCCCCGCAGCAGCTGCATGACGTCGCGGTCCATGCCCGGGTCGAGGCCCGAGGTCGGCTCGTCCAGGAAGATCAGCGACGGCTTGGTGAGCAGCTCCAGGGCCACCGAGACACGCTTGCGCTGGCCACCGGAGAGGGAGGTGACCTTCTTGTCCTTGTGGATGTCGAGCTTCAGCTCGCGCAGCACCTCGTCGATGCGGGCGTCGCGCTCCTGGGCCGTGGTGTCGGCGGGGAAGCGCAGCTTGGCCGCGTACTTGAGGGCCTTCTTGACGGTCAGCTCCTTGTGCAGGATGTCGTCCTGCGGGACCAGACCGATGCGCTGGCGCAGCTCGGCGAACTGCTTGTAGAGGTTGCGGTTGTCGTACAGCACCTCGCCCTGGTTGGCGGGCCGGTAGCCGGTGAGCGCCTTCAGCAGGGTCGACTTGCCGGAACCGGACGGGCCGATGACCGCGATCAGCGACTTCTCCGGGACGCCGAAGGAGACGTCCTTCAGGATCTGCTTGCCGCCGTCGACCGTGACGGTCAGGTGGCGCGCGGAGAAGGAGACCTCACCGGTGTCGACGAACTCCTCGAGGCGGTCGCCGACGATGCGGAAGGTCGAGTGGCCGACACCGACGATGTCGTTCGGGCCGAGCTGTACCGAGCCGCCCTTGGCGATCGGCTGACCGTTGACGTAGGTGCCGTTGTGCGAGCCCAGGTCGCGGATCTCGAAACGGCCGCCGGGCACCGAGTGGAACTCGGCGTGGTGCCGGGAGACCTGCAGGTCGGAGACGACCAGCTCGTTCTCCAGGGCACGACCGATGCGCATCACGTTGCCGATGGCGAACTGGTGGAAGGTCGTGGGGCTGCGGTCGCCGTGGACCGGCGGCGCCCCCGCGCCACCACCGGGCCCCTTCTGCGCGTACTGCTCGGCCGGGGCGCCCTGCTGCTGCGGGATCGGCGCGACCGGTTGCGGCTGCTGCCAGCCGGCCTGCGGAGCCTGCTGCTGCGGAGCCTGCTGCGCCCAGCCGGCCCCCGCGCCCTGGGCCGCGTACGGCGCGGCCTGCTGCTGAGGCTGAACGGCGACGGCGCCGGACAGGTTCAGGCGCGGTCCGTCGGTCGCGTTGCCGAGGTGCACCGCCGAGCCCGGGCCGATCTCGGTCTGGCCGATCCGCTGGCCCTGCACGAAGGTGCCGTTGGTGCTGCCGTGGTCCTCGATGACCCAACTGCGGCCGTTGAAGCTGACCGTGGCGTGACGCCAGGAGACCCTGGCGTCGTCGAAGACGATGTCACCCTGCGGATCACGTCCGAGGGTGTAAGGCCTGGACGGGTCGAGCGTCCAGGTCTGTCCGTTTGTTTCCAGTACGAGTTCCGGCACTCCATGCCCCACTGAGTTGTCCCCCGAGTTACCCCCATCACAGGGAGTCTAGGGATGTCGAACATCGTGGGGAACTATTTCAGGCGCGGCCCCGTGACCGAAAGTCGGGCCTTGTGGAGGGCGCCCGCACGCGCTTCAACTCGCCCCGTTGACGGGGTTGAAACCGGGCCGGAGAGTGGTAATCCCCCGCGAGGGGGACAAGCGCGGCTGCGGTGCCGCGCCGCGGATCGGGGGGTCTGCCATGAGCGCTGCCACGGGCGTCGAGACCACACGGCACGGCACCTCGCTGCCGTGGACGGACATCCTGCTGTCCGCGATCGCCGCCGTCAGCTGGGCGTTGATAGGGATGGCGGGCACGGCCGCGCTCGGTCTGCATCTGCTGCAGGCGGACGCGGCGGGCTCACTGGGCCCCATGACGGCGGCCGTTGTGGCGCTCGGGGCGGGTGGTTCGGTCTCGCCGTCGGGCGATGTGACCGCTTTCGGGCTGAAGGGTGCCGAGGCCCACACAGCCGTCGAGATCACGCCACTGGGGGTGAGCCTGGTCGGCGCCCTGCTGCTGTCGTGGTTCTTCCTACGGTCCCTGCGCACGGCCGGAGTTGTGATCGCGCCGTCCGAACTCCTCGCGCGCGCGGGCGCGGTGGTCGCCCTCTTCGTGGCCACGCTGGGCGGGCTGGCGTGGGCCGGGCACGACGTCATCACGATCGACGGCGGCTCGCTCGGTCTGGACAAGCTGCCCGGCGGGGGCGGCAAGGGGGGCGGCCTGGACATCCCCGGTCTGGGGGACGTCGGCGGGCTGCTGCCGGACCGGATCGGCGATCTGATCCACGCGAAGGCCGCCGTCGGTTTCACCGTGGACACCGCGCCCACCCTCCTCGGCGGCCTCTGCTGGTCCGCCGGAGTCCTGCTGATCGCCCTGCTCGCCTCCCGGCGCACTCCCCTGCCGCCCGGCTGGGACGCCGTGCACCGGGTCGTGCGGCCGGCCGTGTCGGCGCTCGTCACCGTGCTGCTGGTGGCCGTGGCCACCGGGCTCGCGGCAGCGGCGTACGCGGCGATCGGCGACGACCATCCGCGCCGGATCGCGGGCGCGGCCCTGCTGGGCGCCCCGAACGGGGTGTGGCTCGGCGTCCCGATCGGCCTGTTCGTTCCCTGGGACGGCAAGGCCACCGGCGCACTGGGCACCGTGCTGCCCCACCCTCTCGACCAGCTCCTGAGCGCGCACTCCGACCAGCCCGTCACGGTGGGCCGGCTGGCCGAGCTGGACGGGCGGGTGTGGCTGCTCGTGGTGGCGACGGCGCTGATGATGCTGTTGGCCGGGGTGCTGGCGGCGGTACGGACGCCGCTGCCGGGACAGGGTGGTGCGGCGGGTTTCGCGGGCCGCTGCGCCCTGCGGCTCGGGATCGCGACCGCGCTCACTCTGCCCTCCCTCGCCTGGTTGGCCGACGTCTCGGTGGACGCCTCACTGTCCGTGCTGGGCTTCGACGCCTTCGGCGCGGGCATCGAGCTGCACGGCCACCTGGGCATGGCGCTGCTCCTGGGCGCCCTGTGGGGTGCGGGGGCCGGGGCGGCGGGCGCGCTGCTCGCCTGGGTGGCGGGGGCCGCGGGGGCTCGGGCGGTGGGGCCGGGGCGGGGTGGCGTGCCGGGTGGGGTGCGGGGTGCGGTTCCGGGGTACGGCGGTGAGTCCGGGCGCGCCGCGTACGGCCGTGGGGGCCGGGCCGGACCGTACGTGCCGAGCAGGCCGTACCGGCCCCCGAACCCGGAGACGAACCCCTACCTCCAGGTGCCGGAGCAGTTCCGGGCGGAGCCCGAGGACGTGCGGCCGCCCTCGAACGGGGACGACGTGTACGGCGCCCCCACCGTGGCCCGGCCCCTCGGCCCGCTGCCCCCCGCGCCCCGAGGCCGTCCCGGCGCGCGTCCACGTGATCGCGCGCCGGATACTCCGGACGAGGGGCCGCCGCCCCCTCCGCCGCTGCCGCCGTCTCCGCCCGGCAGGCCCAGGAGGTGAGCCAGGGGCGGCCGTGCGGAGCGGACGCCCTGGTGCTGCCCGTGGCGAGCGCAGGCGTGTCACAGTCGTGGTAGAGCCCGAGCCGTACGCCGGTGGCGCAGCGGGCGCGCCGTCGTCCAGCGTCAAGATTCTCTACATCGGCCCGACACCCATTGTTCCGTGTCCGTCAGGCGGACCTCACAGGCGGAAGGCACTGGGTGCCGGATACGGTGGTGACACCATGAGCGCTTCGCAGACCTCCGAGGTCCCCACTCTCCTCGTCAAGATCTTCGGCAAGGACAGGCCGGGCATCACGGCCGGCCTCTTCGACACCCTTGCCGCCTACCTCGTCGACGTGGTCGACATCGAGCAGGTCGTCACCCGGGGTCGCCTGGTGCTGTGCGCGCTGGTCACCCAGCCGCCGGCGGGCCTGGAGGGCGACCTGAGGGCCACCGTGCACAGCTGGGCCGAGTCGATGAAGATGCAGGCGGAGATCATCTCGGGACACGGCGACAACCGTCCTCGTGGTCACGGGCGCTCCCTGGTGACCGTCCTCGGTCACCCCCTCACCGCCGAGTCGACAGCCGCCATCGCCGCCCGGATCGCCAAGGCCGGCGGCAACATCGACCGCATCTTCCGCCTCGCCAAGTACCCGGTGACCGCGGTGGAGTTCGCCGTCTCCGGTGTGGAGACCGAGCCGCTGCGCACGGCCCTGGCGTCCGACGCGGCGGCACTGGGTGTCGACATCGCCGTCGTCTCGGCGGGCCTGCACCGGCGCGCCCAGCGGCTGGTGGTCATGGACGTGGACTCCACCCTCATCCAGGACGAGGTCATCGAGCTGTTCGCCGCGCACGCCGGGTGCGAGGACCAGGTCGCCGAGGTGACGGCCGCCGCGATGCGCGGGGAGCTGGACTTCGAGCAGTCGCTGCACGCGCGGGTCGCGCTGCTGAAGGGGCTGGACGCCTCGGTGGTGGAGAAGGTGCGCAACGAGGTACGGCTGACACCGGGCGCGCGCACGCTCATCCGCACCCTGAAGCGCCTCGGCTACCAAGTCGGGGTCGTATCCGGTGGGTTCACCCAGGTCACGGACGACCTGAAGGAGCGGCTGGGGCTGGACTTCGCGCAGGCCAACACGCTGGAGATCGTCGACGGGAAGCTGACCGGGCGGGTCACCGGCGAGATCGTGGACCGCGCGGGCAAGGCGCGGCTGCTGCGCCGATTCGCCGCGGAGGCCGGGGTGCCGCTGTCGCAGACGGTGGCGATCGGTGACGGCGCCAACGACCTGGACATGCTGAACGCGGCCGGTCTCGGGGTCGCCTTCAACGCCAAGCCGGTGGTCCGCGAGGCCGCGCACACGGCGGTGAACTTCCCCTTCCTCGACACGGTCCTGTATCTGCTGGGTGTCACCCGCGAAGAGGTCGAGGCGGCCGACACCCACGACGAGGGCTGAACCGCCCCGGACGGATCGCGCACCGGATGCGAGGAGGGCCCGGCACCACCACGGTGCCGGGCCCTCCTGCCGTGGGCGCCGTCACTCGGACGGGGCCCAGTACTCCGTCAGCGTGGCCACGGCCGGCTCCAGGCTCTTCCACGCGCCGTCGTAGGACAGCAGCGCGAAGCCCGCGGCGGGGAAGCCGCGGCGGTTCATCCGCTCGCGGGCGTCACCCTCGGAGTCGCCCGCGAGGATGTCGGCCAGGCCGTGCACACCCGGGTTGTGGCCGATCAGGATCACGTTCTGCACGTCGTCCGGGATCTCGTTGAGCACGGCGATCAGCTCGCCGGGCGAGGCCTCGTAGAGACGCTCCTCATAGGTGGTTTTCGGCCGGTGCGCGAGTTCGTGGACGGCGAGCTTCCAGGTCTCGCGGGTCCGGACCGCGGTGGAGCACAGGGCCAGGTCGAAGGTGATGCCGGTGTCGGCCAGCCTGCGCCCGGCGACTGCGGCGTCCTTGCGGCCCCGCTCGGCGAGCGGGCGGTCGTGGTCGGACACCTGGGGCCAGTCGGCTTTCGCATGCCGGAAGAGGGCGATCCTGCGGGGTTCTGCGACGCTCATGTGACCCAGCTTCGCATGAAACAGGCCATGTGGCGCAGGGAGTTGACATGCGGATTCACCGCGTACGCAGGCTCCGCGTCAGCGCGCGAGGAGCTGCTGCACGCGCTCGAAGAGCTGCGTGATCGCCGGATCACCGGTTGCCGCGTGGGCGTCCGACGGGTTCAGTATCAGCGTCAGCAGCGCGACGAAGGCGAGCGTGGGCAGGGCGAGCGCCCACCAGGGCAGCCGGATGTCGACGCCGCCCGTGGTCGCCGGGTGGGGCCGGGTGCGCGTGCGGGCCGGCATGGTCGCCTCCGTGGGTCCTCGAGTGGTCCTGGCCGCCTGACGCGGTCACATCTCGAAGCTACGGAGTCCGGGGCCCTCAACCCATCCGGTGATCCACCCACTTGACCCTGACACTGGCCCCCTAGGGGATGGTGGGGCCAGCCCCACCATCGGGGCGCGTCGCGGGTCGGGCGGGGGGCCGGATCAGGGTGAGGCGATCGTCGCGATGACGGCGATGATCGCGAAGATGGCGAAGAACGCGCCGAAGACGATCAGCATCTTCTTCTGGCCGTTCTGCGGGTTCGGGTCGAGCACTGGCATGCCGCCAGTCTCGCACCCTTCGTGCGCGTCCCTCGCGTCGGGGTGGTCAGCGCGCCGCCGCCTCGTCCTCCACGATGCGGTCGCGGCCCGCCAGGAAGCCCACCGCCATCTGGGGCAGCATCAGTCCCGCCATGAGGGCGATCGGCACGCCCCAGCCGCCGCTGTGCTGGTAGAGCACGCCGACCAGCAGCGGGCCGGGGACGGAGATCAGGTATCCGGTGCTCTGGGCGAACGCGGACAGCTGGGCCACGCCCGGGCCTGTCCTGGCCCGCATGCCGACCATCGTCAGCGCCAGCGGGAACGCGCAGTTGGAGACGCCGAGCAGCACGGCCCAGGCCCAGGCGCCGGCGGCCGGCGCGAAGTACAGGCCGGCGTATCCGGCGAGGCCGCAGACGCCCAGGAGCAGCACGATCGGTCCCTGGTGGGGCAGCCGGGTGGCGACCCGCGGGATGACGAAGGCCAGGGGCACGCCCATCACCATGGTGACGGCGAGGAGCAGGCCCGCCGTGCCCGCGGGGACGCCGGAGTCGCGGAAGATCTGGGCCATCCAGCCCATCGTGATGTACGCGGCGGTGGCCTGGAGCCCGAAGAAGACGGCGAGCGCCCAGGCGGTAGGGCTGCGGGTGATGCGCAGCGGGGCCTGCTGGTCCCGCGCCGCGCGCACCGGTTCGTGGGCGCGGTCGGGTGCGGGCGCGGCGCCCCGCTCCCGCACCAGCGGCAGCCAGGGCAGTACGGCGGCTGCCGCGAGCGCCGCCCACACGGCGAGTCCGGACTGCCAGCTGCCGCCCATGGCGTCGGTCAGGGGCACGGTCACCGCGGCGGCGACGGAGGTGCCGAGGGCGAGGGCCATGGAGTACAGGCCGGTCATGGAGCCGACCCGGTCGGGGAACCAGCGCTTGACGATGACCGGCATCAGCACGTTGCTGACGGCGATGCCCATGAGGGTGAGTGCGCTGGCGGCCAGGAAGCCGGCCGTGCCGCCGGCGTAGGGCCGTATCAGCAGGCCCGCGGTGATGGCGGCCATGCCCGCGCACACCACCGCGGCCGGTCCGAAGCGGCGGGCCAGCCGGGGTGCGGTGACGCCGAAGGCGGCGAAGCAGAGCGGAGGCACGGAGGTGAGCAGCCCGGCCACGCCGCCGCTCATGCCGAGGCCGTCGCGGACCTCCTCCAGGAGGGCGCCGAGGCTCGTGATGGCCGGCCGGAGGTTCAGCGCGGACAGCACGATGCCGACGACGACCAGCCGTGTCGCCCACGCGCGCGTGGGGGGTGTGCGACGGGTGGCCGCCGCGGCCGTCGTACCGCGTTCGGCCGACGACCGCTGCGTACGGGTTGCCGCGGTCGGGTCTTCCGCGGTCCGGGTTTCCTCACCAGCCATGCCGTCCATCATAGAATCATGGGATGATTGGTTGTCCATCCCCGGGACGCAGCCGCCCGGGCCTCGCGTGCGAAGGTGTGCCATGCCCCTGAGCCACCCGCGTCGTTCGGCGCTGTCCGAGCAGGTCATCGCCGAGCTGCGCAATCAGATCGCCTCCGGCGAGTGGCCGGTCGGCTCGCGCATCCCGACCGAGCCGGAGCTGGTCGAGCAGCTCGGCGTCGCCCGCAACACGGTCCGCGAGGCCGTCCGCGCGCTCGCGCACAACGGCCTGCTGGACATCCGCCAGGGCTCGGGCACGTACGTCGCGGCGACGAGCGAGCTGGCCGGCGTGATGCACCGCCGGTTCGCGGACGCCGACCCCCGGCACATCGCCGAGCTGCGCTCCACGCTGGAGTCGGCGGCGGCCAAGCTGGCCGCCGAGCGGCGCACCGAGAAGGACCTCAAGCAGCTGGACGCGCTCCTGGCCCGGCGGGAGGAGGCCTGGGAGACCGGCGAGGCCGAGGCGTTCGTGAGCGCCGACGCCACCTTCCACCTGGCCGTGGTGGCCGCCTCCCACAACGACGTCATGACGGCGATGTACGCCGACCTGGGAGAGGTGCTGCGGGACTGGCTGCGCGCGGACGTCGGCGCCGAGCTGACGCCCGAGACGTACATGGATCACACCCGGCTGGTGGACGCGATCCGGACCGGCGACGCCGAGACCGCCGCCGAGGAGGCGGCGAGCTATCCGTTCCTGTGCCGTCCGGGCCGGTTCAGCGCGCCTTCTGGTGGCTGATCCACACCGAGCGGACTTCCTTCCAGCACCGGCCGGTCAGCCGTACGGTCATGGCGGCCGCGGTGTCCACCGGGGCGCTGTCGGTGTCGATGTCCCACCAGCGGGCGCATTCGATGTGCAGCCGCACCCGGTCGGTGTCGACGTAGGGGTTGTGGCAGTACGCCACCACGTGCGAGCCGGTGACGGTCGTACGGCACGCGGCGCCGAACAGGCTCGGCGCGGACGGCTTGCCGTGGCCCGCGCGCGCGTGGGGCAGCGCGTCGTACGGCAGGGAGAGTACGAGAGCTACGGCCACGGTCAGCGGGGCCAGGCTGCGGGACAGGCGCACAAGGGGACCTCCTCGGCCGGGCTGCGGAGGATGCGCGGGGTGAACCCGTAATCCAGAGTGCGCCGTTGACCCCGGTCCCCGCCCGGCCGGGTACGCCGAACGAGTGACGCCCCGCCCCCGCGGAGCGCGGGGAACGGGGCGTCGACGTCAGACGAGGGTCACGCGCCGATGGCGTGCAGACCGCCGTCCACGTGGATGATCTCGCCGGTGGTCTTCGGGAACCAGTCGCTCAGCAGCGCGACGACACCCTTGCCGGCCGGCTCCGGGTCCTTGAGGTCCCACTCCAGCGGGGAGCGGGTGTCCCACACGGAGGCCAGCTCGCCGAAGCCCGGGATGGACTTGGCGGCCATCGAGCCGAGCGGGCCGGCGGAGATGAGGTTGCAGCGGATGTTCTGCTTGCCCAGGTCGCGGGCGAGGTAGCGGCTGGTGGCCTCCAGGGCGGCCTTGGCCGGGCCCATCCAGTCGTACTGCGGCCAGGCGAAGGACGCGTCGAAGGTGAGGCCGACGACCGAGCCGCCGTTCTGCATCAGCGGCAGGCAGGCCATCGTCAGCGACTTCAGGGAGAACGCCGAGACGTGCATGGCGGTGGAGACCGACTCGAACGGCGTGTTGAGGAAGTTGCCGCCGAGCGCGTCCTGCGGGGCGAAGCCGATGGAGTGGACGACGCCGTCGAGGCCGCCCAGCTCCTCGCCGACCACGTCGGCCAGGCGGGCGAGGTGCTCGTCGTTGGTGACGTCCAGCTCGATGACCTTGGTCGGCTTCGGCAGCTTCTTGGCGATGCGCTCGGTCAGCGTGGGCCGCGGGAAGGCGGTCAGGATGATCTCGGCGCCCTGCTCCTGGGCGAGCTTGGCGACGTGGAAGGCGATGGAGGACTCCATCAGCACACCCGTGATCAGGATGCGCTTGCCCTCGAGGATTCCGCTCATGGTGATCAGTGACCCATTCCCAGTCCGCCGTCAACGGGGATGACGGCTCCAGTGATGTACGAAGCGTCGTCCGAGGCGAGGAACCGCACCGTCGCGGCGATCTCCTGCGGCTGCGCGTAACGGCCGAGCGGCACCTGCGACAGGACGCTCTCGCGCTGCTGCTCGGTGAGCGCCTTGGTCATGTCGGTGTCGACGAAGCCGGGCGCGACGACGTTGAAGGTGATGTTGCGCGAGCCCAGCTCACGGGCGAGGGAACGCGCGAAGCCGACCATGGCGGCCTTGGAGGCGGCGTAGTTCGCCTGACCCGCCTGGCCGAGCAGGCCGACCACGGAGGAGATCAGTATGACGCGGCCCTTCTTGGCGCGCAGCATGCCGCGGTTGGCGCGCTTGACGACGCGGAAGGTGCCCGTGAGGTTGGTGTCGATGACCGAGGTGAAGTCCTCCTCGGTCATGCGCATCAGGAGCTGGTCCTTGGTGACGCCGGCGTTGGCGACGAGGACCTCGACCGGACCGTGCTGTTCCTCGATCTCCTTGTAGGCCTGCTCCACCTGCTCGGCGTCGGTGATGTCGCACCTGACGGCGAGGAAGCCGGCCGGCGGCTCACCCGAGCGGTACGTGATCGCGACCTTGTCGCCGGCGTCGGCGAAAGCGCGGGCGATGGCGAGGCCGATGCCCCGGTTGCCTCCGGTGACGAGAACCGAGCGGCTCAACGGATCACCCTTTCGTTTGCGGTCTGATGCGGTCGGACAGCCCGCCCGAACAGCTGGATGGCAGGCGGCTTCATCGAAAACCTATCGGTAGCGCCGCTTCCGTGGGCAAGCGGGCACCGACAGTGGCGCGAGTGCGACGCTGTCGGGTCCCTACAGAATGGCCCCGCCTTGGACCGAAACATGTGGTCCGCCGGGCCGCTCCCGCGACATGATCGGAGCCGACAGGCCACGACAGCAGGGAGACCTCCGTGCCTCATTCCATCGACGAAGCCTTCACGGCGCTTCCGCTAAGGGCCCTGGCCGACGCCGCGCTCGCACGCGCGCGTGCGCTGGGGGCCGAGCATGCGGACTTCCGGTTCGAGCGGGTGCGCAGCGCGTCCTGGCGGCTCAGGGACGCCAAGCCCGCGGGATCGTCGGACACCACCGACCTCGGGTACGCGGTCCGGGTCGTGCACGGCGGTACGTGGGGCTTCGCGTCCGGGGTGGACCTGACCCTGGACGCGGCCGCCAAGGTCGCCTCGCAGGCGGTGGCGATGGCGAAGCTCTCCGCGCAGGTGATCAGGGCCGCGGGGTCGGACGAGCGGGTGGAGCTGGCGGACGAGCCGGTGCACGCCGAGAAGACGTGGGTCTCCTCGTACGAGATCGATCCCTTCTCGGTGCCCGACGAGGAGAAGGCCGCGCTGCTGGCGGAGTGGAGCCGCCGGCTGCTGGCGGCCAGGGGCGTGAACCACGTGGACGCCTCGCTGCTCACCGTGCACGAGAACAAGTTCTATGCCGACACCGCGGGCACCGTGACCACCCAGCAGCGGGTGCGGCTGCATCCGCAGCTGACGGCCGTGTCGGTCGACGAGTCGAGCGGCGAGTTCGACTCGATGCGGACGATCGCGCCGCCCGTCGGGCGCGGCTGGGAGTACCTGACCGGGACCGGCTGGGACTGGGACGCCGAGCTGGAGCAGATCCCCGAGCTGCTCGCCGAGAAGATGCGCGCGCCGAGCGTGGAGTCGGGCGTGTACGACCTCGTGGTCGACCCGTCCAACTTGTGGCTGACCATCCACGAGTCCATCGGGCACGCCACCGAGCTGGACCGCGCGCTCGGCTACGAGGCCGCCTACGCCGGCACCTCCTTCGCCACCTTCGACCAGCTCGGCAAGCTGAGGTACGGCTCCGAGCTGATGAACGTCACCGGTGACCGCACCGCCGAGCACGGCCTCGCGACCGTCGGCTACGACGACGAGGGCGTCGAAGGGCAGTCCTGGGACCTGGTGAAGGACGGCACGCTCGTCGGCTACCAGCTGGACCGCAGGATCGCGAAGCTGACCGGTTTCGAGCGGTCCAACGGCTGTGCGTTCGCCGACTCCCCCGGGCATGTGCCGGTGCAGCGCATGGCCAACGTGTCCCTGCAGCCGGATCCCGCCGGGCTGTCCACCGAGGACCTGATCGGGGGCGTCGACCGGGGCATCTACGTCGTCGGCGACCGGTCCTGGTCGATCGACATGCAGCGGTACAACTTCCAGTTCACCGGGCAGCGCTTCTTCCGGATCGAGAACGGGCGGATCACCGGACAGCTGAAGGACGTCGCCTACCAGGCCACGACCACCGACTTCTGGGGGTCCATGGCGGCCGTGGGCGGCCCGCAGACCTACGTCCTGGGCGGCGCCTTCAACTGCGGCAAGGCCCAGCCGGGCCAGGTCGCCGCCGTGTCCCACGGGTGCCCCTCCGCCCTCTTCAAGGGCGTCAACATTCTGAACACCACGCAGGAGGCCGGTCGATGAGCGCCCGTACCAACAAGCCGCACGAGGTCGTCGAGCAGGCCCTCGCGCTGTCCCGGGCCGACGGCTGTGTCGTCATCGCCGACGAGGAGTCGACCGCCAACCTGCGCTGGGCCGGCAACGCACTCACCACCAACGGTGTGACCCGCGGCCGTACCCTCACGGTGATCGCGACCGTGGACGGCAAGGAGGGCACGGCCTCCGGTGTCGTGTCGCGGTCGGCGGTGACCGCCGAGGAGCTGGAGCCGCTGGTGCGGGCCGCCGAGGCGGCGGCGCGCGGGGCCGGGCCCGCCGAGGACGCCCAGCCGCTGATCACCGGAGTCCAGGAGTCCCCGGACTTCACGGACGCACCCGCCGAGACCTCCTCGGCCGTCTTCGCGGAGTTCGCCCCCGCGCTCGGCGAGGCCTTCGCGCGGGCGCGGGCCGGCGGCCGCGAGCTGTACGGCTTCGCCAACCACGAGATGGTGTCGACGTACGTGGGCACGTCCACGGGGCTGCGGCTGCGGCACGACCAGCCGAACGGCACGCTGGAGCTGAACGCCAAGTCCCCGGACCGGACCCGCTCGGCGTGGGCGGGCCGCTCCACGCGGGACTTCAAGGACGTGGACCCGGGCGCCCTGGACGCCGAGCTGGCCGTACGCCTCGGCTGGGCCGAGCGGCGGGTGGAGCTGCCCGCGGGCCGGTACGAGACGCTGCTGCCGCCGACCGCGGTCGCGGACCTGCTGATCTACCAGCTGTGGTCGGCCTCGGGCCGGGACGCGGCCGAGGGCCGGACGGTGTTCTCCAAGCCGGGCGGCGGCACCCGTGTCGACGAGAAGCTGAGCGAACTGCCGCTGACCCTGCGCAGCGACCCGAACGAGCCGGGCCTGGAGTGCGCGCCCTTCGTGGTCGCCCACTCCTCCGGCGGCGACCAGTCCGTGTTCGACAACGGGCTGCCGGTGCACCCCACCGAGTGGATCGGCGAGGGCGTGCTCAAGCACCTGATCACCACCCGGCACAGCGCGGGCCTGACCGGGCTGCCGGTCGCCCCGGCGATCGGGAACCTGATCCTGGACGGCGGACAGGACCGCTCCCTGGAGGAGATGGTCGCGGCCACCGAGCGCGGGTTGCTGCTGACCTGCCTGTGGTACATCCGCGAGGTCGACCCGGCGACGCTGCTGCTCACGGGTCTGACCCGGGACGGCGTCTACCTCGTGGAGAACGGCGAGGTGACCGGGCAGGTGAACAACTTCCGGTTCAACGAGTCGCCGGTGGGCCTGCTCGGCCGGGCCGCGGAGGCGGGGCGCACGGAGAAGACGCTGCCGCGGGAGTGGGGCGACTACTTCACCCGGGCCGCGATGCCCGCCCTGCGGATCCCCGATTTCAATATGAGCTCTGTCAGTCAGGGCGTATAACCTCGTAGTCGGCTGTCACCCGACTGCCCCTGGATCATCGAGGAGACACGAGAACCGTGACGGACATCGTCGACGAGCTGAAGTGGCGTGGGCTGTTCGCCCTGTCCACCGACGAGGACGCTTTGCGCAAGGCGCTCGCGGACGGTCCCGTCACGTTCTATTGCGGTTTCGACCCGACAGCGCCGTCACTGCACGTGGGGCATCTGGTGCAGGTGCTCACCGTGCGCCGGCTCCAGCAGGCCGGGCACCGGCCGCTCGCTCTGGTCGGCGGCGCGACGGGCCTGATCGGTGACCCGCGCCCCACCGCGGAGCGCACGCTGAACGACCCGGAGACGGTGGCGAGCTGGGTAGGCAGGCTGCGCGCCCAGATCGAGCCTTTCCTGTCCTTCGAGGGCGAGAACGCGGCGGTCATGGTGAACAACCTCGACTGGACCGCGAACCTCTCCGCGATCGAGTTCCTGCGGGACATCGGCAAGCACTTCCGCGTCAACAAGATGCTGACGAAGGACTCCGTGGCCCGCCGCCTGGAGTCCGACCAGGGCATCAGCTACACCGAGTTCAGCTACCAGATCCTGCAGGGCATGGACTTCCTGCAGCTGTACCGGCGGTACGGCTGCACGCTCCAGCAGGGCGGCAGCGACCAGTGGGGCAACCTCACGGCCGGTCTCGACCTGATCCACCGGCTGGAGCCGGACGCCGAGGCGCACGCACTGGCCACCCCGCTGATGACCAAGGCGGACGGCACCAAGTTCGGCAAGACCGAGGGCGGCGCCGTCTGGCTCGACCCGGAGATGACGACGCCGTACGCGTTCTACCAGTTCTGGCTGAACGTGGACGACCGTGACATCTCGAAGTACATGCGGATCCTGTCCTTCAAGTCCCGCGAGGAGCTGGAGGAGCTGGAGCAGCAGACCGAGGAGCGTCCGCAGGCCCGTGCCGCGCAGCGCGCGCTGGCCGAGGAGCTGACGACGCTGGTGCACGGCGCCGACCAGACGGCCGCCGTGATCGCCGCGTCCAAGGCCCTGTTCGGCCAGGGCGAGCTGACGGAGCTGGACGAGCGGACGCTGGCGGCGGCGCTGTCCGAGGTGCCGCACGTCCAGGTCGCCGAGCTGGGCCAGGTGGTCGACCTGTTCGCGGGGGTCGGCCTGGTGGCCAGCAAGTCCGCCGCGCGGCGGACCGTCAAGGAGGGCGGGGCCTACGTGAACAACGTGAAGGTCACCGCGGAGGACGCCGTGGCCGCCAAGGAGGACCTGCTGCACGGGCGGTGGCTGGTGCTGCGGCGAGGCAAGAGGAATCTTGCCGCTGTGGAGGTCACCGGCGCCTAGGACAGACCGAAGGGCGGCCCCGAAGCGGGGCCGCCCTTCGCTGTGTCCGCCGTCAGGCCTGCTGCTTCCTCTTGCCCAGCGTCGCCATGTAGAGCCTGTCCACGGCGAAGACGATGATGATCGCGGCGATGAGCTGGAAGGCGTGCCGGCTCCAGTCGATGCCGCGGGTCTCCGCGACGCCCAGCGCGGCGGCGAGCGCGTTGCCGGCGATGGCGCCGAGGATGCCGCAGATGGTGGTCAGCCAGAGGGGGCTGTGCTGCTTGCCCGGGATGATCGCCTTCGCGATGAGGCCCAGCACGAATCCCACGATGATCGCCCACAACCAGCCCATGGCTGCCTCCTCGTACGGCTCGACGTGAGCACTACGGTCAGTCTGGGTCCGTGGGCCGTACGGCGCATGTCGGGTACACCCGTAGGCGGCACTGCCGAGGACGTTCACGCAGGCAGGGAAGCGACCCGGTCTCGTCGGCCGTGCGGCCGCGGCGTAACGTGGAGGTGTCCTGGTCCGGTTCCCCGCCGGTCGTGGACGCAGGTGCGGGCCGGGAAGAGTCTGCGGGCGGATGGTGGAGTGTGATGCGCAAGCAGCACGGTGGCAGCGTCCAGGTGTTCCGGATCACCGGCGCCCGGACCGGGCTGGCCGAGGATGTGCGGGGCCGGCAGCGGCGGTACGTCATCTCGATGACGATCCGCACCGCCTCCGTGATCCTCGCGGCCACGCTGTGGAACGTCGAGCGGTACGTCGCCGTCGTGGCGCTGGTGCTCGGTGCGCTCCTCCCCTATGTCGCCGTGGTGATCGCGAACGCGGGCCGGGAGCGGCCGCCCAATCTTCCGTCGACCTTCATCACCGCACCGACGCGGCCGATGATCACGCCGCCGCGCGCGGAGGAGGAGACGGCACGGGCGGATTCCGAACGGCCCGAAAGCGCGTGAGCACGCCGGACGTGGCGGACGCGGCCGGCAACTCTGTGCCAAGCTCAAGAAAAGCTCAGATCAATCGTGCAGTTCCAGTGCCGTGCGCCGGGTGACCCATGACATACTGCGTACGCGCTCCGCATCCCCCGTCGGAGCGACGGACCGACGCCGGGCAGCTCCCCCCGTGGCTGCTCGGCGTCGCCTTGTTTGCGGGGGCTCTGTGAGACGGAACCAGTGACGAACCTGTGAGTGACGAGACCCCCATCTGCTCCGCCAAGGGCTGCCGTGCCGATGCCGTGTGGGTGCTGGCGTGGAACAACCCGAAGATTCACACACCGGAGCGGCGCAAGACGTGGCTCGCCTGCGAGGAGCACCGCGAGCATCTTTCGCAGTTCCTCGGGGTTCGGGGGTTCCTCAAGGACGTGGTGAAGTTCGAGGACTGGGAAGCGCCCGAAGAGTCCTAGCCGCCGATCGCGGACATCGGTCGGTCCGGCTGCACGAACGTCGGGTCGTCCAGGCCCGCTCCCGCCTTCTTTCCCCACATCGCCAGGCGCCAGATGCGGGCGATCTCCTCGTCCGGGGCGTCGGAGCGCAGGGCCGCTCGGAGGTCGGTCTCCTCCGTGGCGAACAGGCAGGTGCGTATCTGGCCGTCGGCGGTGAGGCGGGTCCGGTCGCAGGCCGCGCAGAACGGACGGGTGACCGAGGCGATCACGCCGACCCGCTGCGGGCCGCCGCTCACCAGCCAGCGCTCCGCCGGTGCCGCGCCACGCTCGTCCGCGCCCTCGGGGGTGAGGTCGAAGCGGGTGCGCAGGGAGGCCAGGATGTCCCCGGCGGTGACCATGCTCTCGCGCTTCCAGCCGTGCTGGGCGTCGAGCGGCATCTGCTCGATGAAGCGCAGCTCGTACTCGTGCTCCAGCGCCCAGGCCAGCAGGTCCGGGGCCTCGTCCTCGTTCAGGCCCGGCATCAGGACCGTGTTGACCTTGACCGGGGTGAGGCCGGCCTCGCGGGCGGCTTCGAGGCCCTCTATGACGTCCTTGTGGCGGTCGCGGCGGGTGAGGATCTTGAAGATCTCGGGGCGCAGGGTGTCCAGGGAGACGTTGACCCGGTCCAGGCCCGCCGCCTTCAGGGCGACAGCGGTGCGCTTGAGGCCGATGCCGTTCGTCGTGAGGGACATCTGGGGGCGGGGTGCGAGGGCCGCGACGCGCTCGACGATGCCGACCAGCCCGGGGCGCAGCAGGGGCTCGCCGCCGGTGAAGCGGACCTCCTCGATGCCGAGCAGGCGGACCGCGATGTCGATGAGGCGGACGATCTCGTCGTCCGTGAGCAGGTCGGGCTTGGCGAGCCACTGCAGGCCTTCCTCGGGCATGCAGTAGGTACAGCGCAGATTGCACCGGTCGGTCAGCGAGACCCTCAGGTCGGTGGCCACTCGGCCGTAGGTGTCGATGAGCACGTGGGCCCCCTCCCTCGATCCGGAGCACTTATTTTCCGTCACCTGCGAGCCTACGTGACACGACTGACATCGACAGCAGCCTGATCTTACGAGGTACGACGCGGCCGCGTCGTAGGACCGTACAGTCCCGGACGACGCGGCCGTCCGTACGAAGTTCAGTGCGCTCCGGTCCCGGTCAGGGACCGCACCTCCAGCTCCGCGTACTTGCCGGCGTCCGGGACCTCCTTCGACAGCAGGGTGCCCACGGCGCCCAGCAGGAAGCCGACGGGGATCGAGATGATGCCGGGGTTCTCCAGCGGGAACCAGTGGAAGTCCACGTCGGGGAACATCGAGGTCGGCTTGCCGGACACCACCGGCGAGAACAGCACCAGGCCGACCGCGGTGACCAGGCCGCCGTAGATCGACCACAGGGCGCCCGCGGTGGTGAACCGCTTCCAGAACAGGCTGTAGAGGATGGTCGGCAGGTTGGCGGAGGCGGCGACCGCGAAGGCGAGGGCCACCAGGCCGGCGACGTTGAGGTCGCGGGAGAGGGCGCCCAGGACGATCGAGACGGCGCCGATGCCGACGGTCGCGTAGCGGGCCGCGTTGATCTCCTGCTTCTCGGTGGCCTGCCCCTTCTTGATGACGTTGGCGTAGATGTCGTGGGCGAAGGAGGAGGACGAGGCCAGGGTCAGGCCGGCGACGACCGCGAGGATCGTCGCGAAGGCGACCGCGGAGATGGTGGCCAGCAGGATCGCGCCCCAGCTGGAGTCCACTCCGCCGAGGTGGAGGGCGAGCAGGGGTGCCGCGGTGTTGCCCGCCTTGTTGGAGGCGATGATCTCGTCCGGTTTGATCAGCGCGGCCGCGCCGAAGCCGAGGGCGAGGGTCATCAGGTAGAAGGCGCCGATCAGGCCGATCGCCCAGATCACGGACTTGCGGGCGGCCTTGGCCGTCGGGACCGTGTAGAAACGGATCAGGATGTGCGGCAGGCCCGCGGTGCCGAGGACCAGGGCGATGCCGAGGGAGATGAAGTCCAGCTTGGTGGTGCCGGTGGCGCCGTACTTCAGGCCGGGCTCCAGGAACGCGGAGCCCTTGCCGCTGTTGTCGGCGGCCTTGCCGAGCAGGTCCGAGATGTTGAAGTGGAACTTCAGCAGGACCAGGAAGGTCAGCAGCAGGGCGCCCGCGATCAGCAGCACCGCCTTGACCATCTGGACCCAGGTGGTCCCCTTCATGCCGCCGATGGTGACGTACACGATCATCAGGACGCCGACCAGGGCGACGATGCCGATCTTGCCGCCGTCGCTGGTGATGCCCAGGAGCAGCGAGACCAGGACGCCGGCGCCGGCCATCTGGGCGAGCAGGTAGAAGATCGAGACGACGATCGTGGAGGTGCCGGCGGCGGTCCGGACGGGCCGCTGGCGCATCCGGTAGGCCAGTACGTCGCCCATCGTGTAGCGGCCTGAGTTGCGCAGCGGTTCGGCGACCAGGAGCAGGGCGACGAGCCAGGCGACGAGGAAGCCGATGGAGTAGAGGAAGCCGTCGTAGCCGAAGAGGGCGATGGCGCCGGCGATGCCGAGGAAGGACGCGGCGGACATGTAGTCGCCGGAGACGGCGAGGCCGTTCTGGAAGCCGGTGAACTGGCGGCCGCCGGCGTAGAAGTCGGCGGCGTCCTTGGTCTGCCGGCCGGCCCAGACGGTGATGACGAGGGTCGCGGCGACGAACACCGCGAACAGGGTGATGATCAGCGGACGGTGCTCGCTCGCCTCGCCGGCGGCCAGCAGGGTGTGCTGTGCGGGGCTCATGCGCCGCCCTCCATCCGGGACTTCATGGCCTCGGCCTTGGGGTCGAGCCTGGCCGCGGCGTGCCGCGCGTACCACCAGGCGATGAGGAACGTGGTGAGGAACTGGGCGAGGCCCAGGACGAGGGCCACGTTGACGTTGCCGGCCACCTTGGTGCCCATGAAGTCGCCCGCGTAGTTGGAGAGCAGGACGTACAGCAGGTACCAGGCGATGAAGGCGATGGTCAGGGGGAAGGCGAAGGAGCGGTGGGAGCGGCGCAGTTCACCGAACTCCGCGCTCTGCTGCACCTCGGCGAACTCCTCGGTGGAGGGAAGGTGGGCTTGGGGTTTCGCAGGGGGCGGTGTCTCGGTAGCCACGGAGTCTCCTCGCGTCACGGACATGCGCTTTCTGACCTCACAGGGACGTGGATCACGTTACAGGGAGTCACTAGCTGACTCCCCTGAGTGATACCGGCGGGGGGCACGATCCTGCTGGGCCCTCCGTCCACGGTCACGGCGCCACGCGCGGAGCGGTTCAAGTCCGCCTGACCCTTTCGGAGATCAGTCTCGGGAGATAGCTTCGCCCTGCACCACCCGTCATGTACCTGCCCGAGCACCACCTGTGTCTCGGGCGGTTTTGTATCCGGATGATGTGGAGATCCCATGGCTCATCTGCGCTCCAGACGCCGGCTCGCGCTCGCCGTGCCGGTCGTTCTGTCGCTGACCGCCTCGCTCGGTTTCCTGCCGACGGCGGCCTCGGCGGCGACCCCCGCGGCCCCGGCGGCGCGGGCGGCGGACGGACCCAACCTCGCCTACGTGGTCAACACCGGCACGGACCGCCACACGATCGAGTCGGTGCGGCAGGCCATCACCCGCAACGGTGGCACCATCGTGGAGAGTTACGACCGGATCGGCGTGATCGTCGCCCACTCCGCGAACCCCGACTTCGGCCCGCAGATGCGCGCCGTGCGCGGAGTGCAGTCGGCGGGTGCCACGCGGACCGCTCCGCTGACCGCGGCGGGCACGACGGACGAGGGCGCGGTGCAGGTCCTGTCGAAGGCGGAGGCCGCGAAGCTCACCGAGGGCGCGGCGGCCGGCCAGGAGCCCCTCGAGGCCGATCAGTGGGATCTGCGGGCGATCGGCGCCGACAAGGCCGCGACGATCAACCCGGGCAGCAGGAACGTGACCGTCGGTGTGATCGACACCGGCGTCGACGACACCCACCCGGACATCGCCCCGAACTTCTCCGCGTCCCAGTCGGCGAACTGCGTGAGCGGCAAGGCGGACACGACGTACGGCTCCTGGCGGCCGGTGGACGCCGACCACTACCACGGCACGCATGTGGCGGGCGAGATAGCCGCGGCCCGCAACGGCATAGGCGTGGCGGGTGTGGCGCCCGGGGTGAAGGTCGCGAGCATCACCGTGGCCCAGCCGGACGCGACCTCGCTGTTCTATCCCGAAAGCGTGGTCTGCGCCTTCGTGTTCGCCGCGGACCACGGCATCGAGATCACCAACAACAGCTACTACGTTGACCCGTGGCTGTACAACTGCATGGACGACCCCGATCAACGTGCCATCGTTGACGCGGTCAACAGGGCCCAGCTGTACGCGCAGCACAAGGGCACGCTCAACGTGGCGTCGGCCGGCAACTCCAACCACGACCTCGACGCGGACTCGATCGTGGACACCTCCAGCCCCGACGACTCCACCGCCACGTCCCGGACGATCGACCCGCACGAGTGCTTCGACGTGCCGACCCAGCTGCCAGGTGTCGTCACCGTGAGCGCGGTGGGCGTCAAGGGCACCAAGTCGTACTACTCCAGCTACGGCCAGGGCGTCGTCGACGTGGCGGGGCCGGGCGGCGACAAGTACCAGATCCCGGACACGCCGTCGAAGAACGGCCGCATCCTGTCCACGCTGCCGAACGACCAGTACGGCTTCCTCCAGGGCACGTCGATGGCCTCTCCGCACGTGGCCGCCGTGGCCGCGCTGCTGAAGTCGGCCCACCCGTACGCCACCCCCGCCCAGCTGCAGGCCCTCCTGAAGGCCCAGGCGGACAACCCCGGCTGCCCGGCCGACCCGTACGACGGGAACGGCGACGGCGTCGTGGACGCGACCTGCGTCGGCGGCAAGCGCGTCAACGGCTTCTACGGCTTCGGGGTCGTCAACGCGCTGCGCGCGGTCGACTGACGCGCCGTCTGCCACCACTGACGGACGGGTCCCGCTGGAGTCTCTCCAGCGGGACCTGTTGGCGTGAGGCCAGGCAATCATTGATTGAATCAATGATGCATAGTGCAGTCATGACTGAAATCAAGGATGCCTGGGACGCGGTGGGCGGCGATCCCGCTCTCGGGTCGCGCGTGACAGGTGTCGTGCGTCAGGGAGTGCTCGAAGCGAAACTGCCCGTGCGGGAGTTGGCGCGTGCCTGTGTGGGGGCGTCTGCGCTGGCCGCCGCCGAGCTTGGGGCGCGGCGGGCGGGGCTCGCCGAGGTGCCGGAGGTCCGGGTGGACGACGGTGCGGTCGCCGCCGCGTTCCACAGTGAGCGGCTGCTGCAGGTCGACGGGCGGGCTCCGGTCGCCTTCGCGCCGCTGTCACGGTTCTGGCGGACGGCCGACGGCTGGGTGCGCACCCACGCCAACTACCCGCACCACCGGGCTCGGTTGCTCCGCGCGCTGGGCCTGCCGACGGACGCCTCGGTGGAGAACGTGGCCGGCCGGCTCGCCGGACTTCCCGTCCTGGAGGCGGAGGAGACGGTGTACGACGCCGGCGGTCTCGCCGTGGCGCTGCGCACCCCGAAGGAGTGGGCGGCGCACGAGCAGGCCGCCGAGGTGGCCGCACGACCCCTGGTCGAGCGGGAGCGGCTGGACTCGGCGCACGCGCGCGTGCTCCCCGCACTCGATGCGGCCACCGCTCCCCTGCTGCCCGCCGCCGGGCTCCGCGTTCTCGACCTGACCCGGGTGCTGGCCGGGCCGGTCGCCACACGCACCCTGGCCCTGCTCGGCGCGGACGTGCTGCGCGTGGACGCCCCGCGGCTGCCCGAACTCGCCGACCAGCACGCCGACACGGGCTTCGGGAAGCGGTCGGCGACGCTCGACCTCGCCGCCGACCGGGACACCTTCGAGGAGCTGCTGGCCTCGGCGGACGTCGTGGTCACCGGCTACCGGCCGGGCGCCCTGGACCGGTTCGGGCTCTCCCCGCGGGCGCTGGCCGAGCGGCGCCCCGGGCTGGTCGTGGCGCAGGTGTCGGCATGGGGCGCGTACGGGCCCTGGGGCGGGCGGCGCGGCTTCGACAGCCTGGTGCAGGTCGCGACCGGCATCGCGGTGACCGAGGGCTCGGCAGAGCGGCCCGGTGCGCTGCCCGCGCAGGCCCTGGACCACGGCACCGGCCATCTGCTGGCGGCGGCCGTGCTGCGCGCGGTGACCGAGCAGTCGTACGACGGAGGCAGCCGGCTCGTCCGGCTGGCGCTCGCCCGGACCGCGCGCTGGCTGACGGACGGAATCCGGCCCGACCCGGCCACGGACGGCCCCGTGTACGAGGGCCCGGACGCCTGGCTGGCCGAGACGGACAGCCCGCTCGGCCGACTGCGGCACGCCCTGCCGCCGGTGTCCTTCGCGGGCGGCCCCGCCGACTGGGCGCGGCCTCCGGTGCCGTGGGGTTCGGACCCGGCCGCCTGGAGATGAGTACGCGGGCGGCCGGAAACGTACGTATGGGTGGAATGCCGTAGCCCCAGTTGTTTTCCGGGACTTGCCCGGTTCTGTGACGGCTGGCGAAGATCACGGGGTGACCTTGATACGACCGGGTGCCGAAGCGGCCGACGCGAACGAACCGGCGCGACGCTCCGGCACCGGCCGGGCCGTCGCCGCCCTGGTCCTGGTGGCCCTGGCCGCCCTGGTCCCGCTGTTGGGCCCGTCCGCCGCGCTGCACGGCACCGGGGAGGCCGCCGCTCCCGGCGTGGGCGGCATCGCGCTGCTGCGCGGGGTGCTGTTCGCCGCCCTGAGCGTCCCGCCGGGCGAGCTGCTCGTGCTCCGCCTCGCCCGGCGCCTGCCCGATGCCCCGGCCGAACGCCCGTGCAGCTGGGCCCCGTTGGCGACCGGCGCCGGGTTCCTGGCCGCGCTGGCCCTCGCCTCGGTCGTCTCCACCGGCAATCTGGTCCCGCACAGTCTCGGCCAGATCGACGTCGGCGGGCTGTACGACTCCCGCGACGGCAGGCTGGCGCTGCTGGAGGTCAACGCCTTCCTGCTGGCGGCGCTGTGCGCGCGCTCGCGACGCCCGGCGGCCCAGGTGTGGCCGCTGGCCGCGGTGGTGGTCGCGGAGGCGCTGCGCGCCCACCCCACGACCGAGCACGGCCCGCTGGTCGGCTCGGGTCTGACGCTGGCGCATCTGACCTGCGCGGCGCTGTGGGCGGGCGGCCTGGCGCACGCGCTGCGGACGCTCAGGCTCTGGCGCGGCGACGCGGCCGGGGCCGCGCTGCTGGGGCGCTACGCGCGCGTGGCCGCCCTTCTGCTCGCGGCCCTCACGGCGACGGGCGTGTGGAGTTCGCTGCGGCGCATGCCGGCGGCCACGATCCTGGACCAGCTGACGACGACGGCGTACGGACGCACCCTGCTGGCCAAGGTGATCCTGGTCGCCGTCGTCGCCGTGCTCGCCGTGTGGGCGCGGATCCGGCTGAGCCGGGCGGCCGACCCGCTGACCGCCTACGTGCCCGCGCGGGCCGAGGTGGTCGCCCTGGGCGCGGTGGTCGTGGTCTCGGGCCTGCTCACGGCGCTGCCGCTGCCGATCCGCTGGTCCTAGCCGGTCACAGGTCGTTGATGACGAGCACCTTGAGGGCGGTGCGCTCGTCCATCGCCTTGTAGCCGTCCGGCACGCCCTCGATGCCGACGGTCATGTCGAAGACCGGCGAGGGGTCGATCGTGCCGTCGAGGACGTCGGGCAGCAGGTCGGGGATGTAGGCGCGGACCGGCGCGACACCGCCGCGCAGGGCGATGTTGCGGTCGAACATGACGCCGAGGTCCAGGCCGGTGCCGCTGCCGTGGGGGACGCCCACGAAGCCGATCGCACCGCCGTCGCGGGTGATGTTCACGGCAGTCCGCATGGACTGCTCGGTGCCGACGGCCTCGACGACGGCGTGCGCGCCCTGGCCGCGGGTGAGTTCCCGGACGGCCTCGACGGCCGCGTCCCCGCGCTCGGCGACGACGTCGGTGGCGCCGAAGCGGCGCGCGATGTCGGTACGGACCTCGTGCCGGCCCAGCGCGATGATCCGCTCGGCGCCCAGCCGCTTGGCGGCCAGCACCGCGCACAGACCCACCGCCCCGTCGCCGACCACGGCGACCGTGGCGCCCGGGCGGGCGCCCGCGCCGAGGGCGGCGTGGTGACCGGTGCCGAGGACGTCGGAGAGGGTCAGCAGCGCGGACAGCAGATGGTCGTCGGAGGCCGCCTCCTTGGGCAGCTGGACGAGGGTGCCGTCGGCGAACGGCACGCGGACCGCCTCGCCCTGGCCGCCGTCGTAGCCGACGGAGCCCCAGAACCCGCCGTGCTCGCAGGAGGTCGTCAGACCCTCACGGCAGTAGTCGCAGACGCCGTCGGACCACATGAAGGGCGCGACCACCAGGTCACCGCGCCGGACGGTGCTCACCTCGGAGCCGGCCTCCTCGACGACGCCGAGGAACTCGTGCCCGATGCGCTGTCCCGGCTGCCGGGCCGCCTCGCCCCGGTACGCCCACAGGTCGCTGCCGCAGATGCAGGCGCGCAGCACCCGCACCACGGCGTCGGTGGGCAGCTGCACCACGGGCTCGGGGACGTTCTCCACGCGCATGTCGTACGGGGCGTGGATGGTGGTGGCGCGCATGGCGAGGGTCCTTCTCGTGCGGGTTTCGTGCAGGGCGCCCAGGGGGTGGTCGAGCGCACTTCACCGTACGCCGTGGCCTCGGGCGGCCGCGCGGCCAGGGTGCGGGACTACACCCCCGCCGCGCCCAGCAGCGTCCCCGCCGCGTACGTCACCCCCATGGCGAGCGCCCCGCCCGCCATGTTCCGCAGCACCGCGCGCTTCGGGTCGGCCGCTCCAAGCCGGGCGCTGCTCCACCCGGTGAGGACGAGCGCGGCCAGCACGCAGACCACGGTGACCGGGAGCCGCCAGCCGGCCGGGGGGAGGACGATCGCCAGGAGCGGCAGCAGCGCGCCCACGGTGAAGGCCAGGAAGCTCGCCCAGGCCGCGTGCCAGGGGTTGGTCAGCTGGTCCGGGTCGATGCCCAGCTCCACGCGCGCGTGTGCTCTCAACGCGTCCCGCGCGGTGAGCTGCTCGGCGGCTTCGCGGGCGACCTCCTGGGACAGCCCGCGCTGCCGGAGGAGACCGGTCAGCTCCTCCAGTTCGGCCTCGGGCTGCTCCTTCAGCTCCTGTTTCTCCACGGTCAGCGCGGCCACCTCGGAGTCGCGCTGGGTGGAGACGGAGACGTACTCCCCCGCCGCCATGGACATAGATCCGGCGAGCAGCCCGGCCAGGCCGGCTGTGAGCAGGGCCGCCCGGTCCTGGGTCGCGCCGGCCACGCCCACGACGAGTCCCGCGGTGGAGACGATGCCGTCGTTCGCGCCCAGCACAGCCGCGCGCAGCCAGTTCAGCCGAGAGCCGAGGGCGTCGCCATGGGGCTCGTCGTGGGTCGGTTCCATCACATGACGGAGGATCGCACCCCAGGCGCCGCCGGACGCACACCGACGCTCGCCCCGGGGTCACCGGCCGCGCACCCGGCCCCCGCGCCTCACCACACCCGCACCCTCGCTCCCCGCGCGAACACCGGGCTGGTCGCGTCCGCCGGCGGCTCCTGCAGCGGTTCGGCCAGCTCGGCCACCGTCGGGCCGACCTTCGCCGCGATGGGGTCCAGGAGGTCCAGGTCGAAGCCGTAGACGCGGGCCGCGTTGCCGCCGAGCATGGCCGCCAGCTCCGCGCGCGGGACGCCCGGGCAGGCGAACCGCAGACCCTCTCGGGTGTACGGGTAGGTGCCCTCGTCGTGCGGGTAGTCGCTGCCCCACATGATCTTGTCGACGCCGATGCGGTCGCGCAGCGGCACCTCGTGCGGGCGCATGAAGCTGGCGCCGACGAAGCAGTGGTCGTGCCAGACCCGGGACGGTGCCTCGCCCATGCTCTCGGCCAGACCGGCGCCGAACTTGGCCTCGGCGGTGTCGGCCTTCGAGGCGGCCGCGACCAGGCGGCCGTGGTAGTAGTCCAGCATGTCGAGGACCCCGGGGATCCAGCCGGAGCCCTGCTCGGTCAGCACCAGCCGCAGCCCGGGGTGACGGCGGAAGGCGCCGCCGAAGACCAGGTGCCACAGCGCGCGGTGGGAGAACCAGGTCGTCTCGACCATGAAGACCGCGCGGGCGGCCGGTTCGTCGCCCAGGGGCGGGGAGGCGGAGCCCGCGTGGTGGTTGACGGGGACGCCGAGTTCCGAGCAGACGGCCCAGATCGGGTCGTACGCGCGCGAGTACAGCTCGGGCAGGCCGGAGCCCGGCGGGGTGCCGGGCAGCATCAGGCCGCCCTTGAGGCCCGCCGAGGCGGCCCACCTGATCTCCTTGACGGCCTCCTCGACGTCGCCCAGGAGGATCTGGAAGACACCGGCCCTGCGGCCGGGCGCGGCCGCGCAGAAGTCCGCGAGCCAGCGGTTGTGGGCGCGCAGACCGGCCCAGCGCCGCTCGAAGTCCTCGGCGCTCGGGGGCGGGGCCATCAGGGAGCCGGACGGGAAGAACGGCGGGATGGTGTTCGGGAAGATCACCTCCGCGACGATCCCGTCGGCCTCCAGCTCCGCCAGGCGCCGCTCGGAGTTCCAGTTCCGGTCGGCCGAGTCGGCGAGCAGGTCCTCGTAGGGGTTGACGTAGGTGGCCGCCCAGACGTCGAAGTCGTCGTGGTAGCGCTTGTCCAGGTACGGCTTGTAGTCCAGGAGATCGGCTCCCGCATGGCAGTCGGCGGAGATCACCGTGTACCGGTCGCTCACTGCGTCACCCCCAGCGTCGGGAAGTCGTGGTCGGTCAGCCAGTGCCTGCCCACTTCGCGCGAGCGCGCCCAGGACGCCTCCACGGCCTCCTGGCCGGCCGGCTGGCCGAGGTCCGCGGGGGTGGGGCCGATGCGCTCGGCGAGCGGGGTCAGCCTGCGCACGTCGAAGCCGAAGACCTCCGCCGCCGCGAGGCCCAGCATCCGGCGCGTCTCGCTCACCGGGATGTCGTGGAAGGTGCGCCGCAGCCACGCGCGCGTGTCGGGCCAGGTGCCCTCGGGGTGCGGGAAGTCGCTGCCCCAGAGGATGTTGTCGACGCCGATCTCGTAGCGCTGGGCCAGTTCGCGGCGCTTGGTGTTGGTGGCGCAGACGAAGATCTGCCGGTCGAGGTACTCGTGCGGCGGGCGTTTCAGCTCCTGGAACGGGGAGAGCTTCTTGCCGCCGTGGGCGCCGAGGTAGAGGCGGTCCATGAACCACAGCAGGTTCGGCAGCCACCAGCAGCCCGACTCCGCGACCCCGAACCGCAGTCCGGGGTGGCGTTCGAAGACACCGGACCAGAGCAGGAACCACAGCGGCCGGGCCGGCCACCAGGTCACCTCGCTGACGAAGATCCCCAGGTGGTCGCCGTACTCGTGGCGCGGCGCCGCCCCGGAGTGCGTCAGCACCGGCATCCCGCAGTCGGCGGCCGCCGCCCACACGGGGTCGTACCGGCGGTCGTGGTAGGGCTCCTTGTCGCCCCACAGGGCGGGGATCATCAGGGCGCCGAGCCCGGACTCCCTGGCGCGGCGGATCTCGGCGACCACCTTCGGCACCTCGGCCGTGACCGGCAACAGGGCCACGCCGCAGTGCCGTTCGGGGTTCTCGGACACGAAGTCCGCGAGCCAGCGGTTGTGCGCCCGGGCGCCCGCCATGCCCAGCTCCGGGTCGTGGTCGCCGGACAGGCCGAGGCCCACCCCGAAGGGCGCGGCGGTCTGGCTGTCCACGGCGTCGGCGTCCGGGAAGACCACCTCCGCCGCCACCCCGTCCCCGTCGAGTTCCTTCAGTCGCTGCGCGGTGTCCCAGCCCCCGCGCAGGCCCTCCTCGTTGTCCTGGAACCACTTGGTCGCGAACGCCTCGTTGCGGATGCCGAGCCGGGTCATCTCCTCGCGGCGCCGGTCGCGGCCCGCGAGGAACTCGTCGAAGTCCCGGTGGAATCGGGACTCCAGGTAGGGCCGGTACCGCTCGGTGGGCAGCCCGGCGTGGCAGTCGGAGGAGATGATCAGGTACGGGTCCTGGCTGGTCACAACAGCCTCCCGGTCAATCGAGTATGAAGCTTTCGAGGTACGACGGGTTCGCGCGGTCCAGCATCGAGTGCGCCCGCGCGCGGATCTGGGCGTCGCTGTGCTCGCTCGCCGGGAGCAGCCAGAAGCGGTCGGCGCGGATGCCGTCCACGACCAGCTCGGCGACCTCCTCGACGGGCGTGAAGCGCACCTCCCGGCCGGCCTCGCGCATCGCCGACTCCCACTGGTCGAGGCTGCGGTACGGCGTCTTCCTGGGGCGCTGTTTGGCGTAGCGGGCGGGACGGTTGCGGTGCGACTCCCACAGGCCGGTGCGCAGCATGTGCGGGCCGGGGAAGAGCACGGAGGCACCCACGCGCGCGTGCTCCGCCTTCAAGTGGGCGTACAGGGACTCGGTCATGGTGACGACGGCCGCCTTGGTGACCGCGTACACGGAGGCGGTCGGCAGGGGCGCGATGCCGCCGTCACCGGAGGACGTGTTGACGACATGACCAGGTTGACCGGACCTGATCATCCGTGGCAGGAACGCCTGGATGCCGTGGAAGACGCCCCACACATTGACGGCGAAGGCCCACTGCCAGTCGTTCGGCTCGTGCTCCCACATGCGCCCCTCGGCGCCCGAGCCGACCCCCGCGTTGTTGCACAGGACGTGTACGGCCCCGTAGGCCTCGTACGCCGACTCGGCCAGCTCCAGGACCTGTTCGCGTACGCCGACGTCGACCACGCGCGCGTGCACGTCGGCGCCCTTCGCGCGCAGGTCGGCGGCGGCCTTGTCGAGCGCCGTCTCCTCGACGTCGGCGAGGACGACCTTCAGCCCCTCGGCCGCGAACCGCCGTGCCATCGCGTGCCCGATCCCGCTCGCCGCTCCGGTGACGACGGCGACCTGTCCTGCTCGCAGGTCCATCACCGACTCCCTTCCGGCGGTGCGTCATGGACCTGGAGCGGGTCGTCGTAGCGCTGGTGGACGTACGGCAACAGGGCCTGCGCGTCGACCCGTTCGACCACCCGGCCGCTCTGGTCGCTGGTCTTCTCGCCGACGGTGATCTCCCGCAGGCGCAGCACCGGGAGGTCGGCGACGGGGTCGTACAGGGACTCGCGCAGCACCACGTCCCCGGTGACGCGCTCCAGTCGGCGCACCTTCTCGTGCCGGACGCAGTGCACCAGCACGGGGTCCCCGTCGAAGCCCGAACCGTCCACGGCGGGTAGGAACTTGAAGTAGAAGTCGGTCTTGCACGAGGGCTCCGGGAGGGGCAGTTCGCCGCGCACCGCGCCGCGCACCTCCACGAAGGCGATGCCGTGCCGGGCCAGCGCCGCCCGTACGGCGAGGCCGTCGCGCTCGACGGTCACCTCGCCGAGCTTCTTGGGCTCCCCGAAGACCTCACGGCCGCCGGTGAGGGCGCGTTCGTGGGTCATCGGCATCACCAGCGGGTACCAGCCCTCGACCTCGCCGTGCGCGGCGGCGACCGCGAAGGAGCCCGCGCCGAGCGGGTACCCGGGCAGGTCGACCTTGCTGATGTTCACCCGGACGAGTGGGCTGCCCGTGGGTTTCAGGGGTGGTGGCAGCACCGCCGCGACCGCGTCCGGGTCGGTCTCCCAGACGGCCACCACTCCGGTGGACCAGATGTCGGGGAGCCGCGCGCTCGCGGTGCGCGTGGCGGCGATCTCCCGCTCGGTCCGTGCTCCGTACCGTACGCGTGCCATACGCCGTACCGCCCTTCGTCTGACGGGCCGTCATCTGTAACACAGTTACAGCAGTCCGGACGCGGGGTAAATACGCGTGCACGGACCGGAGTTGGGGGGATCATGGCGAGATCGGCGCTCAGCCGGGAGGAGGTCCTGGAGGCCGCCGCCGAGCTGGTGCGGCAGCACGGCCCCGACGCGCTCACCATGCGCAAGCTGGCAGCCGAGCTGGGCACCGCCGTCACCTCGATCTACTGGCACGTCGGGGGTCGCGAGGCCCTGCTGGAGGCGCTGGTGGAGCGGACCGTGGCCGGTCTCGGCGAGATCCGGCCTGCCGGGCGTACGCCCGAACAGCGGGTCGTCTCCGTGGCGCGCGCCCTGCGCCGGCAGCTGCGCGACCATCCGCACCTGGTGGCTCTGGTGCACGAGCGCGGGCTGACCGAGCGGATGTTCCTGCCTGCCCAGCAGGCCCTGGTGCGCGAGGCCCACGCGGCGGGGCTGCGCGGCGCCCCGGCCGCCGAGTTCGTGCGGGCGGTGCAGTTCCAGGTCGTCGGCCATGTGCTGGTCGAGCGCAACCGCGAGCGTGCCCCGGTGCAGCGGCCCGGCGAGGAGGAGCTGTGGAGCGCGGAGGCCACCGGTGACGACCCGGCCCTGGCCCGTGCGCTGGCCCGGCCCGTGGACACGGAGCGGCTGTTCGTCACCGCCGTACGGGCGCTGGTGGGGGCGCTGCTCGCACCGCGCGAAAAATAACTGGCGCCCCAACTCCTGCTCCCCCTAATGTTCCTGATCGCGGGGGCGGCTCCGCAAGCGTGCTTCCTTCTCTCCCTTTCCTGGAATCTGCAGCGCGCTCACTCTCCGCCTCCGCCTCGACCACTCTCTTTCGGCCTTCTGCCGCCTTTCTTCCGCCGGGGGATTCCGCTTGTCCGAACTGTCGTCCGTGCTGCTCCGCCGCCTCCGTACCGTCTACGTCGACCAGGCCGGACCACGCCCGGGCGATCCGTCGACGGCCGGGGGACTCGTCGCCCTGGAGGGCGAACTGCTCGACCGGGGTTTCGCACCGACGGCACAGCTGCGTGCGGCACTGGCCTGGCTGGGCCCCGCGGGGCTCGGGGACGCGGGCCGGCAGCTGATCCGGCACATCGACGCCGAGCTGGGCGCTGACCGCACCCACATGCCGCTGTTCCGCAGCTTCCCGGTCTCCGTCCCCGACGACACGTTCCAGCTGTACGTCGACCGGGTCTTCGCCCTGCTGCTGCAGTGGCCCGCGCAGCCCTGCGTGCTGTGCGGCACGGTGGGCAGCGTGCACCCGGTGGCGCCGTGCGCGCACCTCGTGTGCCGCGCCTGCTGGGACGGCGCGGACTACACGGGGTGCCCGCTCTGCCGCCGCCGGATCGACCCCGCCGATCCCTTCCTGGTGCCGGGCGAGCCGCGCCGCCCGCACGATGTGTCGGCCGGTCCGCTGAAGCTGCTCGCGCTCGGTACGGACCGCGCGGCGGACACGGTGCACGCGCTGCGGACCCTGCTGGCCCGCCGTACTCCCCTGCCGCCGCAGGACCGCGCCGACCTGAGGGTGCTGCTGGACCACGCGCCCGCGGACCTGGACTGGCTGCCCGAGGAGATCCCTGTCCGCGAGACCAAGGCGTTCGTCCTGGGCACGCTGCTGGCCGACCGGCACACGCGCGTGGCCGTCACCGAGCTGCTCGCCACGTATCTGACGACCGCGACGGACGTCCTGCGCCTGCTGTGTGTGTGGGCGGGCGGCGCGGGGGATCTGCTGGAGCCGCCGCGGCTGCGCTCGCTGCCCCGCGCGCTGCGCGGCCGGCTGCTCAGCGTGCTCGACGCTCTGGCGGTGCCGTCGCTCGTGGAGGACGTGCTGCGGCACCCGGGCCCGTGGAAGCGGGCCGCCGAGATCCTGCACCCCTTCGAGCACCACGCCCGCCACCCGCGGGCCGCCCTCGCCTTCGCCGTCCTGCGCGGCACCGACACCGCCGGCACCGCCCTGGGCTCGGCCCTGCTGCGTACGGCAGCCGAGCATCCGGCGGCCGTACGGGTCGCCGGCGACCGCATCCGGGCGGCCACCTGGGGCGCGCGGGTGGAGCAGGCGCTGTACGAGCGGGACGCACCGGCCGCCCTGGCCCTCCTCGCGCAGCGGCCCGGCGAGCTGCTGCGCCGTCTCGACCACCTGCTGCGGCTGCGCCAACTCGACGCGCTGCCCGACGAGTTCGCCGACGTGCTGCGCCGCGTCCTGCCCAAGGCGGGCCCCGGGCCGCTGCTCGCCGCGCTGGGCCGGATGCGGATCCGTCATCTGCCCGGAGAGCGGCGGGTGTTCTTCCCGCGCGGGCAGGTGACGCACGCGTTCACGACCGACGACACGCGGGCACCGCTCGCCGAGGCGGTCACCACGCGCGTGTGCGCGCTGCTGGAGGCCGAGGCGCTGCGCCGCCTGTCCGACCGGCCACGGTTCGACCTGGCCGTGCTCGACTCGGCGCTCGCCGGGCTCGCGGTGCCCGCCGCCGAGCGGACCGCCGCGAAGGCGCTGGTGTCGGTGCCGCGCGGCAGCACCCAGCCGCTGCCCGAGGGTGCGGTGCTGCGGCTCTTCCTGCACTGGATGCAGCCCGTGAAGACACGCGTGGACCTGGACCTGTCGGTGGCCCTGTACGACGAGGACTGGGAGTTCGCGGGCCTGTGCGACTACACGAACCTGGTGTACGGCGAGCGGTGGGCCGTCCACTCCGGTGACCTGACGTCGGCACCCGCACCGGACGGCGCGACCGAGTACGTCGACCTGGACCTCGCGGCGCTCGGCGAGCTGGGGGTGCGGTACGCGGTGCCGGTCGTCTTCAGCTTCAACAACATCCCGTTCGAGGAACTGCTCGACGCCTTCGCGGGCTTCATGGCGCTGCCGTCGGCGGCCGAGGAGGCGCGCGGCGCCGGGTACCACCCGCGCACGGTGCGCCAGCGCTACGACCTGGTGGGTGACTCGCGCATCCATGTGCCGATGCTGGTCGACCTGCGCCACCGCACATTCCTGTGGACGGACCTCCATCTGCCGTCGGACGACGGCTTCCACAACGTGTACCGGCACGGCGAGGACCTGGGCCGTATCGGCCGGGACCTGTTCCAGTACTTCGCGTCCGGTCGTACGACGCTGTGGGACCTCGCGGTGTGGCACGCGACGGCGCGCGGTGACGAGGTGCTGGTCGTCCGGCGCGCGCCCGACCGGCGCTCCGTCGACGAGCTGTGGCACTACCGGCGCCACGACGGAGAGCCGGACACCGCGTTCGCCGCCCGGGTGCGCGCCCTGGAGCCGCCGGAGCGGCGGGAGCCCGCGACGGACGCGGCGGACGCCGACACGCGTGCGGGTGAAGCGGCCGCGAAGAAGCACGTGTTGCTCGCGCTGGTGCACGGCGGGGTGGCGCCGGAGGGCGCGACCGGCGAGGTGTACCGGCTGCTGCCCGGCCCGGCCGACGGCTGCGGTCTGGAGCCGCTGACGGCCGGGGATCTGGTGGCCGCGCTGGGCTGACGCCGGCCGGCCACCCGGAACTGTCCCGCGGGTCCGTCGCGTTGCGGGCACGCACGCGCGTGCGGCGGCCGAGCGGGAGAGCGAGCGCGCGGGGGCGGGTTCGGCCCCTGCGGGACAGCGCTGTCAGTCGTGGCCCGTATCCTCAATGACCATGCTCGAAGACCGTGCGACCGCAGTGTCCTCCCCCACCCAGTGGCCGGCCGCGTATCCGAAGGGATACGCGGTCGTTGACGTGGAGACCACCGGCCTGGCCCGGGACGACCGGATCATCTCCGCCGCCGTCTACCGGCTGGACGCGCGCGCCGAGGTCGAGGACCACTGGTACACCCTGGTCAACCCGGAGCGCGATCCGGGCCCCGTGTGGATACACGGCCTGACGAGCGAGGTGCTCGAAGGGGCGCCGCTGTTCGCGGACGTCGCCGAGGAGTTCGCCGCCCGGCTGGACGGCCGGGTGCTGGTCGCGCACAACGCGGTCTTCGACTGGCAGATGATCGCGCGCGAGTACGCGCGCGCTGAGCGCGAGGCGCCGGTGCGACAGCGGCTGTGCACCATCGCGCTGTCCAAGGAGCTGGGGCTGCCGCTGCCCAACTTCAAGCTGGAGTCGCTGGCGGCGCACTTCGGTGTCGTCCAACAGCGGGCGCACCACGCGCTGGACGACGCGCGCGTGCTCGCCGAGGCGTTCCGGCCCAGTCTGCGGGCCGCGGCGGCGGGCGGCGTACGGCTGCCGCTGCTGGAGTGCCGGCCGCTGACGGAGTGGTCGGACACGCCCCGGATCGGCCGGCAGGCGAGCGGGGGATACGGCGGCTACCAGCCGTCCAGTTGGCGCCCGTCCCGGAAGCGGCCCGCCTGCCCCTACCCCAACCCGGGCCGGTACGAAGACGGCAAACGACTCAAACAGGGCATGCGGGTGGCGTTCTCCGGTGACACCTCCACCGAGCGGGAGCTGCTGGAGGACCGGGCGACCGAGGCCGGGCTGCACGTGGCGACGAGCCTGTCCCGGCTGACCAGTCTGCTGGTCACCAACGACCCCGACTCGGGCACGTCGAAGGTGGTCAAGGCGCGCCAGTTCGGCACCCCGGTCGTCGACGAGGCCGCTTTCGGACAGCTGCTGAGGGACGTCGAGCCCGCCGACGGGTGAGCGGACGCGGGACCCGTACGGACGGGTGATTCGCAGCGACTCGCCCGTCGTCCGTCGCCCCACGGCGAGGGCGACGGCTCACCCTGTGGCGCATGGCGAATTGCGAAGTCTGCGGCAATGACTACGGGATGACCTTCGAGGTCCACGCACAGGGTGCTGTACACGTGTTCGACTGCTTCTCCTGTGCGATCCACCGCATGGCCCCGGTCTGCGAGCACTGCAAGGTCTCGATCATCGGCCAGGGCGTCGAGGCGGACGGCAGCTTCTACTGCGGCGCCCACTGTGCCCGCGCCGAGGGGAAGGTGGGGATCGTCGACCGCGTGTGACCCGGTACCCGCCCGATCGCACCCCACGACCGAGTTGTACCGTCGTGGGGTGCACCGCTACCGCTTCCTGCTGACCCTCCAGTGGGTGATCCTCACCCTCGTCGCGATCGCGCTGATCCCGACGATGATCAGGCTCGGCTTCTGGCAGCAGCACCGGTACGAGGAGCGCACCGCCCGCAACGACCTGGTCTCCCAGGCGCTGCACGCCAAGCCGGTCCCCGTGGAGCGGCTCACCTCCCCCGGGCACGCCGTGACCCGCACGGAGAAGTACCGCACGGTGACCGCGACCGGCACCTTCGACCCGTCCCGGGAGGTCGTGGTCCGGCGCCGGACCAACTCCGACGACGAGGTCGGCTTCCACGTCCTGACCCCGTTCGTCCTGACGGACGGCAAGGTGCTGCTGGTCAACCGCGGCTGGATTCCCGCGAACGGCGTGCAGACCGCCTTCCCCGAGATCCCCGCGCCGCCCGCCGGCCGGACCACCATCACCGGGCGGCTCAAGGCCGACGAGACCACCGCGGCGAGCGGCATCAAGAACGTCAAGGGCCTGCCGGACCGGCAGATCATGCTGATCAACAGCGCAGAGGAGGCGCGGCGGCTCGGCGCGAAGGTGCTCGGCGGTTACGTCGAGCAGACGGCACCCGAGCCCAAGGGCGGCTCCCCGGAGCAGATCTCCGACCCCGGCAGCGAGGACGCCCCGCTGAACTACGCGTACATGATCCAGTGGTGGCTGTTCGCCGCGGGTGTCCCGGTGGGCTGGTGGTTCCTGGTCCGGCGCGAGATCCGCGACCGCGAGGAGGCCACGGCCGAGCAGACGCCCGAGGAGGCGGAACCGGCCGCCGTCTGATCCCCGGCGTCCCGGGCAGACGTCACTCCCCCGGCGCACCGCCGGATTGGCCCCGGGGTCCTCCGGGAACCCGCATCCCGTGAACGCGCGCATCGAGGACTACGCCCTCATCGGCGACGAGCAGACCGCGGCGCTGGTCGGCAGGGACGGCTCGATCGACTGGCTGTGCCTGCCCCGCTTCGACTCCGGCGCCTGTTTCGCCCGGCTGCTGGGCGACGAGGACAACGGCCACTGGCGGATCGCGCCGAAGGGCGCGGGCACCTGCACCCGCCGGGCCTACCGGCCCGACACCCTCGTCCTCGACACCGAGTGGGAAACCCCCGAGGGCACGGTGCGCGTCACCGATCTGATGCCGCAGCGCGACCGGGCCCCCGACGTCGTGCGCATCGTGGAGGGCGTCAGCGGGCGCGTCACCGTGCACAGCACGCTCCGCCTGCGCTTCGACTACGGGTCCATCGTCCCGTGGATGCGCCGCTCCGACGGGCATCGGGTGGCCGTCGCCGGACCGGACTCGGTGTGGCTGCGCACCGAGCCCCATGTGCACATCTGGGGCGAGGACTTCGGCACCCACGCGGAGTTCACCCTCGCCGAGGGCGAGCGGGTCGCGTTCGTGCTCACCTGGCACCCCTCGCACGAGCCGCGCCCCCCGCTCATCGACCCCTATCAGGCGCTGAGCACCAGCGTCCGGGACTGGCGGCGCTGGACGGCCCGCTGCCGCTACGACGGGCCGCACCGGGACGCCGTCGTGCGGTCCCTGATCACGCTCAAGGCCCTCACCTACGCCCCGACGGGCGGGATCGTCGCAGCGGCCACCACCTCGCTGCCCGAGGAGCTGGGCGGTGTGCGCAACTGGGACTACCGTTACTGCTGGCTGCGCGACTCCACCCTCACCCTTGGCGCCCTGCTGTCGGCGGGCTACCACAAGGAGGCCGAGCACTGGCGCGACTGGCTGTTGCGCGCGGTCGCGGGCGACCCGGCCGACCTGCAGATCATGTACGGCCTGGCGGGCGAGCGACGGCTGGCGGAGTTCGAGCTGCCCTGGCTGTCCGGCTTCGCCGACTCAGCGCCCGTACGCATCGGCAACGGCGCGGTCGGCCAGCTCCAGCTGGACGTGTACGGCGAGGTCATGGACTCGCTCTCGCTCGCCCGTACGGCGGGCCTGCCCACCAGGCCGCACATGTGGTCGATCCAGTGCTCGCTGATGGACTTCCTGGAGTCGGCGTGGCGGCAGCCCGACGAGGGCCTGTGGGAGGTGCGCGGCGGCCGGCGCCAGTTCGTGCACTCCAAGGTGATGGTGTGGGTGGCCGCCGACCGTGCCGTACAGACCCTGGAGAAGCGCCAGGAGCTGACGGGCGACCTGGACGGCTGGCGGGCCATGCGCGACGAGGTGCACCGCGAGGTGTGCGAGCAGGGCTTCGACCGTCGGCGCAACACCTTCACCCAGTACTACGGCTCGCGCGAGCTGGACGCCTCCCTGCTGCTGATCCCGCGGGTCGGCTTCCTGCCCGCCGACGACCCCCGTGTGACCGGCACGGTCGACGCGATCCGCGAGGACCTGGGCCACGGCGGCTTCGTGCGCCGTTACGACACGGACGCCGTCGGCGTCGACGGGATGCCGGGCGGTGAGGGCGCCTTCCTCGCCTGCTCGTTCTGGCTCGCCGACGCCCTGCACCTGACGGGCCGCACGGACGAGGCCAGGGATCTGTTCGAGCGGCTGGTGGACCTCGCCAACGACGTGGGACTGCTGGCGGAGGAGTACGACCCGGAGCTGGGCCGCCAGGTGGGCAACTACCCGCAGGCGTTCAGCCACATCGCGCTGGTGAACACCGCCCTCACGCTGTTCGGGGACGGAGGGGACCGGGAGACCGGGCACGGGGCAGGATAGGCACCATGGATCTTGGACTGAAGGACCGGGTGTACATCGTCACCGGCGCCACGCGCGGGCTGGGCAACGCCGCCGCGCGGGAGCTGGTCGCCGACGGGGCGAAGGTGGTCATCACCGGCCGTGACGAGCAGCGGGTGGCCGACGCGGCCGCCGAACTGGGCCAGAACGCGGTCGGCGTGGCCGTCGACAACTCCGACGCGGGGGCTCCCGAGCGGCTGATCGCGGCCGCCCGGGAGCACTTCGGCGGCTTCCACGGCGTCCTGGTGAGCGTCGGCGGGCCGCCGCCCGGGTTCGTCGCGGACAACACGGACGAGCAGTGGCGGAACGCGTTCGAGTCGGTGTTCCTCGGCGCGGTCCGGTTCGCCCGCGCGGCGGCGGCCGAGCTGGAGCCGGGCGGGGTCATCGGGTTCGTGCTGTCCGGGTCGGTGCACGAGCCGATTCCCGCGCTGACGATCTCCAACGGGCTGCGGCCCGGGCTCGCCGGGTTCGCCAAGTCCATCGCGGACGAGTTGGGGCCGCGGGGGATCCGGGTCGTGGGGTTGCTGCCGGCGCGTATCGACACGGATCGCGTGCGCGAGCTCGATGCGTTGTCCGCTGATCCTGAGGCCACTCGGGCGGCGAACGAGGCCCGGATTCCGCTGCGGCGGTACGGGACGCCCGAGGAGTTCGGGCGGGTGTCCGCGTTCGTGCTGTCTCCGGCGGCTTCCTATCTGACGGGGATCATGGTGCCTGTGGACGGGGGCATGAGGCACGGCTTCTGAGGGTGCGCGGTATCAGGTCACCCTCTCTGCACGGTGTTTCACCGCCCTCAGTTGTACTTCCGCCGGAAGTGACGCCAAGCCCGCCGACTCGCGTGCGTGCGTCAGCGCCTGGGCCGTGAAGTCGATCAGTGCCGCCCCGGGGTCCACTTCAGGTTCCAGCTGGAGCCACGCGCGCACCGCGGGGGTCGTACGGCGGCCCGTCAGCAGGGTTCCGGTGTGGGACACGCCCTGCTGGCGGGCCGCGTCCGCGGCGAGGGCGGATTCCAGGGCCTTGCCGCGCAGCAGGGCGCCCTCGCCGTCGCCGGTGTCGACCAGGACCTCGGTCAGGCGGCGCCGGCGCAGGATCGCGGTGAGCCACCACAGGGCGAGCAGCACGAGGACGGCCAGGGCGGCGATGACCGTCGGCCACCACCAGCCGGCCTGCCGCCAGCGGGTGCGCTCGGCGTTGCTGAGCAGGACGTCGTGCGGGCCGGTGTGGAGCCACCAGTGCGGTGGCGGTGCGCCCAGGCCCACGGCCAGCACCGCGCCGCCCAGGGCGAGCAGCAGCAGACCCACGAGCCCGAGCAGGACACGGTTGACGGTACCCCTGCGCATCCGCCTCACCCCTTCCGTCCGGGGCGTCGGACGTGCACCGACAGCGCGGGCGGGCGGGACAGTCCGAGTCCCCGGACCGCGTCGGTGAGTACGGCGTCCAGGTCGGCTCTTACGTCGTCCAGGCCGCGGAAGTGCGAGACCACGCGGACGTCGGCCCGCTTGCGCCGCATCCGCACCCGTACCGCTCGCACGCCCGAGACCTCGATGGCCCGGTCGCGCAGCACCTGGGCGGCCGCCTCGCACCGGAGTCCGGCGCGGACGTCGGGGTGCGGGCGCCGCATGGGCAGCAGATCCCGCAGGCCGGGCGTGAGGGCGAGCACGATCAGCCACAGGCCGAGGGCGGCGACGATGCCCGCCCCGGCCAGCACCCATGGGTCGTCCAGGGGCCGCCCGGCGAGTTGCCGAGCCAGCGCGCGGCGCCAGTGCATCGCCGGACGGTGGGCGCGGACGGCGGCGATGTCGTACAGGAACACGGCCGCGCCGGCCAGGAGGCACAGGGCGACGATGCCCGCCGGGACGCGGCGGGCCGACCAGAAGCGGCCACTGCCCTCGGGGAGCAGGGCCGGTGGGGCGTCGGGGGTCTTGTCGATGTCGAGGACGGGCAGTCGCTGTGGGGGACTCTCGGGTGGCCGGGGCTCGCTCATGGCGTCCTCCCGTGGGGTGCGCCGGGTGCCGGTGTCCGGTGCAGCCGCTCGACCTGGACGGCGACCTCCGGCACCTCCATGCTCACCAACGCACCTACCCGCTCCACGACTTGGCGACGCACGGCGGCACAGCGGGCGCCGACGTCGCAGGGGTAGCCGAGTTCGAGGACGACGCGGACGCGAGCCGTCCCGATGGGGGTCCCCCCGGAGTGCGGGCGTACGACGACGGTGGCGTGCGGGGGCGCGGCGTCCGCGGGCAGCGGGGCGAGCGCCTCGCGTGCGGCCTGGGCGGCGATCTTCGCGACGACCCGGTCGGCGATCCGGGTGGCACCCCGCTCGCCGGGCGGCGCGAGGTCCAGGGGCTCGCGGACCGTGCCGGTCTCCGCGCTCACGGCGGTCACCGGCCGCGGTCGCGCCGGTCGCCGCGGGTGCGGAAGAAGTCACCGGGCTCCAGGTCACCCTCCAGGAACCGGCCGACGATGAAGCCGACGACGCCCAGCGCCGCCACCAGCAGGAAGGCTCCGAACCCGCCGAAGTACCCGGCGAATCCCAGCGCCATTCCGGCGATCATGCCGACCACGGCCATGCTCATGCAGCACTCCTCAGCTCGTCAGGTGTGCGGGGCCCGGTGCCTCACTGGATCCGGGGCGGCGCGGGCTCCTCTTCCTCTTCCTCGGGGAGCTTGACGTCGCTCACCGCGATGTTGACCTCGACGACCTCGAGTCCGGCCATCCGTTCCACGGAGGCGATCACGTTCTCCCGTACCGCGCGGGAGACATCGATGATGGACACGCCGTAGTCCACGACGATCTCCAGGTCGAGCGCCGTCTGCACCTCGCCGACCTCGGCCTTCACACCCCGGGTCACCGACTTCGCACCGCCCGGCACCCGGTCGCGCACGGCCCCGAAGGTGCGGGCCAGCCCGCTGCCCATGGCATGGACACCCATCACCTCCCGGGCGGCCAGTCCGGCGATCTTCTCAACGACACCGTCGGCGATGGTGGTGCGCCCCCGGGTCGCCGGGTCACCACCGCCGCGCCTGGTCGCCTTACGGGTCGACACCTGCGGCTCGTTGTCACCTTCTGGGGTCGTCGTCATTTCGGTCATCGCCGTACGTCCCTTTCGGTCGTCGTCCTGCGACCACCGTAAGCAAGGATGCTCGGTTGCGCGCCAGGGATACGGCAGGCTGGAGGAATGACGGCGGACCGGTGGGCGCAGGAAGTCAGGCATCAGCTGGCGCTGGGCAGGCTGCTGCCGCTCGGCGGCCCGCACGACGGGGCGTGGATCGCCGAAGGGGCGGCCGCAGCGGTGCTGGCGCGCGCGGCGGCGACGGAGGTGCCGGACGTGCGCCTCGGCACCCTGCGGATCGCGCTCGCCGATCCGCAGGACGTCCACGAGCCCGTCGTACCGTCTCCGCCGAGCGCCCTGCCCCCGGGCGCGCTGCGGGTGACGGCGGACTTCGCGGCCACGGCCACGGAGCCCCTGCCGACGACGGCGTCCCGTCTGCGGCTGGCCCTGGCGACGGCCGCGACGGACCGCCTGGGCCTCGCGGTCACGGAGGTCGACCTCCGGGTGACGGACCTTCTCGAAGCAGCAGACGGGCAGGCGGCCGCGGTGACCGCACCGCAGCCGCCTTCTGCCCGCGGGACCACGGACCCCGACGAGTCCCTCGCGACGACCGCCGCGCTGTCCGTCCCCGGGGTGACCCGTCTGACGGGCTCACTTGCGGGCTTGGGCCGGGCGGTGCACGTCGAACAGCGCGCCGACGGGACCTCCCTGCCCCACCGGCACATACGCGTGGAGCTGGCGACCGGCACGGACCACCGGGCCGTGGACGTCGCCCGGCAGGTACGCGTGGCGGTACGGGATGCGCTGGACGATCACCCGACCGTGGCGGTGCTGGTCACGGCAGTCGGCTGACCACCGCCCTCGCTCATTCGCCGACGCCGGCCAGGTCCCGCAACCGCCGCCCCTGAGCAGCCCGCTCAGCCGCACGCTGCTCGTCGTACGTACGACCGACCGCACCCCGCAGCAACGCCTTGGTCTCCACCACCGCATCGCGCGGCGCAGCCATCATCGCCGCGGCCAAGTCCCCTACCGCACCGTCCAGTTCGACGGCGGGCACGGCAAGGTTGGCCAGCCCCGAAGCCACCGCCTCCTCCGCCCCGACGAAGCGCCCGGTCACGCAGATCTCGAGCGCGCGGGCGTACCCGACCAGGCCGACCAGCGGATGCGTGCCGGTCAGATCGGGAACGATGCCGAGGGCCGTCTCGCGCATGGCGAACTGCACGTCGTCCGCGACGACCCGCAGGTCGCAGGCGAGCGCGAGCTGGAACCCGGCACCGATGGCGTGCCCCTGGACGGCGGCGATGGACACGATGTCGTTCCGCCGCCACCAGGTGAACGCCTCCTGGAATTCGGCGATGGACGCGTCGAGCCCGGCGTCGTCACGGCGCGCGAGATCGGTGAAGGTCGGCTCGCCCGGGATCCCCTCCAGGGTGAACATCTGTCGGTCCAGCCCGGCGGAGAAGGACTTGCCCTCGCCGCGCAGCACGACGACACGGACGGAGCCCGGCAACAGCCGACCGGCCTCGGTGAGCGCCCGCCACAGGGCGGGGCTCTGCGCGTTGCGCTTGGCCGGGTTGGTCAGCGTCACCGTGGCGAGCGCGTCGTCGACGGTGAGCCTTACGCCGTCCTTGTCGAGTACAGGAGCGAGGTCCTGGTCGGGCGAAGCCATGGGGCGCCTCCGATGGGTGCGGTCATCACGCATTGCCGTAGTGGCATGCTAAGTGACTGCACAGTAACCACCCGGCCGATCAGGCAACCGACCGGGTGGCCACCGTCGAAGGCGATGGGCCGCCCGGAGTCAGGACGATGCGGCCTTCTTACCCCGGGTCGCTCCGCCACGCCCACGAAGCGTGACGCCCGACTCGCTGAGCATCCGGTGTACGAAGCCATACGAGCGGCCGGTCTCCTCGGCCAGCGCCCGGATGCTCGCACCGGAGTCGTACTTCTTCTTCAGGTCTGCCGCGAGCTTGTCGCGCGCGGCGCCGGTCACCCGGCTGCCCTTCTTCAGAGTCTCGGCCACCCGTGCCTCCTCATGGGAAGTGCGCTCTGGTCTCCTCATGATCACCCCTCCAGGGCGTGATGGCCACCCATTCGGCAAGGTCCGTGGGACATCGTTGTGACGACAGGAGCACATCCCCACATGCGGAATCTCTGATTCCACAGTGGAGCGCCCACGGGGCCGAACGGGTGGATTCGTGAAGTGCCAGGTCAGGGACGCGAAGCGGCCGATCCCTTGGTGGCCAGGGGATCGGCCGCGAAATCGATGTACGACACACCTCGATACGAGGAGATCTCACACAGATGATGGATCACGGCTCGGCCGAATGATCCATACGCAGTGGATCAGTCCTTCGATCAAGCCAGGGCGACGAGATCGGCGTAGTCGGCACCCCACAGGTCCTCGACGCCGTCCGGCAGCAGGATGATCCGCTCGGGCTGCAGCGCCTCGACGGCGCCCTCGTCGTGGGTGACGAGGACGACCGCGCCCTTGTACGTGCGCAGGGCGCCGAGGATCTCCTCGCGGCTCGCGGGGTCCAGGTTGTTGGTCGGCTCGTCCAGGAGCAGGACGTTCGCGGAGGAGACGACCAGGGTGGCGAGGGCGAGACGGGTCTTCTCGCCGCCGGAGAGGACGCCGGCGGGCTTGTCGACGTCGTCGCCGGAGAACAGGAACGAGCCCAGCACCTTGCGGACCTCCACGAGGTCCATGTCGGGGGCGGCCGAGCGCATGTTCTCCAGGACCGTGCGGTCGGCGTCCAGGGTCTCGTGCTCCTGGGCGTAGTAGCCGAGCTTGAGGCCGTGGCCGGGGCGGACCTCGCCGGTGTCGGGCTGCTCCACCCCGCCGAGCAGACGCAGCAGGGTGGTCTTGCCGGCGCCGTTGAGGCCGAGGATGACGACGCGGGACCCCTTGTCGATGGCCAGGTCGACGTCGGTGAAGATCTCCAGGGAGCCGTACGACTTCGACAGGCCCTCGGCCATCAGCGGGGTCTTGCCGCAGGGCGCGGGCTCCGGGAAGCGGAGCTTGGCGACCTTGTCGGACTGGCGGACCTCCTCGAGGCCGGAGAGCAGCTTCTCGGCGCGGCGGGCCATGTTCTGCGCGGCGACCGTCTTGGTGGCCTTGGCGCGCATCTTGTCGGCCTGCGCGTTGAGCGCGGCGGCCTTCTTCTCGGCGTTCTGCCGCTCGCGCTTGCGGCGCTTCTCGTCGGCCTCGCGCTGCTGCTGGTAGAGCTTCCAGCCCATGTTGTAGACGTCGATCGTCGAACGGTTCGCGTCCAGGTAGAAGACCTTGTTGACGACCGTCTCGACCAGGTCGACGTCGTGGGAGATCACGATGAAGCCGCCGCGGTAGGCCTTCAGGTAGTCCCGCAGCCAGGTGATCGAGTCGGCGTCGAGGTGGTTGGTGGGCTCGTCGAGCAGCAGCGTGTCGGCGTCGGAGAAGAGGATCCGGGCCAGCTCGACACGGCGGCGCTGACCGCCGGAGAGCGTGTGCAGGGGCTGGCCGAGCACACGGTCGGGCAGGTTGAGCGCGGCGGCGATGGTGGCGGCCTCGGCCTCGGCGGAGTACCCGCCCTTGGTGAGGAACTCGGTCTCCTGGCGCTCGTACTGCTTGAGGGCCTTCTCGCGGGTGGAGCCCTTGCCGTTGGCGATGCGCTCCTCGTTCTCGCGCATCTTGCGGATCAGTACGTCCAGGCCGCGCGCGGACAGGACACGGTCGCGGGCGAGCACGTCGAGGTCGCCGGTGCGGGGGTCCTGCGGGAGGTAGCCGACCTCGCCGGAGCGGGCGACGTTGCCGGCGGCCGGGATGCCTTCGCCGGCGAGGACCTTGGTGAGGGTGGTCTTGCCTGCGCCGTTGCGGCCGACGAGGCCGATGCGGTCGCCCTTGGCGACACGGAAGGTGGCGTTCTCGATGAGGACGCGCGCACCGGCGCGCAGCTCGATACCGGAGGCGGAGATCACGGACAGACTCCAGGGCGTACGGGATTGGGCGGTGGGCGGCTGAGGACGTTCCCGCCGTCTAATGCGCGAGGAGAATGGCCATGGGCCAAGTCTAACGGGGCCGTGCAAGCGGTTTTTCTACGTCCACCTGTTCGGGCCGCTGTCCTGGGGCTGTTGCCCGAGGGGCGGCGCCGTGATGTACAACACACTTCGGCGGGCGGGGGCGGACGTAACCCGTTCGGGTGTGCGTCCGGAGGTTCGGGGCGGTTGCCGGGCAGGGATGACGCCAGGCTTCGGACGACCGGCGCCGCGGCGCGGTGTCCGGGTCGGCACGGCGTGCGGCGCGGTGACCCCGACGGTCGGGCCGTTCTACGGCCCGACCGGAAGGGACACTTGGCACTCCGGGCGTGCGACGCGTTCCGCTGAGGCGTTGTCAGTGGTGGCTGCAAGACTCGACGCGAAGACCCAACCGACGCACGAAGGAGTGATCGGCATGGCAGGCACGGGCGGACGGCCGAGCATCTATCCGACGCTGCTGTACGCGGACGCGAAGGCGGCGATCAGGCAGCTCACGGAGGCCTTCGGCTTCACCGAGCTGTCGGTGTACGAAACGGAGGACGGCTCGGTGATGCACGCCGAGCTGGTCCAGGGCAACGGCGCGGTGATGGTCGGCTCCAAGGGCCGCGGCGGCCTCTTCGACACGGCGATGAAGGACGCCGGGCCCGCGGGGGTGTACATCGTCGTGGACGACGTCGACGCGCACCACCAGCGGGCCGTGGAGCACGGCGTGGAGATCCTGATGCCCCCGACGGACCAGGACTACGGCTCGCGGGACTACATGGCCCGGGACGCCGAGGGCAACATCTGGAGCTTCGGGACGTACTCCCCCGAGATCGGCGGCTGAGCGGGCCGGTCCCGCCCGCAGCCAGCCGGAAGGCCTATCCGCCGGTGTGCACCTGGAAGGCGGCGCGGCGCACGGCCTTGGCGAGGGCCGGGTCGGGGTGGGCGGCGGCGAGCGCGACCAGCACCTGCACGGTGCGCGGGTGCCCGACGGCGCGGACCTCGTCGAGCAGCGTGGGGACGGTGGGCTGCACGGCGGCCTCCAGGTGCCGTACCAGCATCTCCGTCTCGCCGTGGTCGGCGACGGCAGCGGCGGTGTCGACCCACAGCCAGGTGGCCTCCTCGCGGGTGAGGACCTCGTGGGCGTCCTCCGGGTCGACGCCGTCGTGCTCGGCGAGCCACAGCAGGGCGTACGGACGCAGGGCCGGATCGTCCAGCACGGCGCGTACGTCGGGTTCGGCGGGGGCGCCGACGACGCGCAGCGCCTCGAAGGCGAGGCCGCGCAGCAGGGCGTCCTCGCCGCGGGCGGCGCCGAGCAGCTCGGTGACGGCGCTGCCGACGGGGCGGGCGGCGAGCCAGGCGCGGTACTCGGCGCGGGCCGCGTTGGGGCGGAGCTGGGCGCAGCCGCGGAGCATGTCCTCGGCCGCCTGCTCGATGTTGCCGGCGGGGCTCTGCGCGGCCACGCAGATCTGCTCCAGCTTGACCCAGACCGCCCAGCTGCCCAGCGGGGTGAGCGTGGCCTGGCCGTCGCCGTAGGTCAGGGCGCCGACGGAGGCGAGGGCCTTGAGGGCCCAGTCGAGGAGGGGGGCGAGCGGGGTGTCCCCGACGGATGCGGGTTCGGCCGGGCCCAGCGCTCCGGTGGGCCCCGCGGAGCCGGGCTCGTAGGGGATCTCGCAGCGCTCGGTGCGCAGTTCGGTGACGCGCTGCTGGAGCAGGTCCAGGAGCTGCTCGACCGGGACGGGTCCGGCGGACAGCTGGAGGAAGGAGAGCACCTGGGGCATGGCCGAGACGACCTCGGCGACGGCGGCCGGCTCGTGGTCCGCGGGTTCCGGGCTGGCCAGCGACCAGGCGTCGAAGAGGGCGACCCAGCCGCGCAGTACGGCGCTGTCGTCGCGGTCCCAGGCGCGCAGGCGCCAGCCGGGGCGCGCACTGTCCCCGTGCACCTCGACAAGTCCCGCGAGGCGGGCGGTGTCCCAGTCGGCGCGAATCTGAGCGGCGCTCAGGACGAGGTCTGCGGCGGCGCGTTCGGCGCTCGCGTCGGAGAGGGTGGCCTTGCCGTCGGCGGTGGCGCCGTCGCGGCCGGGCCCGAGGGCGGTGTCGGCCCAGCGGGCGACGCGGACCGCGCCGGACAGTCCGCTGCGCGCCATTCTGGCCAGTTCAGCGGGGGCCGGGGTGCCCTCCGGCGGCCGGGGTGCGGGGCGGCGTGGGCGCCGCTGGTTCACAGCTCTGGGGGCGGCGGCCAGGGGTCGCGGTCGGACGAGTCGAAGCCTGGAGTCGCGCGGGATACGGGACGTCACGGGTGCAGTCTTCCGGTTGACGGTCCGAAAACCCAAACGGAATGTCACGGGGGGCTACGGGGCTGGCCAACGCACCGGGGCCGATGGCTGGCGAGGAGGCATGATCAAGCCAGTCGTTCGGCCTTGAACGGAACGCCTGGAACCGGGGCTTCCGGCTTGTGTCGGCGGAGTCGGCGGGCCTCACATCAGCGGGGTCAGGAAGCGGCGCAGGCGCTCCTCGTACTCCGCCGGGTCCGCGTTCCACATCGCCGCGTGCGGGGCCTGCGGCACGGTGTGCAGGGCGACGCGGTCGGGGCGGCGGGCGGCCAGGCGCCGGGAGTACTCCCACGGGGCGACCATGTCGTCCGGGCCGTGGATGATCAGGGTCGGTACGCCGAGCAGCTCGGGGTCGGCGCTCTCCCCCGCCCCGTCGGCGTTGAGACCGGCCCGGCCCTGCGCGGCCCACACGGCGAGCGGCAGCAGGGGTTCGGGGGTGTGGCGGGCCTGGGCCAGGGCGCGCAGCGTGGCGGGCCAGCTGAGCACCGGCGAGTCGAGGATCAGCCCGGCGACGCGCTCGCGCACGACGGAGTGCTCGCTGGCGCGCAGAGCCATGGTGGCGCCGGTGGACCAGCCGAGGAGGATGACCCGGCGGGCGCCGTAACGGACGGCGTAGCGGATCGCGGCGTCCACATCGCGCCACTCGGTCTCGCCGAGATGGTTGAGGCCGTCCGGCGGGCGTGGGGCGCCGAGGTCGCCACGGTAGGCGAGCGCGAGGATCGGCAGGCGGCGGCCGTGCAGGAACTCCATGACGTTCATGGCGTGCTCGCGGGTGGTGCCGAGGCCGTGCACGGCGATCACCCAGGTGTCCCGGTAGCCGGGCACGAACCAGGCGGGCAGGGCCCCGAGTTCGCCGGGCACGTCGATGTCGGCGTGGTCCAGGCCGAGAGCGGCGCTCGGGTTGCCGACGTGCACGTTCGGGGTGAGCCACACGGCGTCGCCGGCGGCGAGGGTGCCGTGCGTGACGCGTACGAGGCGGCGTACGACGGTGTCGGCGGTGTGTGCGGCCGTCGCCAGGACGGGGCCGACGACCGCGTGGGAGCCGTCGCCGGCCAGGCCGTAGGTGCCGGGGCGCAGTGAGGCCAGGTCGCGGGTGAGGGTGATCTGTCCCGCGGCCGTGCCGTGCACGGTGAGCCGGGGTTCGGTGGGCAACGGACGGCCGGGGGGCACCTTCAGCGCGGCGTCACTGGCGAGACGCCCGGCGGCCACGGAGGCCGCGCCGGCGGCCAGGACCGCGGTGAGTGCGGCGGCGGTCGCTCTGACGGTGCCCACGGGTTCCAGTGTCGTGCGGGTTCTCGCTACGGGCCAGCGGAAGGGTGAGGGTGGCCGGGATCCGACGGGATGCGGGAGGGCACGGCACCGCCGGAGGCGTGCGCCGTGGCCGAGCGCCGCTGCGGAAGCGTGCGCCGTGGCCGAGCACCGCTGCGGAAGCGCGCGCCGTGGCCGAGCACCGCTGCGGAAGCGTGCGCCGTGGCCGAGCACCGCTGCGGAAGCGTGCGCCGTGGCCGAGCACCGCTGCGGCGGGGAGGACCGATGAGCCCCGCCCGGGCGGCGAGCGGCCGACGAGCGGGGCTGTCGGACGGCCAGAGTCAGCTGCGTTGTCCGTAGCGTTTCAAACGAGTGCCGGCCTCCTTCATCTGTACCTCCGTCAGCAGGGAGGGCGTCAGGCCCGGCACGGACGACGCCGTCAGCCACAGGCGGCACATCCACTCCAGCTGGGCGGTGCGGTCGTAGGCCTGGTCGAGGGTGGAGCCGTAGGTGATCGTGCCGTGGTTCTGCAGGAGGCAGCCGGAGCGGTCGGCGAGGGCGTCGAGCATGTTCGCGGCCAGCTCGTCGGTGCCGTAGGTCGCGTACCGGGCTACCCGGACATGGCCGCCGAGGGCACCGGCCATGTAGTGGATCGGGGGCAGCTCGGTCACGAGGGTGGAGACGGCCGTGGCGTGCACGGCGTGGGTGTGGACGACGGCCCGGGCGTCGGTGGTGCGGTAGACGGCGAGGTGCATGGGCAGTTCGCTGGTCGGCACGAGCGTGCCGAGCACCTGGCGCCCGTCGAGGTCGACGCCGGTTATGTCGTCCGGGGTCAGCCGGTCGTAGGGCACGCCCGAAGGGGTGACCAGCACCAGGTCCCCGACGCGTGCCGAGACGTTTCCCGAGGTGCCGACGACCAGTCCGTCGGCTACCGTCCGGCGGGCCGTGGCGACCAGTTCCCCCCAGACGCGCGCCGCTTTCGCTTCCCGTTCCGCTTCCCGCCGCTGTTCAGCCATGCCGCGATCCTGCCAGTCGGCCCGGCTCGGAGCGGCCCATCGGCGTGCTGCGGGCCGGGTCCCGTACCGCCGGCCGGGTAAAGGCCGCCATGAAACACCCGAAATCATCATGTTTCAAATGATCATCAGGTATTCAATGATCTTTCTTACTCACTGGACGACGTTCCACCGCCACTCCAGGGGGACACATGCCTCGTGCTCGCACCGCTTCCCGCTCCCGACGCCGCGCGGGCGTTCTCGCGGCCGCCACCGCGACGCTCGCCCTCGCGGGCACCCAGGCCGCGGCCGCCGGCTCACCGGCGTCCGCCGTGGGCCCGCTCAGAGGGCACGACGTGTCGTCCCACCAGCAGCACGTCGACTTCCCCGCCGCCCGGTCGGACGGCGCACGGTTCACCTACATCAAGGCGACCGAGTCCACGACCTACCGCAACCCCTACTTCGACCGGCAGTACGAGGGCGCGCGGGGGGCCGGCCTGATCCGGGGCGCGTACCACTTCGCACGGCCGGACAGGTCCTCGGGCGCCGAGCAGGCCACGTACTTCGTACAGCACGGCGGGGACTGGCGGGCGGACGGCTGGACGCTGCCGCCCGCGCTCGACATCGAGTACAACCCGTACGACGACGAGCACAAGTGCTACGGGCTGGACTCGGAGCAGATGGTCGAGTGGATCCGGTCCTTCAGCGACGAGGTCGAGCAGGAGACCGGCCGCCGTCCGGTCATCTACACCACCGCCGACTGGTGGCAGGCCTGCACCGGCGACAGCCGCGCCTTCGCCGCGGACCACCCCCTGTGGATCGCCCGGCACGGCACGTCGGACCCGGGGGCGCTGCCGGGCGGCTGGGCGCACTGGACCTTCTGGCAGTTCGGCACCGAGGGCGGTCTGCCGGGTGACCAGAATCTCTTCAACGGGCCGCCGAGCCGGCTGCGGGCCTTCGCGCGGGGTTGGTAGCCAAGGGGCGCCTGGGGCGTGGGACCGGACGAAACCCCAACCGCCCTTTGATGACACCCTGAAGCCCGCCCTAGTTCACCTTCCGTTCACCCAGGTTGCCTACGGTCCAACAGCCAATGACCTCGAACGATTGCCTGGGTAAATGGAAAACTTCTCGCTGATCCTCGCGATTGTGGTGGTAACCGCACTCGTGTTCGATTTCACGAACGGTTTTCATGACACCGCCAACGCGATGGCCACCACCATCTCGACCGGTGCCCTCAAGCCCAAGGTCGCGGTGGCCATGTCCGCCGCTCTCAACCTTGTAGGCGCTTTCCTCTCCGTGGAGGTCGCCAACACGATCTCCAAGGGTCTTGTCGATGAGAACGGCATACGTCCCGAGGTCATCTTCGCCGCCCTGGTCGGCGCGATCCTCTGGAACCTGCTGACCTGGCTGGTGGGACTGCCGTCCAGCTCCTCGCACGCCCTGATGGGCGGCCTGATCGGCGCCACCGTCGCCTCCGCGGGCTTCGGTGCCGTCCACAGTGACGTGCTGGTCACCAAGGTGCTGCTCCCGGCGGTCGCCGCCCCGATCGTCGCGGGTCTCGCCGCGATGCTGGCCACCCGCTTCTCCTACGGCATCGGCAAGAACGCCGACGGTGAGGCCACCCGCAAGGGCTACCGCGCCGGCCAGATCGCCTCCGCCGGTCTCGTCTCCCTCGCCCACGGCACCAACGACGCGCAGAAGACGATGGGCATCATCACCCTCGCCCTCATCGCGGGCGGCGCCATCGCCCCCGGCTCCAACCCTCCCACCTGGGTCATCCTCTCCGCGGGTCTGGCCATCGCGCTCGGCACCTACATCGGCGGCTGGCGCATCATCCGCACCATGGGCAAGGGCCTGACCGAACTCGAGGCGCGACAGGGCTTCGCCGCCCAGACCAGCGCGGCCACGGCCATCCTGGCCTCCTCCCACCTCGGCTTCTCCCTCTCCACCACCCACGTCGTCTCCGGCTCGGTGATGGGTGCGGGTCTGGGCCGCAAGGGCGGTGTGGTCCGCTGGTCCACCGCGACCCGCATGGTCATCGCCTGGGCGCTGACCCTGCCGGCCGCCGCGCTGGTCGGCGCGGGCGCCGAGTCCGTCACGGACCTGGGTGACTGGGGCACCGCGGTCGTCGCCGTCTTCCTGGTCGGTGCCAGCGCCGCGATCTGGAAGATCTCCCGCCGCGAGGTCGTCGACCACACCAACGTCGTCGACGACACGGCGGAGCCGGCCGGCGTGGTGACCACCGCCATCGCCGCGGTGACCCCGCCGCCCGCGGGCACCGTCGCCGAGGACCTGTCGGCGACGATCCCGGCTCCGGCCACCACCGAACCCGCTCCGGCGACCCCGCCGGCCGCCGCCGTCTGACCGCCCGGTAACCGAAGGAAGCATCCCCATGAAGATCGACTGGGCGGCCATCGGCTCCGTCTTCGGCGTCAGCCTCGCGTTCACGGTGGGCCTGGTGGCCCTGTTCACCCTCGGCGTCAACGGCCTGTCGCGCCGCGAGAAGGCCACGGCGCAGGGCGGGTCCGCCGGGCTGGCCGTGACTGGTGCGTACGTGTGCTTCGCCGCTTGTGCGGCTGCCGTGGCGTACGGGATCTATCTGATCGTGGCCAAGCCCTGACGGCCAAGTCCGTATCGTCCGCCCTGTCGACACCGCTTCAGTCGGATCGACAGGGCGGACGCGTGTCCGCCGCCTGTCCACGGAGACGGGAGCCGTCGGGGGTGCCGTAGCCGACACGGTGACGGACGCGGGCGGTCTCGCCAGTCCCCGGGCCTCGTTCACCAGCGCGGCCAGCGCAGGCCGCACCCGGGCGAGCGCCTGCTGGAGGGTCTAGGCGGCCGCCGGGACAGCCGTGCCGTCCCGCGAGACCTCTTGCAGGCGGTCACGGTCCGTGAGCACAAGCGGGATCCCCGAATGCCGCCCGAGGGAGTGGAATTCACCGCGACCGGGTCGCTCGGCGCCGCCCGGCGTGCTGGCGATGTGGGCCTCAGCACAGTCCGGCTTCCCAGGTCAAAGGCAAGTTGACGGCCCTTCCGGGCGCGTGGTGGACTGCCCACGCCATGTACGGCGGCAGCAGAGGAAGCCGGTGCGAATCCGGCGCGGTCCCGCCACTGTCACCGGGGAAGAAAACCCCGGGAGCCAGGAACTCTCACCGCCGGTCTCGTCGAACCAGGGCGCGGACACCCTGAGTGAGGACATATCGCCATGCGCGGCTGCCGATTGAGGTTCAGTAACAGGGCCCTGCCTGCCCCCACGGCCGGCTGAGCCGATGGGTGCCGATCGCTTCTACGCGTACGGCGCCGCCGCCGGCCTCGTCGGCGACCTCGTCCTCGGCGATCCGCGCCGCGGGCATCCGGTCGCCGCGTTCGGACGGGCGGCCGCCGCCGTGGAACGCGCGCTGTGGCACGACCACCGCGGCTGGGGTGCGCTGCACACCGCCCTGTGCGCCGGGGGTGCCGTCGCTCTGGGGGCCGCGGCCGAGCGGGCCGTGCGCCGCTCCCCCGTCGCCTCCGTCGCGCTGACCGCCGCCGCCACCTGGGCCGTGGTCGGGGGCACTTCGCTCGCCCGGGAGGCGCGGACCGTCGGGCGCGCGCTGGAGTCCGGGGACGTCGAGGCGGCGCGGGCGCGGCTGCCGCATCTGTGCGGGCGGGATCCGCAGGCCCTCGACGCCGACGGGATGGCCCGGGCCGTGGTCGAGTCCGTTGCCGAGAACACCTCGGACGCCGTGGTGGGTGCGCTGGTGTGGGGTGCGGTGGGCGGGGTGCCGGGGCTGCTCGGCTTCCGGGCCGTCAACACCCTGGACGCGATGGTGGGGCACAAGTCGGCCCGCTTCCGGCGCTACGGCTGGGCCTCCGCCCGGCTGGACGACCTCGCCGGCTGGCCTGGGGCGCGGCTGACCGCCGTACTCGCGGCCGCCGCCGGACCCGACCCCCGAGGCGCCCTGCGCGCCTGGCGGGCGGACGCCCGCAAGCACCCGAGTCCCAACGCCGGGCCCGTCGAGGCCTCGTTCGCGGGCGCCCTCGGCGTGCGGCTGGGCGGGACGCTCTCCTACGGCGGGCGCGTCGAACACCGGCCCGTGCTCAACGGGGACACCGGGCGGCCCGTCCGGGTCACCGACATCGACCGGGCCGTACGGCTCTCCCGCCGGGTCGGTCTGCTCGCGCTCGGCGGCACGGTCGCCGCGCGCCGACTCGTGAAGGGACGTGGGAAGTGAACGGTGGTCTCCTCGTCGCCGGCACCACCTCCGACGCCGGCAAGAGCGTCGTGACGGCCGGGATCTGCCGGTGGCTGGTGCGCCAGGGCGTCAAGGTCGCGCCCTTCAAGGCGCAGAACATGTCCCTCAACTCGTTCGTGACCCGGGAGGGTGCCGAGATCGGGCGGGCTCAGGCCATGCAGGCCCAGGCCTGCCGTGTCGAGCCGACCGCGCTGATGAACCCCGTGCTGCTCAAGCCCGGTGGTGAGCAGAGCAGCCAGGTGGTGCTGCTCGGCAAGCCGGTGGGCGAGCTGAGCGCGCGCGGGTACCACGGGGGGCGCCAGCAGCGGCTGCTCGGCACGGTGCTGGACTGTCTGGCCGAGTTGCGGGGCACGTATGACGCGGTGATCTGTGAGGGGGCCGGTTCGCCCGCGGAGATCAATCTGCGGCGCACCGACATCGTGAACATGGGGATCGCGCGGAACGCGCGGCTTCCCGTGCTCGTGGTGGGTGACATCGACCGCGGGGGCGTGTTCGCCTCCTTCTTCGGGACCGTCGCGCTGCTGTCCCGGGAGGACCAGGAGCTGGTCGCCGGTTTCCTGGTGAACAAGTTCCGCGGGGATGTCAGCCTGCTGGAGCCGGGGTTGGGCATGCTGCACGGGCTCACCGGACGGCACACGTACGGCGTGCTGCCGTTCCGGCACGGGCTCGGCATCGACGAGGAGGACGGCCTGAGAGTCTCCCTGCGCGGGACCGTGCGGGAGTCGAACACCGCACCGCCCGTCGGCGAGGACGTGCTGCGGGTCGCCGTCTGCGCGGTCCCGCTCATGTCCAACTTCACGGACGTGGACGCGCTGGCCGCCGAGCCGGGTGTCGTGGTGCGGTTCGTGGACCGGCCGGAGGAGCTGGCGGACGCCGACCTCGTGGTGATCCCGGGGACCCGGGGGACGGTCAGGGCGCTCGCGTGGCTGCGGGAGCGGGGTCTCGCGGACGCCCTCGTCAGAAGGGCCGCGGAGGGACGCCCGGTGCTCGGCGTCTGCGGTGGCTTCCAGATCCTCGGCGAGCACATCGAGGACGAGGTCGAGTCGCGCGCCGGCAGCGTCCCGGGACTCGGAGTGCTCCCCGTGCGCGTGCGGTTCGCCCGCGAGAAGACCCTGACCCGGCCGGTGGGGGAAGCCCTCGGGGAGCGGGTCGAGGGCTACGAGATCCATCACGGCGTCGCCTCCATAGAGGGTGGTGAGGCGTTCATCTCTGATGACAAAGGACACAGCCTGGACGGCTGCCGGGTCGGCCGGACCTGGGGCACGCACTGGCACGGCTCGCTGGAGTCGGACGGATTCCGGCGGGCCTTCCTGCGCGAGGTGGCGGCCGCCGCGGGCCGCCGCTTCGTGCCGGCCCCCGACACCTCGTTCGCCGCGCTGCGCGAGGAGCAGCTGGACCGGCTCGGCGACCTGATCGAACAGCACGCGGACACGGACGCGCTCTGGCGGCTCATCGAGTCGGGCGCGCCGCAAGGACTGCCTTTCATTCCACCGGGAGCGCCCGCATGAGCACAGTGTTGTTGTTGTCGACCGCCGACACCGATCTGCTGGCGGCCCGGGCCTCCGGCGCCGGCTACCGGATCGGGAACCCCACCCGGGTGGACGTCGCAGAGGAGCTGCCGGGCCTCGTCGAGGGCGCGGACATCGCCGTCGTACGCCTGCTGGGCGGCAAGCGCGCCTGGGAGGACGGGCTGGCCGTCCTCCGGGCGTCCGGTGTGCCGACCGTGCTGCTGGGCGGCGAGGCCGTGCCGGACGCCGAGCTGATGGCCGAGTCGTCCGTACCGGCGGGTGTCGTGGCGGAGGCCCTGAAGTACCTGGTCGAGGGCGGGCCCGACAACCTGACCGAGCTGGCCCGGTTCCTGTCCGACACCGTGCTGCTGACCGGCGAGGGCTTCGAAGAACCGCGGAAGATGCCCGAGTACGGCGTGCACGGCTCGTACGGGATCCGGGACGGCCGGCCGACCGTGGGCGTGCTCTTCTACCGGGCGCACGAGCTGAGCGGCAACACCGCCTTCGTGGACACGCTGTGCGAGGCGATCGAGGGCCGGGGCGCCAACGCCCTGCCCGTGTACTGCGGTTCGCTGCGCGGCGCGGATGCCGGGCTGTACCAGCTGCTGGGGCAGGCCGACGCCCTGGTCGCCACCGTCCTGGCGGCCGGCGGTACGCATGCCTCGCAGGCCTCGGCGGGCGGCGACGAGGAGTCCTGGGACATCGGGGCGCTCGCCGACCTGAACATCCCGGTGCTGCAGGGCCTCTGCCTCACCTCCTCGCGCTCCGCCTGGGACGAGTCGGACGCCGCCCTCTCCCCCATGGACGCGGCGATGCAGGTCGCGATCCCGGAGTTCGACGGCCGGATCGTCACCGTGCCGTTCTCCTTCAAGGAGCAGGGACCGGACGACGTGCCGGTGTACGTCGCCGACCCCGAGCGGGCCTCGCGGGTGGCCGGAATCGCCGTACGGCACGCGCAGTTGAAGCACAAGCCGAACGCGGACAAGAAGATCGCGCTGGTCTTCACCGCCTACCCGACCAAGCACTCGCGGGTCGGCAACGCGGTGGGCCTGGACACGCCCGCGTCGGCGGTACGCGTCCTGGACGCCCTGAAGGAAGCCGGATACGGGCTCACCGCATACCCGGACAACGGCGACGAGTTGATCCACCGGCTGATCGAGGCCGGCGGTCACGACGTCGAGTGGCTCACCGAGGAGCAGCTGGCCGCCGCGCCCGCGCGGGTGCCGCTCGCCGACTACCGGGCGTGGTTCGACAAGCTCGACCCGGAGCTGCGGGACGCGATGCTGGAGGCGTGGGGCGAGCCGCCGGGCAGCCTGTACGTGGACGGGGACGAGATCGTGCTCGCGTCCCTGCGGTTCGGGAACGTCGTCGTGATGATCCAGCCGCCGCGCGGCTTCGGTGAGAACCCGATCGCGATCTACCACGACCCCGACATGCCGCCGTCGCACCACTACATGGCGGCCTACCGCTGGCTCGACAACAGCTTCGGCGCCGATGCGATCGTGCACATGGGCAAGCACGGCACGATGGAGTGGCTGCCGGGCAAGGGCCTGGGTCTGAGCGCCGGTTGTGCCCCGGACGCCGTCCTCGGCGACCTGCCCCTCATCTACCCGTTCATCGTCAACGACCCCGGCGAGGGCACGCAGGCCAAGCGGCGCGGGCACGCCACGGTGGTCGACCACCTGGTGCCGCCGATGGCGCGTGCCGACACCTACGGCGACCTGGCCAAGCTGGAGCAGCTGCTGGACGAGTACGCGCTCGTCTCCGACCTGGACCCGGCGAAGGCACCGGCCGTGCGGGCGCAGATCTGGACGCTGGTCAAGACAGCCGAGCTGCACCACGACCTGCATGTGGACGAGCAGCCGGACGACGACGACTTCGACGAGTTCGTCATGCACATCGACGGCTATCTGTGCGAGATCAAGGACGTGCAGATCAGGGACGGTCTGCACATCCTCGGCGGCGGTCCGGTCGGCGAGCCGCGCGTGAACCTGGTCCTCGCCGTGCTGCGCGCCTCGCAGGTGTGGGGCGGGCAGGCGAACGCGCTGCCGGGGCTGCGGGCCTCGCTGGCCGAGCACTTCGGGCTCGTCGAGAAGGAGCTGCTGGCCGAGCCCGGTGCGCCGGTGAAGGTGCCGGTGGAGCTGACGGACCTGGTCGAGGGCCCCTCCCGGACGGCCGCCGACGCGATCGACCTGCTGGAGCAGCTGTGCCGGCGGCTCGCGGAGGGCATGGAGGCGCGCGACTGGGCGGTCGCCGAGAGCGTGCCGCTGGTCCGAGAGGTCCTCGGCACCGAACTCCGGGACGCGGTCGCGGTGCTGGAGTTCGCGTGCACCGAGGTGGTACCACGGCTCGCCCGCACGACCGACGAGATCGGCCACATCCTGCGGGCGCTGGACGGCGGTTACGTCCCGGCCGGCCCCTCGGGTTCGCCGACCCGCGGTCTGGTCAACGTCCTGCCGACCGGCCGCAACTTCTACTCGGTCGACCCCAAGGCCATCCCCTCCCGGCTGAGCTGGGAGGTCGGCCAGTCGCTGGCGGACTCGCTGGTGCAGAGGTATCTGCAGGACACGGGTGAGTACCCGAAGTCCGTCGGCCTCACGGTGTGGGGCACGTCGGCGATGCGCACCCAGGGCGACGACATCGCCGAGATCCTGGCGCTGCTGGGCTGCCGCCCGGTGTGGGACGAGGCCTCGCGCCGGGTGACGGGGTTCGAGGTGGTTCCCCTGGCGGAGCTGGGCCGACCGCGCATCGACGTCACGGTCCGCATCTCCGGCTTCTTCCGGGACGCGTTCCCGCATGTGGTCGGGCTGATCGACGACGCGGTGCGGGCGGTGGCCGAGCTGGACGAGCCCGCCGGGCAGAACTTCGTGAAGGCGCACGCCGACGAGGACACCGCCGGGCACGGAGACCGGCGGCGCGCGACGGCCCGTGTCTTCGGCTCCAAGCCGGGTGCGTACGGCGCCGGTCTGCTGCCGCTGATCGACGCCCGCAACTGGCGCTCCGACGCCGACCTCGCCGAGGTGTACGCGGTGTGGGGCGGCTACGCGTACGGGCGCGGGCTCGACGGGCGGGCGGCGCGCGGGGACATGGAGACCGCGTTCAGGCGGATCGCGGTCGCCGCGAAGAACGTCGACACCCGCGAGCACGACCTGGTCGACGCCGACGACTACTTCCAGTACCACGGCGGCATGGTCGCCATGGTCCGCCACCTGACCGGCGCCAACCCCGAGGCCTACGTGGGTGACAGCGCCGTACCCGACCAGGTGAGGACCCGCACGCTCGGCGAGGAGACGCACCGCGTCTTCCGCGCGCGCGTGGTCAACCCGCGCTGGATGGCGGCGATGCGCCGGCACGGCTACAAGGGCGCCTTCGAGATGGCGGCGACCGTGGACTACCTGTTCGGCTACGACGCGACGGCGGGCGTGGTCGACGACTGGATGTACGAGAAGCTCAGCGCGGAGTACGTCTTCGACCCGGAGAACCGGGACTTCATGAAGAAGTCCAACCCGTGGGCGCTGCGCGGGATCACCGAGCGGCTGCTGGAGGCGGCGGACCGCGGGCTGTGGGCCGAGCCGGACGCGGACACGCTGGAGCGGCTGCGCGCCACCTACCTGGAGCTGGAAGGCGACTTGGAGGGCGACGAGAAGTGAGTACCCCGTTTCCGTTCACGGCCGTCGTCGGCCAGGACGACCTGCGGCTTGCGCTGCTGCTGAACGCCGTGTCGCCGGCGGTCGGCGGTGTGCTGGTGCGCGGCGAGAAGGGCACCGCCAAGTCGACGGCCGTACGGGCCCTTTCGGCGCTGCTGCCGGAGGTGTCCGTGGTCTCCGGGTGCCGTTTCTCCTGTGACCCGGTGGCACCGGACCCGTCCTGCCCGGACGGGCCGCACGAGGCCGGGGCCGGTGTGTCGCGGCCCGCGCGGATGGTCGAGCTGCCCGTCGGCGCCTCCGAGGACCGGCTGGTGGGCGCGCTGGACATCGAGCGGGCGCTGGCGGAGGGCGTGAAGGCGTTCGAGCCGGGCCTGCTGGCCGACGCGCACCGCGGGATCCTCTACGTCGACGAGGTCAACCTGCTCCACGACCACCTGGTCGACCTGCTGCTGGACGCGGCGGCGATGGGCGCGTCCTACGTCGAGCGCGAGGGCGTCTCGGTACGGCACGCGGCTCGGTTCCTGCTCGTCGGCACCATGAACCCCGAGGAGGGCGAGCTGCGGCCGCAGCTGCTGGACCGCTTCGGGCTGACGGTGGAGGTGGCGGCCTCGCGGGAGCCGGACCAGCGGGTGGAGGTCGTACGGCGACGGCTCGCCTACGACGACGACCCGGCGGGCTTCGCCGCACGGTGGGCCGCCGAGGAGGCCGCCGTACGGGATCGGATCGTGGCCGCGCGCGAGCTGCTGCCGCAGGTGCGGCTGGGCGACGGGGCGCTGCGGCAGATCGCGGCGACCTGCGCGGCCTTCGAGGTGGACGGCATGCGTGCCGACATCGTGATGGCGCGTACGGCGACGGCGCTGGCCGCGTGGGCCGGGCGCACGGACGTGCTCGCCGAGGACGTGCGGCAGGCCGCGCTGCTGGCGCTGCCGCACCGGCGCCGCCGCAATCCGTTCGATGCGCCGGGTCTTGACGAGGACAAACTGGACGAGACCCTGGAGCAGTTCGGCGGCTCGGACGACGAGGATCCCGACCCGGACGGTCCGGGCGGGGGCGGTGGACAGCCGCCGCAGTCCGACGGCGGTCCGCAGGGCGGTGGCGACACGGCCGCGCAGCCCGAGGCCGGTGAGGGCGGGCAGCCGCAGGCCGCCGGCGCACAGGAGCAGCAGGCCGTACGGGCCGCCGAGCCGTTCCGTACGAAGGCGCTGAGCGTGCCCGGGATCGGCGAGGGCGCCGCCGGGCGGCGCTCGCGCGCGCGGACCGAGCACGGGCGGACCACCGGGGCCCGGCGGCCGCGCGGGACGCTCACCAAGCTGCACCTGGCGGCGACCGTGCTGGCCGCGGCCCCGCACCAGCGGGCCCGCGGGCGGTCCGGGCCGGGGCTGGTGCTGCGCAGGGACGATCTGCGGCAGGCGACGCGGGAGGGGCGCGAGGGCAACCTCGTGCTGTTCGTGGTCGACGCGTCCGGGTCGATGGCGGCACGGCAGCGGATGAGCGCCGTGAAGGGTGCCGTGCTGTCCCTGCTGCTGGACGCCTACCAGCGGCGGGACAAGGTGGGCCTGGTGACCTTCCGGGGCGCCGCGGCCGATGTCGCCCTGCCGCCGACCTCGTCGGTGGACGCCGCGGCGGCCCGGCTGGAGTCGCTGCCGACGGGTGGCCGTACGCCGCTGGCGGCCGGGCTGCTCAAGGCGCACGAGGTGCTGCGGGTGGAGCGGCTGCGGGATCCGGCGCGGCGGGCGCTGGTCGTGGTGGTGACCGACGGGCGGGCCACCGGTGGCCCGGAGCCGGTCGCGCTGGCGGGGCGGGCGGCCCGGCTGTTCGCGGCCGAGGGCGTCGCCTCGGTGGTCGTGGACTGCGAGTCGGGGCCGGTGCGGCTCGGGCTCGCCGGGCAGCTCGCGGGTGAGCTGGGCGGTACGGCCGTCACGCTGGACGAGCTGCGGGCCGACTCGATCGCCGGGCTGGTCAGGAACGTGCAGGGGACGCAGGGGACTTCGAGGAGGGCCGCGTAATGCCGCAGGGACAGCCGAGTGTGGTGCCGGACGACGGGCTGACGACCCGCCAGCGGCGCAACCGTCCGCTGGTCGTCGTCCACACGGGCATCGGCAAGGGCAAGTCGACCGCCGCGTTCGGTCTCGCGCTGCGCGCCTGGAACCAGGGGTGGCCGATCGGGGTGTTCCAGTTCGTCAAGTCGGCGAAGTGGAAGGTCGGCGAGGAGAACGCGCTGCGTGTGCTCGGTGCCTCCGGCGAGGGCGGCACCGTCGACTGGCACAAGATGGGCGAGGGCTGGTCCTGGGTCCAGCGGGACATCCAGGGTGACAACGCGACCAACGAGGAGAAGGCCCGGGAGGGCTGGGAGCAGGTCAAGCGGGACCTGGCGGCCGAGACGTACCGGCTGTACGTGCTGGACGAGTTCGCCTACCCGATGCACTGGGGGTGGGTGGACACGGACGAGGTCGTGGACGTGCTGCGGAACCGGCCGGGTACGCAGCATGTGGTGATCACCGGTCGTAACGCGCCCGAGAAGCTGGTGGACTTCGCCGACCTCGTCACCGACATGTCCAAGGTCAAGCACCCCATGGACGTGGGGCAGAAGGGCCAGAAGGGCATCGAGTGGTGAGTTCCGTCCCCCGGCTGGTCATTGCCGCGCCGTCGTCCGGCAGCGGCAAGACCACCGTCGCCACGGGGCTGATGGCCGCGTTCGCCGCGCGGGGGCTCGCCGTGTCCCCGCACAAGGTCGGGCCCGACTACATCGACCCCGGGTACCACGCGCTCGCGACCGGGCGGGTGGGGCGCAACCTGGACGCGTACCTGTGCGGGCCGGAGCTGGTCGCTCCGCTGTTCCTGCACGGGGCGTCGGGGTGTGACCTCGCGGTCGTCGAGGGTGTGATGGGGCTGTACGACGGGGCCGCGGGCGAGGGGGAACTCGCGTCCACGGCCCATGTCGCCAAGTTGTTGCGGGCGCCGGTGGTGCTGGTCGTGGACGCGTCGTCGCAGTCGCGGTCGGTGGCGGCGCTGGTGCACGGGTTTGCCTCCTGGGATCCGGAGGTGCGGGTCGGGGGCGTGATCCTGAACAAGGTGGGCTCCGACCGGCATGAGGAGCTGCTGCTGGACGCGTTGGATGCGGCCGGGGTGCCGGTGCTGGGTGTGCTGCGGCGGGTTGCTCAGGTGGATACGCCTTCTCGGCATCTGGGGCTGGTGCCTGTTGCCGAGCGGCGCTCCGCTGCGGTCGACTCCGTCGGGGCCATGGCGGCGCAAGTTGCTCGAGGTTGCGACTTGGTCGCGCTGGAGGCGTTGGCACGTTCCGCCGGTCCATTGCCAGGGGGCTCCGCCCCCTGGACCCCCGATTGCCCGCCCGTCCGCCCGAAACTGTCGGATGGGAAATGGGCGCCGCGTGTCGCCGTTGCCGGTGGTTCCGCGTTCACCTTCTCCTATGCCGAGCACACCGAGCTGCTGACCGCCGCCGGCGCCGAAGTGGTCACCTTCGATCCACTCCGGGACGAGCAACTGCCCGAAGATACAGCCGGGTTGGTCATCGGGGGCGGGTTCCCCGAGGTGTATGCCGCCGAGCTGTCCGCCAACGAGCCGCTGCGCAAGGCCATTGCCGAACTGGCGTTGAACGGCGCCCCCGTCGCCGCCGAATGTGCCGGGCTGCTCTATCTCTGCCGGGAGTTGGACGGAAAGCCCATGTGCGGGGTGCTGGACGCCACCGCGCGGATGAGTGAACGGCTCACTCTGGGGTACCGGGACGCGGTGGCCGTCGGGGACAGTGTGCTGGCCGTCGCGGGCACGCGGATGCGGGGGCACGAGTTCCATCGCACGGTCGTCGAGCCCGGGGCGGGTGCCGCTCCCGCCTGGGGGGTGCGCACCCCGGCTCGGCGGGTCGAAGGTTTCGTACAGCAGGGCGTGCACGCGAGTTATCTGCACACGCACTGGGCGTCCGAGCCCGGTGTGGCCCGTCGGTTCGTGGAGAGGTGCCGGACGTCATGAGCAGCAGGCTGGTCGGTGTCGGGGTCGGTCCCGGTGACCCGGAGCTGGTGACCGTCAAGGGGGTCAACGCGCTGCGCGCGGCGGACGTCGTCGTCGTACCCGTGATGGCTGCGCCCGATGGAAAGGACGGCGGGGAGCGGGGGCGGGCCGAGGCGACCGTGTTGCACTACGTGCCCGCCGAGAAGGTCGTCCGGGTGGTGTTCGCGCTGAACGAGCGGACCGACCGGGCGCGGCGGGAGGCCGCCTGGGACGCGGCGGGCGAGAGGGTCGCCGAGCTGCTGCGGCGGCACGGGTCCGTCGCCTTCGCCACCATCGGGGATCCGAACGTGTACTCGACGTTCACGTATCTCGCGGAGACGATCGCGGAGCTGGTGCCGGGTGTCGCGGTGGAGACCGTGCCCGGGATCACCGCCATGCAGGATCTGGCGGCCAGGTCCGGGGCCGTCCTGACCGAGGGCACCGAGCCGCTGACGCTGGTGCCGGTGACGGCGGGCTCGGCGGTGCTCAAGGAGGCGCTGGCCGGGCCGGGGACCGTCGTGGCGTACAAGTTCGGGCGGCAGGCCGCCGAGGTCGCCGAGGTGCTGCGGGAGACCGGGCGGATCGGGGACGCCGTGTGGGGCTCGGCGCTCGGGCTGCCGGAGGAGTCGGTGCGGCCGGCCGCGGAGCTGGACGGGGAGCCGTTGCCGTATCTGTCGACGCTGATCGCGCCGCCGCGGCGGGACGGCGGACGGGGCGGGAAGCTGTGAGGCGGCCGCTGCGGTCAGCCGCCGGAGATGCCGACCACCAGCCAGATGAAGGCCGCGCCGGCCACCGTGCACAGCAGGGTGGAGCGGGCGGGGTGCTCGTGGTGGGCTTCGGGGAGGATCTCGGCGGCCGCGAGATAGAGCAGGACGCCGCCGAAAAGGCCGAGATAGCCGCCGAGCAGCGGTTCGGGGAGGTGGAAGAACGCGGTCGACAGCGCGCCCACGACGGGTGCGAGGGCGTCGGCGACGAGCATGCCTATCGCCCGGCGGCGCGCGTTGCCGTACAGGCTCGTGATCGTGAAGGTGTTGAAGCCGTCGGCGAAGTCGTGCGCGATCACGGCGAGCGCGACGGAGGCGCCCATGCCGCCGCCCACCTGGAAGGCCGCGCCGATCGCCACACCGTCCATCGCGCTGTGGCCGACCATCGCGGCGGCCGCCGTCAGGCCCACCTCGGGCGCGCGGTGGTTGTGCTCGTCGCCCCCGTGCGACGCCTGGCGCGCGGCCAGCGTGCGCTCCACCAGGTGGGCCAGCAGGAAACCGGCCACGAACAGCAGCAGGGCCGCGGGTACGCCGAAGATCTCGCGGTCGGCGGCGTGCAGCGCCTCCGGCAGCAGGTCCAGGCCGACCACGCCCAGCATCAGACCGCCGGCCAGACCCAGGACCAGGTGGCGACGGTCGGTCACGCGCTGTGCCGTCCAGCCGCCGGCCAGCGTCATCAGGAACGCGCCGAGCGCGACAAAGACCGCCATAGGCCCTTGCTATCCGATGGAGGCGCCTTCGCGCACATCCGGCGCCTTCCGCATGCCACCAGACCCTGACACATCCCCCGATTTCGACTCGCATTTCCGCACGAGAGGACCTCTTCCCATGGCCGATGCCCCCACCGGCAAGGTGACGTTCGTCGGTGCCGGCCCCGGCGCCGCCGACCTGCTGACGTTCCGTGCCGCGCGCGCGATCGCGGAGGCCGACGTGGTGATCTGGGCGGCGAGCCTGGTCCAGGCGGAGGTGCTCGAGCACGCACACGCGGACGCGGAGATCCTCGACTCGGCGACCATGTCCCTGGAGGACGTCGTGGCCGTCTACCGGCGGGCCCTGGCCGAGGGCCTGAAGGTCGCGCGGATCCACTCCGGCGACCCGGCGCTGTGGGGCGGTACGCAGGAGCAGCTGGACCGGTGTGCCGAGCTCGGGATCGCGACGGAGGTCGTGCCGGGCGTCTCGTCCTTCTCCGCCGTCGCCGCCCTCGCGCAGCGCGAGCTGACCATCCCGGAGGTCGCCCAGTCCGTGGTGCTGACCCGGCTCGGCGGCGGCAAGACGCCGATGCCGCCCGGCGAGGAGGTGCGCGAGTTCGCCCGGCACGGCACCACCATGGCGATCTTCCTGTCGGCGGCCCGCAGCGGCCAGCTGGTGCGGGAGCTGCTGGAGGGCGGTTACCCGACGGACACCGCCGTGGTCGTCGCCTACCAGGCGACCTGGCCGGAGGAACTGGTCGTGAAGTGCACGATCGGCACGCTGGAGGAGACGGTCAAGGAGCACAAGCTCTGGAAGCACACGCTCTTCCTGGTCGGGCCGGCGCTGGACGCCCACGGCACCCGTTCGCACCTGTACCACCCGGGTCACTTCCACGGGTTCCGCAAGGCGGACCCCGAGGCGCGGCGGGCGCTGCGTGAGCGGGGGGCGAGCAGTTGATCACGGTCGTCGGTACGGGGACGGGGGCACCGGTTCCCGCGGACGTCCTCGCCGGTGCCGCTCTGGTCGTCGGCGGGCGGCGCCATCTGGACGCCGTACGGCTGCCCGAGGGCGCGGAGCGGATCGTGCTCGGGCCGCTGGCGCCCGCCCTGGAGACGATCGCGGAGTACGCCGGCAAGGAGCTGCCGGTGGTCGTGCTGGCCTCCGGGGATCCCGGGTTCTTCGGGATCGTGCGGGCGCTGGCCGAGCGGTTCGGGGCCGGGCTGCTGGACGTGCGGCCCGGAGTGTCGTCGGTGGCGACGGCGTTCGCGCGGATCGGGCTGCCGTGGGACGACGCGGTCGTGGTGAGCGCGCACGGGCGTGACCTGCGCACGGCCGTCAACGTGTGCCGGGCGCACCCGAAGGTGGCCGTGCTGACGGGGCCCGGGGCCGGGCCCGCCGAGTTGGGCGCCGCGCTCGGCGAGGGCCGGGTCCTCGTCGTGGCGAGCGCGCTCGGCGACCCCGAGCGCGAGCGCGTGGAGCGGGTGACGCCCGCCGAGGCCGCGGCGAAGGACTGGGGTTCGGCCGTGAGCGTGGTGCTGTGCCTGGACGAGACCCGGGCGCTGGGCGGGCTGCGCACGGTCGCCGGGGTGCCCGCGCGGCCGGACCGGTGGGCGCTGGACGAGAGCGAGTTCGCGCACCGCGACTCGATGATCACCAAGTTCGAGGTGCGGGCGCTGGCGCTGGCCCGGCTCGGGCCGCGCCTGGGCGACCTGGTGTGGGACGTCGGCGCGGGTTCGGGTTCGGTGGCCGTGGAGTGCGCGCGGCTCGGCGCGGCCGTCGTCGCCGTCGAGAAGACCCCGGACGGGGCCGAGCGGATCCACGCCAACGCGCGGGCGCACGGTGTCGACGTCCGCGTGGTGCACGGCTCGGCGCCGGACGCGCTGGCCGAACTCGACGATCCCGACGCCGTGTTCGTCGGCGGCGGCGGGCGCGAGCTGCCTGCCGTCGTCGGCGCGTGCGCGCGGCGGGCACGGCGCACTGTTGTTGTGGCCATGGCCGCCCTTGACCGGGTGCCGGCGGCGCGCGAGGCGCTGACGAGTGCCGGGTTGGCCTGCGACGGGGTGCTGTTGCAGTCGTCGCGGCTGGCGCCGCTGCCGGGTGACGTGACCCGGCTGGCGGCGACCAATCCCGTTTTCCTGCTGTGGGGCGTCAGAACCCCGGTGTCTAGTGAAGGAGTTGGCCAGTGATCGGCCTCATTTCCGCCACCGCGGCGGGGGCGGCGGCGCGCGACCGGCTGGCCGCGGCCTGGCCGGACCGTACGCGGGTGTACGACGGCCTGGTCGGGGAGGCCGTCCGGGCCGCGTTCGCGCAGTGCGAGCAGCTGGTGTGCTTCCTGGCGACGGGCGCGACGGTGCGGCTGCTCGCGCCGCTGCTCGGCGACAAGGCGGCGGACCCGGGTGTGGTGTGCGTGGACGAGGGCGGCCGCTTCGCGGTGTCGCTGGTCGGCGGGCACGGCGGCGGCGCCAACGAACTCGCCCGTGAGGTGGGCGCGTTGCTGGGTGCGGAGCCGGTGGTGACGACCGCGACGGACGCCGTGGGGCTGCCGGGTCTCGACACCCTCGGGTTCCCGTTCGAGGGTTCGGTCGCCACGGTGTCCCGGGCCCTGCTGGACGGCGAACCCGTCGCCCTGGAGGCCGAGGTGCCGTGGCCGCTGCCGCCGCTGCCGACCTCGGCGCAGGGGTCGTACACCGTCCGGCTCACGGACCGCGCCGTCGAACCGGGTGAGCGGGAGGTGCTGTTGCGGCCGCCGTCCCTGGTGGTCGGGGTCGGCGCCTCCAGGGGCGCGCCGGTCGAGGAGGTGCTCGGGCTGGTCGAGGACGCGCTGCGGCAGGCGGGTCTCTCGCCGAGGTCGGTGGCCGAACTCGCCACTGTGGACGCCAAGTCGGAGGAGCCCGGCATCATCGAGGCCGCCGAGCGGCTCGGGGTGCCGCTGGTGACGTACCCGGCCGGGGAACTGGCGGCCGTGCGGGTGCCCAACCCGTCGGACGCCCCCCTCGCGGCCGTCGGCACCCCCTCCGTCGCCGAGGCGGCCGCTCTGGTGCGCGGCGGTGAACTCCTCGTGCCCAAGCGGAAGTCCGCGGCCCGGCCGGCCATGGCGACCTGTGCCGTCGTACGCCGCCCCGGGCGCGGGCGGCTCGCCGTGGTCGGGCTCGGCCCCGGCGCCCGGGACCTGCTCACCCCGCGCGCGGCGGCGGAGCTGCGGCGGGCGTCCGTGCTGGTGGGGCTCGACCAGTACGTCGACCAGATCCGTGACCTGCTGCGGCCGGGCACCCGGGTGCTGGAGTCGGGGCTCGGCGCCGAGGAGGAGAGGGCCCGCACGGCGGTCGCCGAGGCCCGCAAGGGGCATGCGGTGGCGCTGATCGGCAGCGGGGACGCGGGCGTGTACGCCATGGCCTCCCCCGCGCTCGCCGAGGCGTCCGACGACATCGACGTGGTCGGCGTGCCCGGTGTGACGGCCGCGCTGGCCGCCGGGGCGATCCTGGGCGCGCCGCTGGGCCACGACCACGTCTCGATCAGCCTGTCCGACCTGCACACGCCGTGGGAGGTCATCGAGCGGCGGGTGCGGGCGGCGGCCGAGGCGGACATCGTGGTCACCTTCTACAACCCGCGCTCCCGGGGCCGCGACTGGCAGCTGCCCAAGGCGCTCGCGATCCTCGCCGGGCACCGGGAGCCGACGACGCCCGTCGGTGTCGTACGCAACGCCTCGCGGCCGGACGAGTCGAGCCGGCTGACGACGCTGGCCGCGCTCGACCCGGCGACGGTCGACATGATGACGGTCGTGACCGTGGGCAACACGGCGACCCGCGACATCGCGGGGCGCATGGTGACCCCGCGCGGCTACCGCTGGCAGGAAGCTGCATCGATGAGCGGCTCCACCGCGGGGCAGGAGAGCACGGAGGAGAGTGCCCAGTGAACCCTGTGGCCCGTGTGGTCCATCCCATCGAGCAGGAGTCCTTCCGGCGGCTGCGCGCCCGGCTGGACACCTCGCACTTCCGGCCGCTGACCCGGGCGGTGGTGGAGCGGGTCATCCACTCCGCCGCCGACCTGGAGTACGCGACCGACCTCGTCACGGACGAGAGCGACCTGGTGAAGGCACATGCCGCGCTGCACGCCGGGGCGCCCGTCGTCGTGGACGTGGAAATGGTCGCGGCCGGCATCACCCGCCGGGCGACCGTGTGCCGGCTGAAGGACGCCAAGGCCGGGCCGGGGCTGACCCGTTCCGCCCACGCGATCCGGCTCGCGTACGAGGAGGTCGGGCCCGGCGCCCTGTGGGTGATCGGCTGTGCGCCGACCGCCCTGGAGGAGCTGCTGACCCTGGACGCCTCCCCCGCGCTCGTCATCGGCCTGCCCGTCGGCTTCGTCGGCGCGGCCGAGTCCAAGGAGGCGTTGCGGGCGAGCGGGCTGCCCGCCGTGAGCAACGTGTCCGAGAAGGGCGGCTCGGCGGTCGCCGCCGCCGCGCTCAACGCCCTGCTGTACCACCCGATTTCCACCGAGGAGAAACCGTGACCACCCCGCCGCCCGCCCTGCTCATCGCCGGCCACGGCACCCGGGACGAGGCCGGAGCCGAGGCGTTCCGCGACTTCGTGCGGGAGCTGGGCCGCCGCCACCCCGAACTGCCCGTCGCGGGCGGTTTCATCGAGCTGTCCCCGCCGCCGCTGGGCGAGGCCGTCACCGACCTGGTCGAGCGGGGCGTACGGCGGTTCGCGGCCGTGCCGCTGATGCTGGTGTCCGCCGGGCACGCCAAGGGTGACATCCCGGCCGCGCTGGCCCGCGAGAAGGAGCGGCACCCGGGCATCTCGTACACCTACGGCCGCCCGCTCGGCCCGCACCCGGCGCTGCTGAACGTGCTGGCACGGCGGCTGGACGAGGCCCTCGGGGGCACGGCCCGTACGCCCGAGGACCGGGCCGACGTGACCGTGCTGCTGGTGGGCCGGGGCTCCACCGACCCGGACGCCAACGCCGAGGTGTACAAGGCGGCGCGGCTGCTGTGGGAGGGGCGCGGGTACGCCGGTGTGGAGACGGCGTTCGTGTCGCTGGCGGCGCCGGACGTGCCGAGCGGTCTCGACCGCTGCGCGAAGCTGGGGGCGAAGCGGATCGTCGTCCTCCCCTACTTCCTGTTCACCGGCATCCTGCCGGACCGGGTGCGGCAGCAGACCGAGGGCTGGGCGGCCGCGCACCCGGAGGTCGAGGTGCGCTCGGCGGACGTCATCGGGCCCGAGCCGGAGCTGCTGGATCTGGTGATGGAGCGGTACGAGGAGGCCGTCAGGGGCGACCTCCGGATGAACTGCGACTCCTGCGTGTACCGGATCGCGCTGCCGGGCTTCGAGGACAAGGTGGGGCTGCCCCAGCAGCCGCACTTCCACCCGGACGACGACCACCACCACCACGGGCACGGGCACCACCATCACGGGGGGCACACGCACAGCCATGCACACTGACGACACCGGGCACGATCTGCGGCATCACGGGGACGCCGAGGTCCGTGACGACGGGGCCGCGCTGGTCGACCTCGCGGTCAACGTCCGTGCGGACACGCCTCCGACGTGGCTGCGGGAGCAGATCGCCGGGTCGCTGTCGTCGCTCGCGGCCTACCCGGACGGGCGGGCCGCGCGGGCGGCGGTGGCGGCGCGGCACGGGCTGCCGGTGGAACGGGTGCTGCTGACGGCCGGGGCGGCGGAGGCGTTCGTGCTGCTGGCGCGGGCGCTGAAGGTGCGCCGGCCGGTCGTCGTGCACCCGCAGTTCACGGAGCCGGAGGCGGCGCTGCGGGACGCGGGGCACAGCGTGGACCGGGTCGTGCTGCGCGAGACCGACGGCTTCCGGCTGGATCCGGCGGTCGTCCCCGAGGACGCCGACCTGGTGGTGATCGGGAACCCGACCAATCCGACGTCGGTCCTGCACCCGGCCGCCACGATCGCCGGACTCGCCCGCCCGGGGCGGACGTTGGTGGTCGACGAGGCGTTCATGGACGCGGTACCCGGTGAGCGCGAGGCGCTGGCGGGACGGACCGACGTGCCCGGCCTGGTCGTGCTGCGCAGCCTGACCAAGACGTGGGGGCTGGCCGGGCTGCGCATCGGCTACGTGCTGGCCGCACCGGAGACGATCACCGAACTGGAGCGGGCCCAACCGCTGTGGCCGGTGTCGACGCCGGCACTGGCCGCGGCTCAGGCGTGCGTGGCGCCGCGAGCTCTGGCGGAGGCGGCACACGCGGCCCACCGGATCTCGGCGGACCGGGCCCATCTGGTGGCGGGGCTGTCCGCCTTCGCCGACCGGGGTGTGCGGGTGGCCGGTCCGGCCGAAGGGCCGTTCGTGCTGGTGCGTATGCCGGACGCCGCCGCGGTACGAGGGCGACTGCGCGAGCTGGGCTACGCGGTGCGGCGTGGGGACACGTTTCCCGGGCTGGACGCCGACTGGATACGCATGGCCGTACGGGACAAGGCCACGGTGAACGGATTCCTGGCGGGGCTGGAGCGAGCACTGGGCTGACCCCGCCAGGGGTTCCGTCAGCCCTTCCGGCGGCGGGCCACCGTCACCGCTCCCCCGCCCACCAGCAGCAGCGCCAGCGCGCCGCCCGCGATGTACGGCGTCGCCGAGTTGCCGCCCGTCTCGGCCAGGTCGGCGCGGGCGCCCTGGGGCTTCACGTCGGACGCCGGGTCGTGACTCGGGACCGAGTGCCCGGTGGGCGGGTGCATCGGTGACTCACAGGTGGCCTTGGCCAGGGTGATCGTTCCTGCCACCTCGGCCACGTTGAGCTTCAGCGGGTTGACGGAGACCTTGAGTTCGAGGGCCGTCGCGGCTGCCGTGCGGGACGTGGTCTCGTGCTCGGAGAGGTCGAGGCGGACCTCTCCGACGCCGGGCACCTTCACCTCGGTCGGGCCGCCCGCGGTCAGCGTGACGCGCTTGCCGAGGACCGTGACGGCGCCGAGGACGTCGGCGGAGGCGACGGGCCGCTTCCCGACCGCGCAGGTCGCCTTCGCGGTGACCGCGTCGACCTCCACGAGAGAGAGCAGGGGCAGGCCCGGGACGTGCACCTTGGCGTGGGCGACGCGGACCGAGCCCTCGGCGAGCTTCTTGTCCACCGTGGCCTTGGCCGTGGCGACGTCCGCGCCGAGGACCGTGAACGGCTTGCCGCCGTTCACGCCGTCGAGCCGGGCGGACAGCGCGGTTCTGTCGGCGCTCCGGGGCGCCTGGACCTCGTTGAGGGTGACCGCGAGCGGGACGTTGACGGTCTTGTTGAGCAGGGACACGTCGAGTCCGGTGCGGAGCACGACGGCGGAGGCGCGACCATGGTCGGTGGTCGCGTGCGCGGCGCCCGCGCCCAGGACCGCGGGACCTGCGGCCAGGGCGGTGACCGTCGCGACCGTGGCGAGACGGCGTGCGGGCATACGGAAGTTGTTGCTGTTCAAGGTGGTGGGACCCCCAGACGGAACATGCTTGGGACCCGTCAACCTTGTACGCACTGTGGGTGAACGGTCAGCTATCCTGGGTCACTTCACTCAAACGTGGATATCACGCACACCTCTTCGAATCACCGGGCACACGCGTTCCCTTACTCGACCACGACCCCGTTGAGCACCACCCGACGCGGCGCCGCCAGCACCCGTACGTCCGCCCGCGGGTCGGACTCGTACACCACCAGGTCGGCCGGTGCGCCCTCCTCCAGGCCGGGGCGGCCCAGCCAGGCCCGGGCGCCCCAGCTGGTGGCCGACAGCGCCGCGACCGGCGGGATGCCCGCGGTGACGAGTTCGGCGACCTCGCCCGCCACCAGGCCGTGGGCCAGTGAGCCGCCCGCGTCCGTGCCGACGTACACCGGGATGCCGGCGTCGTAGGCGCCGCGCACGGTGTCGTAGCGGCGCTCGTGCAGCCGGCGCATATGGGCCGACCAACGCGGATACTTGGTCTCGCCGCCGGCCGCGAGCCGCGGGAAGGTGGCGATGTTGACGAGGGTCGGGACGATCGCCACGCCGCGCTCGGCGAAGAGCGGGATCAGTTCCTCCGTCAGGCCGGTGGCGTGCTCGATGCAGTCGATGCCCGCCTCGACCAGGTCGCGCAGCGAGCTCTCGGCGAAGCAGTGCGCGGTGACACGGGCGCCGAGGCGGTGGGCCTCGGCGATGGCCGCCTCCACCGCCTCGCGCGGCCAGCAGGCGGACAGGTCGCCGAGGTCGCGGTCGATCCAGTCGCCGACCAGCTTGACCCAGCCGTCGCCGCGCCGGGCCTCCTGGGCGACGTACGCGACGAGCTCGTCCGGCTCGATCTCGTGGGCGTAGTTCCTCATGTAGCGGCGGGTGCGGGCGATGTGCCGGCCGGCCCGGATGATCTTCGGGAGGTCGTCGCGGTCGTCGACCCAGCGGGTGTCGGAGGGTGAACCCGCGTCGCGGATCAGCAGGGTGCCGGTCTCCCGGTCGGTCAGCGCCTGCTTCTCGGCGGTGTCCGCGTCGACCGGGCCGTCCGCGCCGAGGCCGACGTGGCAGTGCGCGTCGACCAGGCCCGGCAGCGCCCAGCCCTCGACGGTCCGTATGTCCCGGGCCCCGGCGGGGCGGTCGTGGCTGACGCGCCCGCCGACCACCCACAGCTCGTCGCGGACGTCCTCGGGCCCCACCAGGACCCGGCCCTTCACGTGCAGCACCGCGTGATCGCTCATGTAGGGCACCTTAGTGAGCCAGGACCCGGTCCGGTCAGTGACCTACGACTCGGTCTTGTCCACCTGGTCCGAGGCCGCCTCCTCCACCTCCGCCATCGCCGGATCGAGCAGGCGGGAGAGGAAGTGGCGGGTGCGCTCGTGGCGGGGGCTGCCGATGACCTGGTCGGGGCTGCCGTCCTCGACGACCACGCCGCCGTCCATGAAGACGACCCGGTCGGCGACCTCGCGGGCGAAGGTCATCTCGTGGGTGACGACCATCATGGTCATGCCCTCGGTGGCGAGCATGCGCATGACGGCGAGGACATCGCCGACCAGCTCCGGGTCGAGCGCTGAGGTCGGCTCGTCGAAGAGCATCACCTCGGGGCCCATCGCCAGCGCGCGGGCGATGGCCACGCGCTGCTGCTGGCCGCCGGAGAGGGAGGACGGGTAGGCGTCCGCCTTCTCGGACAGGCCGACCCGGGCGAGGTTCTCGGCGGCGGTCTTCGCGGCCGTGGCCTTGTCCCGCTTGAGGACCCGGCGCTGCGGGAGCGTGAGGTTCTCGGTGACTGTCAGGTGCGGGAAGAGGTTGAACTGCTGGAAGACCATGCCGATGCGGCGGCGTGCGGCGTCGATGTCGACGTCCGGGTCGGTGATCTCGGTGCCGCCGACGAAGACCTGGCCCTTGGTGGGCTCTTCCAGCAGGTTGACACAGCGCAGCAGGGTCGACTTGCCGGAGCCGGACGGGCCGATGACGCAGACGACCTCGCCCTGGCCGATCTCCAGGTCGATGCCGCGCAGGACGTGGTTGTCGCCGAAGGACTTGTGCAGGTCCTGGACGCGGATCTCCGGGCGGCTCATCGGATCGCCTCCTTGGAATCGGACTCCATACGGCGGACGACGAAGCCGAGGGGGATCGTGATGAGCAGGTAGCACAGGCCCGCGACCAGGATCGGCGTGGAGTTGGCGGTCGTACTGGCCAGGTCGTTGCCGAACTTGGACAGCTCGCGCTCCTCCAGCGTGACGCCGAGGAACAACACCAGCGAGGAGTCCTTGAAGAGCAGGACCAGCTCGTTGGTCAGCGGCGGCAGGATGATGCGGAAGGCCTGCGGGATGATGATGGAGATCATGGCCCGGGTGGGCGAGAAGCCCAGGGAACGGGCCGCCTCCATCTGCCCCTTGGGCACCGCCTGGATACCCGCGCGGATGGTCTCCGCCATGTAGGCGGCGGAGACGAGGCCGAGGGCGAGGGCGACCTTGCCGTAGGTGCCGCCGGGGTACTGGATGTCCGGGAAGGCCAGCGGTACGCCGACGCCGACGAAGATGAAGATCAGCAGCGCGGGCAGGCCGCGGAAGATCTCGATGTAGATGCCGGCGACCCAGCGGTACGGCCCCACCGAGGACAGCCGCATCAGGGCGATGAGCATGCCGAGGGCGAGCCCCACGACGAAGCCGGACAGGGTGTACAGCACGGTGTTCTTCAGCGCCACCGTGATGACGTCCGGGAACATCTGCTCGGCGATGTGGGCCTGCGCGAACTGGTTCTTCAGCCGTCCCCAGTCCGCCGTGGCCGCGAACGCGACCACGGCGGCGACGAATACGGCGTACTGCGCCCCGCGCGACAGCCTGCGCTTCTGGCGGCGCGTCAGGCCTGTTTTCCTCGGCTGGATCTGCGTGTCCGTCTCGGTCATGGGGTCAGTAGGCGGACGGCGAGGCGGCGGAGGTGTCGTACGGACCGATCCACTGCTCGTAGAGCTTCTTGTAGGTGCCGTCGGCCTTGGCGTCCTTGAGGGCCTTGTTGACGGCGGCGAGCAGCGCGGTGTTGCCCTTCTTCACCGTGAAGCCGTACTGCTCACCGGTGTTGAGGTTGTCGACGACCTTGAAGGCGTCGGCGTTGGCCTTGTCCTTCAGCCAGCCCTGGACGACCGGGTAGTCGATGACGACGGCCTGGACCTGGCCGGTGCGCAGACCGTTGAGGACCGCGTCGGAGGAGTGGAAGGAGACCGGGTCGAAGCCCTTGCTCCTGGCGTAGTCCTCGCCGGTGGTCTGCGCCTGGGCACCGAGCTTCTTGCCCTTGGCCTTGACGTCGGCGAGCGAGTTGACGCCGGCCTTCTTGTCGACGAGGACGGCCTGGGTGGCCTCGAAGTACGGGTCGGAGAAGTCCACGTTCTTCTTGCGCTCGGCGGTGATGGTCATACCGGCGGCGGCCAGGTCGCACTGCCCGGAGTTGAGGAAGGCGCCTGTCTTGAAGTTCTCGAACGGCGTGTCGAGGATCTGCTGCTTGACGCCCAGGTCCTTGGCGACGAGGTCGATCAGGGAGACGTCGAAGCCCTGCACCTTGCCGTTGATCTCCGACTGGAACGGCGGGTACGGCAGGTGGGTACAGGTGGTCAGCTGACCGGCCTTGACGAGGTGGACGCCCTTGACGGTGGTCTTGCCGCTCTCCGAGCCGCCGGAGGAGCAGCCGGCCACGAGCACGAGCCCGGCCGTCGCGGTGGTGGCGGCCAGGATGCGGGTCCGGCGTCCGAGGAGCGTTTTCATGGGGGGATCTCCCTGCGGGGGAACTGTGGGTTCCGATTATAAGGAAAAGTTTGAGTCTCTCAAATCAAACCGATGGTTACGGAGCCTTTCGACTTAAGATCGATGGAGTCGCACAGCACGGCGCGCTGTTCTACCTGGACGCGGTCGCCTCGGTCGGGGCGGAGCCGGTGCTGCCGGACAGGTGGGGTGTGGACCTGTGCGTGATCGGCGCACAGAAGGCGATGGGCGGCCCGGCGGGTGTGTCGGCGATCTCGGTGAGCGAGCGGGCGTGGGCCCGTATGGCGGCCGACCCGAACGCGCGCGCCGCTCCTACCTCTCCCTCCTCGGCTGAAGGAGCGCTGGATCGACGGCGGCCGCAAGGCGCTGCCGCGCCCGCCCAGCTGGAGATGCTGGCGCTGGAGGCGTGCCTGGAGCGGATCGAGTCGGCGGGCCTGGAGACGGTGATGGCCCGGCACCGCGACGCCGCGCCGGCGGTACGCGCCGGTGTGACGGCGCTCGGCGGAGGCCTGGAGCCGTACGTGTACGAGGTGAGGGACGCGGGACCGGTGGCGACGACGCGGCGGACGCCGACGGGTGTGGTGGCGTCCGAGCTGGTGGCACGCGCGCTCGCGGCCGACCCGCGCTGCCGCCGGCGGCGGGAGGCGGGGCGCCGGCCGAGCAGATGGTCCGGGTCAAGCCGGGCGCGGTGCACAGCCGCCTCACGGCGCTGGGTGCCGCGCTGGCCGAGCGGGGGCTGGACGTGGACCTGCCAGGCGCGCTGCGGGCGGCCGAGCGGGCCGAGCCTGCTGCGTGAACCCTCGGCTCAGCGGGTCTCCGGCAGCCTGGACGGGCTTGCTCGGGCCTGCTCGCGCAGCACGACGAACCGGTCGCCGAGTTCCTCTGCTCCGACGACGCGCATCCCGTCGTAGAGGCGTTCGGAGATCAGGACCGGCAGGCCCGGGTGTTGCCGCAGCGGGGACAGGTCGAGTGGGGTCTCGGCAGCCATCGGGCCGGCCAGGTCCAGGGAAAGGTACTGGAGATCAGGGAAGGTTCGGCACAGCACGTCGAGGTCGAGGCGATCCCGCGCGACGAAGAGGTGCAGTTGCCGGATGTTCGGGGTGGGTGCGTGTGGGAGTACCTCGTACAAGGCCCCGTCGTGCAGCCACACTTCGGGGGGATAGGGCAGTGCGGAGATCGCGTCCCAGATCTCCGGTCTCATTCCGCGTCCGATTCCCAGTGCCGATGCGCCGGTGTCCGAGAGCGCGGAGATGTCCCGCAGCGCCGGGCACTCGCTCAGGGACACTTTCTCCAGATCCGGAAGTCTCCGCAGAAGTCCCAGGTCCTCGACCTTCTCGTTCTGTCTGATCCACAGACCCCGGACTCCCGCTGTCGGGCAATGGGCATCCAGGTCCGCCGGCTCGAAGTCCCCGTTCAGGACGATCGCGCTGACCGAGCGCAACCAAGCCAGCGACGCCAGGTGCGCCCGGCCCGGTACGGTCACGGTTTCGAGTCGCACTTGTGACAGCACGTCTCGGGCGTACTCCTCAGGCGGGTGCCGGTACCAGCCGGCGACGAGCTCCAGGCGCACGCCCTCCGCGGGGTGCGACGCGAATCTCCTCAGTGCCCGGCGTGCCGATGCGCTGCGCACCTCGGTCAGAGCCTTCACGACGTACTCGGCCTGCTGGTCGTCCAGTCCCCCCGGGCCCCGGCAGCAGGTCCACGATCCATTCCCCGAGCCGGGCGAACAGCGAGGCCTCTTCGGGGTCCCGCAACGGAAACAGGGCGGCGACCCGCGCCCGCACCTTCTCCATCAGATCCGCGTCCAGCGACAGCAGACTGACCGCACACATCGCGGCCAGCAGATGATGCCACCGCCGCACCCACGGATCCCGGGCGTCAGCGATCCTCACCAGCCTCTTGACGACGTGGTGGGCTTCCTTGCGCGTGGCGTGGCCGACGCCCATCACGATCACGTCCATCCATGCCGCTTCGTGCGCGTGCTTCAGCACTTCGGACAGCCGGCCGCTTTCGTGCAGTTCCTTCGCCGCCAGATAGTCCTGGAACGTGCGGTGGATGAACTGGATCGCGTCGGCCGAGGGTTCCGCGAGCAGTCCGCTTCTGTCGAGCAGGAAGCGCAGCACGCGCTCGGGCTCGGCCTGGGCGTGGATCCGCGGCATGTCCCGCATGGCCAGGGAGAGTTGCCGGATCGCCTGGTCGCGCGTCATCTGCTCCTGACCGGCGTGAAGGAGCCAGAGGGCGAGCGGCTGGAGCAGCGCGTGCTGCTCGTCGGAGTCGAGGAGGACGTCGGATCGGCCGACCCCCCGCTCGGCGTCGCGACCGCCCAGGAGCATGGCGAGAGCGGCACGGTAGAGCGACCAGCGGCTGGTCGGCAGCAGGCCGCGTCTGCGCCGGTGCAGGGCGCAGACGACTGCGCACAGGAGCGGCGTACGGGCGAGCCGGTAGAGCGCGGCGCTCTGGACGAGCTGGGGGAGCAACGACGCTTCGAGTGTGCTGAGCAGCTCCCGTTCCTCGGCGGCCCGCCCGGCGTCGTGGAGCTGATCGCATTCCAGTCGGGCGGCGTCGTGCCAGGCAGCGATGAACGCGGCCATGTCGTCGTCGTTCATCGGCAGCAGCGTCAGCTCGGCGAAGCCCTCGTGCGCGAGCCAGTCCCGGTCCACGGCGCCCGGCCGGACGGTCGCCAGGCAGCGGGTCCGGGGATAGCGGTCGAGCAGGGCGGTGAGCCAGCGGCGGGCCTCCTCCCGTTCCCGCTCGGGGATCTCGTCGAGTCCGTCCAGGAGCAGCAGTCCGCGCCCCGCCTCCAGCACCCGGCGCGACCAGCCCTCGGGGGCGTCGTCCGTGATGACGCGGCCGGCCGACAGCAGCTCGGACACCGCGGGGAAGCGTCCTCCGCGTGCCTGCACGTCGCGCGCGGCACGACGAAGGGGACGAGGCGGTTGATCCGCTGGAGCTTCGGTCCGAGGGTGCCGTTCGCGGCGTGGGCGGCGAGCCACCAGACCAGGGTGGTCTTGCAGGCGCCGGCCTCACCCCGCAGCAGGGTGCGGGGTCGGTCCGCCAGCAGCGCGTCGATCCGCTGAGGCCCGGATCCACCCCCACTGGCCTCCAGGCCGAGGTAGGCCGTGTCGAGGTCCCACCGCGACTCGCTCCTTCCCAGTTCCTCGATGCCGAAGATCTCCGTCTTGCGGTACCGGGCGCTCAGATCGGCCGCGTACCGGGCTTCGAACAGCTCGTCCTGCGGGTGAACGTCGGTGATGTCCTCGAAGTGCTGGTCCCGCAACAGGGTCTCGACCGGGACCGCCTCGATCCTGAGGTGGTGCCGGTCGCGCGGCACCTGGGTCACCACCCCCAGCAGCACGCCCCCGGCGAATACCGGCGCCCCGGACAGTCCCGCCAACGGCGAGTCCCCACGGCCCCGTTCGGCGGCGGCGGGCTGGTCGACCTGGCAGACGAGCAGGTCGCGCAGCCGCCCGGCCATGGGCAGCACGCTCACACCGTACTGGTCGTACTCCAGATCCTCACCGTGGTCCCCGTACCGCTGGATCTCGGGGAAGCCGACGATCTGGCAGTGCGGCAGGGGTGCGCCCGTCGCGACCCTGCCGTATCTGATCAGCCCGAGCCGAGCCGCCCGCCCACCGCCGATCACCATCGAGTCGGCGGCCAGCAGGACCGCGTCGAGGCCGGGATCCGTGAGCCTCACCTTGCAGGACACGGGGACGCCCGAGAACGGATGGATCACCTCGGCGGAGTCCCGGTCCCCCACCACATGCCGCGCCGTCAGAACGGTGCAGGGATCGAGCAGTACCCCGCTGCCCTGTCCTTGGCCCTGTACCACCACGAGCCGGTCCAGGGCGAAGCCCCCGAGGTCCACCGTCACCGCTCCCCGTCGCCCCTGCCGAACCGAGCCGTGCTCCCCCGGTTCTCGCTCCGCACCTTCCACGGCTGCCCGGTGCGCGCGTCCACCGGTCTGAGCGGCACGGTGACCCGGTGCGTGCGGGTCGTCCCGCCGCCGCCGTCCGCGCCGGCCTCCACCACCCAGGCCTTCACCTTCACCCCGCCCTTGGCCTCCTTGCGAAGCTCGACACCGAACTCCAGCTCGATGTCCCCGACCTCGAAGGTCACGTCCTGCCCGGCCGAGCGGGCGGCGGCGGTGACGAGTTCGTTGCGCACGGCCTCGACGGCGTCGGCCAGTTCGATCCGGTCATCGGTCATGCGGCCCCCTCAATTCACACGACCCACATTAATTCCGACCCCTATTTCCGGAATTCATTCCAGAACAGCTTCCCGTCTTCTTCTGCCCGCTTTTCGCGAGACTAAACAACAAGGTTTCGCAGGGATTTCCGGGCTGTGACACACTCCACATCGAGGGTGTTTTGTCCTGGTTTAACGTGGGACAACTCAGACATTCCGCCGACCCTGACCCCCGCCCCGGTCGACCCTCCCGTGCATTTCTGAATTTGCCTCGCTAAATTCCTGCCGCATGACTGCCCGACCAGCAGACCTGCTCATCGACCGACCGGCGGTGTCCGACGGAGCCACGCTCTGGCGGCTCGCCAAGGACTCGAAAACCCTCGACCTGAACTCCTCGTACAGCTATCTGCTGTGGTGCCGGGACTTCGCCGGCACCTCGGCGGTGGCGCGTGGCGCGGACGGCGAGCCCGTCGGTTTCGTCACCGGGTACGTGCGGCCCGACCGCCCCGGCACCCTGCTCGTCTGGCAGGTCGCCGTCGACTCCGCCCACCGGGGTCTGGGCATCGCCGCCGCCCTGCTGGACGGGCTGACCGCCCGGCTCACCGCCGAGCGCGGCATCACCCGCGTCGAGACCACCATCACCCCCGGGAACACCGCCTCCGAGCGCCTGTTCACCTCGTTCGCCGCCCGCCACGGCGCGGACCTGGCCCGCGAGGTGCTGTTCCCCGCCGACCTGTTCCCGGACGGCCCGCACGACCCCGAAGTCCTGTACCGCATCGGCCCGTTGACCCCCACCAACGCGCACTGAGGAGCGATTCACCGTGACCATCACCCAGCCCGACCTCAGCGTCTTCGAGACACTCGAGTCCGAGGTGCGCAGCTACTGCCGCGGCTGGCCCACCGTGTTCGACCGTGCGCAGGGCAGCCGGATGTTCGACGAGGACGGCCACGCGTACCTCGACTTCTTCGCCGGGGCCGGCTCACTCAACTACGGCCACAACAACCCCGTCCTGAAACGGGCGTTGATCGACTATCTGTCGCGGGACGGTGTCACCCACGGCCTGGACATGTCGACCACCGCCAAGCGGACCTTCCTGCAGACCTTCCAGGACCTGGTGCTGCGCCCGCGCGACCTGCCGTACAAGGTCATGTTCCCGGGCCCGACCGGCACCAATGCCGTCGAGTCCGCGCTGAAGCTCGCCCGGAAGGTGAAGGGGCGGGAGGCGATCGTGTCCTTCACGAACGCCTTCCACGGCATGTCACTGGGCTCCCTCGCCGTCACCGGCAACGCCTTCAAGCGGGCCGGCGCCGGCATCCCGCTGGTGCACGGCACGCCCATGCCGTTCGACAACTACTTCGACGGCACGGTCCCGGACTTCCTGTGGTTCGAGCGGCTGCTGGAGGACCAGGGGTCCGGGCTCAACAAGCCCGCGGCCGTGATCGTGGAGACCGTGCAGGGCGAGGGCGGCATCAACGTCGCGCGCCCGGAGTGGCTGCGGGCGCTCGCCGAGCTGTGCGAGCGGCAGGACATGCTGCTCATCGTCGACGACATCCAGATGGGCTGCGGCCGTACGGGCGCGTTCTTCTCCTTCGAGGAGGCGGGCATCACGCCCGACATCGTCACGGTCTCCAAGTCGATCAGCGGGTACGGCCTGCCCATGTCGCTGTGCCTGTTCAAGCCCGAACTCGACGTCTGGGAGCCGGGCGAGCACAACGGCACCTTCCGCGGGAACAACCCGGCGTTCGTCACCGCCACCGCGGCCCTGGAGACGTACTGGACCGACGGCTCCGCCATGGAGAAGCAGACCCGAGCCCGCGGCGAGCAGGTCGAACAGGCGCTGATCTCCATCACCGAGGAGAACCTCGCCGACGTGAAGGAGTACCGCGGGCGCGGTCTCGTGTGGGGCCTGGAGTTCCACGAGAAGAACCGGGCCGCGCGGGTCGCCCGGCGGGCCTTCGAACTCGGGCTGCTGATCGAGACGTCCGGCCCGGAGGGCGAGGTCGTCAAGCTGCTGCCCGCCCTCACCGTCACCGCCGACGAACTGGACGAGGGGCTGAGCATCCTCGCCCGTGCCGTGCGGGAAACCATCTAGCAAGGAGGCTGTGCACCACCGTGATCGTCCGATCGTTCAAGGACATCGAAGGCACCGACCGGCACGTGCGGGCGAAGTCCGGCACCTGGGAGAGCAAGCGGATCGTCCTCGCCAAGGAGCGCGTCGGCTTCTCCCTGCACGAGACCGTCCTGTACGCCGGGACCGAGACGTCGATGTGGTACGCCAACCACATCGAGGCGGTCGTCTGCGTCGAGGGCGAGGCCGAACTCAGCGACCACGAGACCGGGAAGACGTACACGATCACTCCCGGCACCATGTACCTCCTCGACGGGCACGAGCGGCACACGCTGCGGGTCAAGGAGGACTTCCGCTGCATCTGCGTGTTCAATCCGCCCGTCACCGGACGGGAGGACCACGACGAGAACGGCGTCTATCCCCTGCTCACCGAGCCCGAGGAGGTGTGACAACCATGACCACCGTCACCGACCTGTACCCCAGCCGCGGCCCCGCCGAGGCGACCGTCCCCCGCCAGGATCCGGTCGTCTGGGGCTCCCCGGAGACGCCCGGCCCGATCGCGACCGCCGACCTCCAGTCGTACGAGCGTGACGGGTTCCTCGCCATCGACCAGCTGATCACCCCCGACGAGGTCGAGGTCTACAAGGCCGAGCTGGACCGGCTGGTCGCCGACCCGGCGATCCGCGCCGACGAGCGCTCGATCGTCGAACCGAAGTCGCAGGAGATCCGCTCCGTCTTCGAGGTGCACCGGATCAGCCAGGTGTTCGCGAACCTGGTGCGGGACGAGCGGGTGGTCGGCCGCGCCCGGCAGATCCTCGGCTCCGACGTCTACGTCCACCAGTCCCGGATCAACGTCAAGCCGGGCTTCGGCGCGAGCGGCTTCTACTGGCACTCGGACTTCGAGACCTGGCACGCCGAGGACGGCCTGCCGAACATGCGCACGGTGTCCGTCTCGATCGCGTTGACCGAGAACCACGACACCAACGGCGGCCTGATGATCATGCCGGGCTCGCACCGGACGTTCCTGGGCTGCGCCGGGGCCACGCCCGAGGACAACTACAAGAAGTCGCTGCAGATGCAGGACGCGGGCACCCCGTCCGACGAGGCGCTGACCAAGATGGCGAGCGAGTACGGCATCCGGCTGTTCACCGGCAGGGCCGGCTCGGCGACCTGGTTCGACTGCAACTGCATGCACGGGTCCGGCGACAACATCACGCCGTTCCCGCGCAGCAACGTCTTCATCGTGTTCAACAGCGTGGAGAACGCGGCGGTGGAGCCGTTCGCCGCGCCGGTGCGCCGACCCACGTTCATCGGGGCAAGGGATTTCACTCCTGTGGGGTGAGCTGGATCCGGCCGGGGTCCGGGGGTTGCCCCCGGAAGACGCAGCATCGGAGCAAGGGACTTCACCCCGGTGAAGTACCCCCCAGAGCACCGGGCCGAGGCCTCCTCGTGTGGGACGGGAGGTCCCGGTCCGGTCCTGTCAGCCGGAGAGCGCGTCCAGCAGGCGGTCCACGTCCGCGGGCGTGTTGAACAGGTGGAAGGCCGCGCGCAGGTTGCCCGCGCGGTTGGAGACCTCGATGCCGGCGCGGCTCAGCCCGGGCTGGCGGCCGCCGAGCCCGGGGACCGAGACGATCGCCGAGCCGGGGGCGGGCACGGGCGCGTGGCCGAGGGTCGCGAGCCCCGCCCGGAACCGGTCGGCGAGGGCCACGTCGTGGGCGTGGACGGCGGCCACGCCGAGTTCCTCGATCAGTTCGAGGGAGCGGCGCAGCCCGGCGTAGTTGAACAGGGCATGGGTGAGGTCGAACCGGCGGGCGGAGTGGGCGAGTTCGCCGACCGGGCCGTAGCAGCTGTCCCACGGCTGCTCGGCCGCGACCCAGCCCGCGAGCAGCGGGGTGAGCCCGCCAAGGTCCTCGGGGACCGTGAGGAAGGCCGCGCCGTGCGGGCCGAGCAGCCACTTGAAGGAGACCGTGGCGGTGAAGTCGTAGGCGTCCGCGTCCATCGGGAGCCAGCCTGCAGCCTGGGAGAAGTCGACGTAGGTGCGCGCCCCGTGCGCGCGGGCGGCCTCCCGCAGGGCGGGCAGGTCGGCGATGCGGCCGTCGGCGGACTGCGCGGCACTGACCGCGACCAGCGCGGTGTCCGGGCGGACGGACTCGGCGATCCGCTCCAGCGGCACCGCGCGGACCTTGAGGTCGCCGCGGACGTGGAAGGGGTTCAGCACGGAGGTGAAGTCGTCCTCGGCGGTCAGGACTTCGGCCCCTGCGGGCAGCGAGGCGGCGATCACGCCGGAGTGCGCGGCGACCGAGGCGCCCGCCGCGACCCGGGTGGCCGGGACTCCGGCGATCCGGGCGTACCCGGCCCGGCAGGCCTCGACGTCCTCGTACAGCGAGGTCAGCGGACGCCCCTCGGCCTGCAGCAGCGCCGCCTCGTGCAGGGCGGCGACGGTACGGGCCGGCAGCAGGCCGGCGCCGGCGGTGTTGAGGTAGGTGGTCCTCGGGGTGAACTCGGCGCGGACGAGGCTCTCGAACGTCTCCGTGGTCTCCATGGGTCCACTCTGCGACCCGATGAAGTCGTAGTCCATTGCGGATTTTTACGTGGATCCACTCAGGAACGCTTATACGTCCGCGCCGACCTGCGGTTTCTCAGTGCTGCGGCACCGCGCACCCGTCCGGGCCGCAGACCGCCCCCTCGCCCTGGTCGCCCTGATCGACCAGCTTCAGCGGGGAATGCTCGCCCCAGGCCTGGGTGAGCGCCTGGGTGAAGACCTCGGCGGGCTGGGCGCCGGAGACGCCGTACGTGCGGTCCAGGACGAAGAAGGGCACGCCGTTCGCGCCGAGCTGGGCGGCCTCGCGCTCGTCGGCGCGGACCTCGTCGGCGTACGCGGCCGGGTCGGCGAGCACCGTGCGGGCGGCCTCGGCGTCCAGTCCGGCCTCGACGGCCAGCTCCACCAGCCGCTCGTCGCCCTCGGTGAACACGGACCGCTCCTCGGCGAAGTTCGCCCGGTACAGGATCTGGACCAGCTCGTCCTGCCTGCCCTGCTCCTTGGCGAAGTGCAGCAGACGGTGCATGTCGAAGGTGTTGCCGTGGTCGCGGTCCCGGGTGCGGTAGTCCAGGCCCTCGGCGGCGGCCTGGGCGCCCAGGTTGTCCTCGCCGGCCTGGGCCTGTGCCTCGCTCATGCCGTACTTCCTGGTGAGCATGGTGATCACCGGCTGGACATCGCCCTTGGCGCGGCCCGGGTCCAGCTCGAAGGAGCGGTGCACCACCTCGACGTCGTCGCGGTGCGGGAAGGCAGCCAGCGCCTTCTCGAAGCGGGCCTTGCCCACGTAGCACCAGGGGCAGGCGATGTCGCTCCAGATCTCGACGCGCATGTCTTCGGCTCTCTCCAGGTCGTACGGGCGCGGAGGCTCTCTCCGGCCAGTACGTGAACGTTCAATGAGCGACGGTCATTCCCCGGGCACGGAGAAGCGCAGGTTGAGGTGAAGGTGGCCGTCGTCCGGGTTCTCCGGGTCCGGAACCCAGCCCTGGCGGGCGTAGAAGGCCTGGGCACGGTGATTGTCGACGTGCACGTCGAGCACGGCCGTCCGCACACCGTCGGCCCGCCACTGCTCCAGGCAGGCGGCGTGCAGCGCGGTGCCGATGCCCTCGCGCCAGCGGTCGGGGTCGACGTGGAACTGGAACAGCTTGACCGTTTCGGCAGGGGAACCCTCCGGGATGCGGAAGGAGGCGATGCCCACCAGCCGGGTGTCGCGCACCGCGCACAGCACATGGCCGTCGGGGCGCGCGATGGCCTGCCGCCACCTGTCCGGCCAGTCGACATCGGTGTCCGGGAGGCCGTCCGGGTAGTAGGTGGACCGGGCTCGCACCATCAGGTCGGCGACGGCCTCGGCTTCGGCCGCCAGGGCAGTCCTGATCACCAGAGCGCCGCTCACGCGTTCATTGATCATGCAACGGAGGACGCGACGGCACCGGTCCCGGTTCCGTGCCGGCCGAACCCCGGCCTCAGCTGCCGTCCCGCAGATCGTCCGGCCAGCCGGGCCGGAACTCGATGTGGTCGTAGGTCACCACACAGCCCTCGCCCATCGGCGACTGGGTCATGAAGCCGATCAACGCCGCGCCGGTCTCCTTCTCCTCGCCGAGGGTGAAGAGCCGGACGAAGGTCCAGCGCTCGCCGTCCCGGGAGGCGTGGAAGGCGAAGGCCCGTCCGGTCCGGCTGACCCGCAGCCACACCGAACTCCCCTCCACGGTGAAGGAGTTCGCGTCGTCGGAGTGTCCCCGGGTGACCACCGTGCAGACGGTGGGCACGTCCGGGGAGTACTCCAGACAGAGCTTGGCCCAGGCGCGTTCGCCGACGTGGACGTAGAGCACTCCGGCGTCGAAGGCGGCGCCGAACCCGACGGTGACCCGCGCTATCAGCCGGAAGTCGCCCTCGGGCGCCCCGAGCAGCCGGGGCGCGTCGGAGGCGGGCTCCAGGGCCTCACCGGTGGGCGTGACGAACCGGTCCTGCCGGGGCCCGGCCCACCCGGTGAGCACACCCCCCTCATAGGACCAGTTGCCGTCGGGCCCGTAGGTGCGAAGAGGGAAAGGGAGTTCGGGAAGTTCCACGTCCATTGCGCGAGTCTCGCAGGTTCCTTTTTCCTCCGTCTCGTGAACGCGTTCAGCGCTCGAGGCCGCCGTTGAACCGCCGCGGGAGCCCCAGCGGGTTGTCGTCCCGCAGCTCCGGCGGCAGCAGGGCCTCCGGCGCGCCCTGGTAGGTGACGGGCCGCAGCCACCGCTCGATGGCCGTACCGCCCACGGACGTGGAGGTGGAGGTGGTCGCCGGGTACGGACCGCCGTGGTGCTGGGCCGGGGCCACGGCCACGCCCGTCGGCCATCCGTTCACCAGCACGCGCCCGGCCAGCGGAGTCAGCTCCGCGAGCAGCTCGGCGCCCCGGCCCTCCCCGGCGGCCTCCTCGGCCGACAGATGGACGGTCGCCGTGAGGTTGCCCGGCAGCCGCGACAGCACCGCCGTCGCCTCGCCCTCGTCCTCGTACCGGACCACCACGGTCACCGGCCCGAAGCACTCCTCCAGCAGCAGGTCGTACGCGCCCGCCTCGGCCAGCCTGCTCGCCGGCACCGTGAGGAATCCCGCGCTGACCGTGTGCTCGCCGCCCGCGCCCGGCGTGACCGGCGAGTCCACCTCGGGCAGCTGCGCCCGCTCGGCGACACCCGCGACGAAGTTGTCCCGCATGCGGTGGTCGAGGAGGACACCCGCGTCGGTGTCGCTGACGGCGTCCGTGAGCGCCTTGACCAGGCCGTCGCCCGCCGCGCCGGACGGCACCAGCACCAGGCCCGGCTTGACGCAGAACTGGCCGACGCCCAGCGTCATGGACCCGGCGAGACCGGACCCGATCGCCTCCGCCCGCTCGGTCGCCGCCGCCTCGGTCACCAGGACCGGGTTCAGCGAGCCCAGCTCACCGTGGAACGGGATCGGCACCGGGCGCGCGGCGGCCGCGTCGAACAGGGCACGCCCACCGCGTACGGATCCGGTGAAGCCCGCGGCCGTGACCAGCGGGTGCCTGATCAGCTCGACGCCCGCCTCGAAGCCGTGCACCAGGCCGACGACCCCCTCGGGGATGCCGTGCTCGGCGGCGGCCCGGCGCAGCACCTTGGCGACCAGCTCGGACAGGGCCGGGTGGTCGGGGTGGGCCTTGACGACCACCGGGCAGCCCGCGGCCAGCGCGCTCGCGGTGTCGCCGCCCGCGACGGAGAAGGCGAAGGGGAAGTTGGAGGCGGAGTAGACGGCCACGACACCCAGCGGGACCTTGTAACGACGCAGGTCCGGTATGGGCGGGGTGGCGGTGTCGTCGGGGTGGTTGATGATGACGTCCAGGAAGGCGCCCTCGTCGACGATGTCGGCGAAGGCCCGCAACTGGAACGCCGTACGGGCGAGTTCGCCGGTCAGCCGGACCGGGCCGAGGGCGGTCTCGGCGTCGGCGGTCTCGATCAGAGGGTCCTTCGCCGCGTCCAGGCCTGCCGCGGCCGAGCGGAGGAAGGCGGAGCGGACGGTGCGGTCGGCGAGGGCACCGCGCACCGCGTGTGCCGCCCGGACGGCCGCGTCCACCTCCTGGGCTGTGGCCTCCACCGCAACCTGTTCACGCTGCTTCCCGGTGCGCGGGTCGACACTCCAGACTGGTGCTGCTGCCACCGCGGGTCCCTCCAAGTAAGGCCGCACTTCCTGGGTCAACCATCAGCCGCGTTCGATATACTGAACACTGTCTCTGATGATGAATACGCTGCTCGGAGACTATATATCTAGGCTCTCGTCGAACGAAGGGGTCAGGGGCGATGTCGGCAGGCGAGACAGGCGGCGGGTCGCAGGTCAAGTCCGCGGTGCGGACCGTTGAATTGCTCGAGTACTTCGCCGGCAAGCCCGGTATGCACTCCCTCGCGGCCGTCCAGGAGGCCGTGGGCTACCCCAAGTCCAGCCTGTACATGCTGCTGCGCACGCTCGTGGAGCTGGGCTGGGTGGAGACCGACGCGACGGGGACGCGGTACGGCATCGGGGTGCGGGCACTGCTCGTGGGCACCTCCTACATCGACGGCGACGAGGTGGTGGCGGCGGCCCGCCCGACCCTGGACCGTCTCTCCGACGACACCACGGAGACCATCCACCTGGCCCGCCTCGACGGCACGAACGTCGTCTACCTGGCCACCCGCCAGTCCCAGCACTACCTGCGCCCCTTCACCCGCGTCGGCCGCCGGCTGCCCGCCCACTCCACGTCCCTCGGCAAGGCGCTGCTCGCCACGCACACCGACGAGCAGGTCCGCAAGCTCCTCCCGGAGACCCTCCCCGCCCTGACCGAGCACACCATCACCGACCGCGAGAAGCTGATCGAGGAACTGCACCAGGTCCGCGAGCAGGGCTTCGCCGTGGACCGCGAGGAGAACACGCTCGGCCTGCGCTGCTTCGGCGTGGCGATCCCGTACCGCACCCCCGCCCGCGACGCCATCAGCTGCTCGGTCCCGGTGGCCCGCCTGACCCCCGCCCACGAGCAGATGATCAAGGACGCCCTGTTCGACGCGAGGGACCGCCTGACGCTGGCCACGCGGAGGCTGTGAGGAGGACGGCGTCTCCGCCGAGCGGCGGAGACGGATCGTCGTCGCGCAGGAAGTGGGCCGGCCCTTGGGCGCGGGAGCGTTGAGGCATGACTTCCTCAACCGCTGCCGACGCCACCAGCCTGCGGCTCCGCCCCGTGCTGCGGCTCGTCGCCATCGTCTCCTGTCTGCCGTACCTGTCCCTCAAACTCGCCTGGATCTGCGGGAGTCGTCTCGGTATCCCGGAGGGGAGTCCGTTGCTGGAGCACCGGATGGTCATGGCTCTGGCCAACGGGCTCACCGTGCTCATGGACGCCGCTGTCATCGTGCTGGCGCTGTTGCTGACCCAGGCGTGGGGGCGGCGGGTGCCCGCCTGGGTGCTCGCGGTGCCGATGTGGGTCGCCACGGGGCTGCTCGCGCCGATCATGGTCGGGTTCCCGCTGCAGATGGTCGTGCACGGGGGTACGGACAGCGGTGACGACCGGCCGTTCCTCGACGGATGGGTGTTCGGGGTCGTGTACGGGGGGTTCATCGTGCAGGGGCTCGCTCTGGGGACGCTGTTCGTCGGGTACGCCCGCGAGCGGTGGGGCCACCTGTGGCGGGGGCGGGTGTGGGAGCTGCCCGAGCACAGCACGGCGGCCGCACAGCGGACAACCGCCGTGACGGCGGCGCTGCTCGCACTCTTCCCGGGCACGCTGCGGCTGCTGTGGGCCTGCGGGTTCACGGCCGGGCGGAACATCGGCGGCGGCCGGCTCATGGAGGTCGTCTTCGCCGGCTTCCTCGCCGCCGCCGTCGCCGGCGCCTGGCAGCTCGCCTTCCGCCGCGGCCGCCCCCTGCCGGTCTCCGTGCCGCTCGCCCTGGCCTGGGTCGGCTCCGGGGCGGTGGCCTGCTGGGGCGGCTGGATGGCGCTCAGCGCCCTGGTGACCTCCCACGATCTCGCCGAGCGCCCGACACCGGCGATGAGCCTCACCTACGCTGTTCAGATGATCGTCGGCCTGCTCGTGGCGACCGTCGCCGCCCACCACTTCGCGGACCGGTCGGCCAGGACCCCGCGGTGACCAGGGCGTGGGGACTCCTGTTCGGCGGGCGGGCCCGGCGCCGCTGGATCCATCTCGTCCTCGGCGGCGCGCTCGCCATGCCGTACGTTCTCGTCGGCTCGGTGATCGTCGGCCCGCTCACCGGTGTGGACGACGTGTTCGGGTCCCTGCCCCTGCAACTCGGTTCGTTCGCGGTCGGGTTGCCGCTCGCCACCGTGACCTCGCTCTTTCCGCTGACCCGCCCGCTGGAGGCCGGCGCCGCACGCGCCCTGTGCGGCATCGAGGCGGACGCCCTCGCCCACGGCCCGGCCCGGACGCGGTCCGAACGGAGGCGTACGGCCGCCTGGTTCACACTGCATCTGGGCCTCGGCGGGATCATCTCCGGGATGTCGCTGGCCGTACCGCCGTTCGCGGTGTTCCTCATGATGCTGCCCCTGTTCCAGGGACTGCGCGACACCCGGCTCGGCACGCCCGAAGTCCTCGACCAGGGCTGGGCGTTGGCGCTCTGCCCGGTCGCCGGCCTCGCCATGCTGCTCGCCCTCGCCGCCTGCGTCGCCGCCTGCGGGGCACTGCTCGCCCACTGGGCACCGGTCCTGCTCGGGCCGAGCCCGGCGGACCGGCTCGCCGCGGCCGAGGCCCGCGCCGCCGACCTCGCCGTACGCAACCGGCTCGCCCGCGAGCTGCACGACTCCGTCGGACACGCGCTGAGCGCCGTCACCCTGCAGGCGAGCGCCGCCCGCCGCGTCCTCGACACCGACCCGGACTTCGCCCGCGAGGCGCTGGCCGCCATCGAGGACACCACCCGGCGCACGGTCGGCGAACTGGACGCCGTACTGGGCGTGTTGCGGGACGGCGACGCACCGGGCGCCGCCCCCGCCCCGACCCTCGCGGCCGATCTGGACGGGCTGCTGCGCCGGACCCGGGCGGCCGGGCAGCGCGTGACGGCCACCGTCGACACCGGCCCCGCCGCCCTGCCCCCGCTGGTCTCCCGGGAGGCGTACCGGATCGTCCAGGAGGGTCTGAACAACGCCCTCAAGCACGCCGGCGAACCGGTCGCCCTCCGCATCGCCATCGCCGACGGCCACCTGGACATCACCGTCGAGAACCCCGTCGGCGCCTGCCCCGCTCCCCGCCCCGGCGGCGGCCACGGCCTGCGGGGCATCGCCGACCGGGTACGGCTGCTCGGCGGTGTCTGCCGGGCGGGGGCCGAGAACGACACCTGGCGCCTGCACGTCCGACTGCCTCTGAAGGGATCCACGTGACCGACGAAAGGGCGGGCACGACCCGGCCCGCCATCCGGATCGTCCTCGCCGACGACGAGCGCATGGTCCGCACCGCCCTGCGCGCCATTCTCTCCGCCGAGCCCGGCCTCGAGGTGGTCGGCGAGGCGGCGACCGGCGCCGAGGCGGTGTCCGTCGTCCGGGAGCTGCGTCCCGACGTCGTCCTGATGGACGTCCGCATGCCGGAGGTCGACGGCATCCGGGCCACCGAGCAGATCCTCGCCACCCTCGACGAACCGCCCCGGGTCGTGGTCGTGACCACCTTCGAGAACGACTCCTACGTGTACGACGCGCTGCGCGCCGGAGCCGCCGGATTCCTGCTGAAGCGGGCGGACGCCGACGCGCTCGTCCAGGCGGTACGGCTGGTCGCGCGCACCGACAGCCTGCTGTTCCCGTCGGCCGTACGCGCCCTCGCGGCCGAGCACGCGCGCACCGTGCCCGCACCCCCGGCGTGGGTGAGCAGGCTCACCGGACGGGAGAGCGAGGTGCTGCGGCACATGGCCGCCGGGCTGACCAACGCGGAGATCGCCCGGCGCATGGACGTCGGCCCCGCCACCGTCAAGTCGCACGTCGCGGCGGTGCTGGCCAAGACGGGCGCCCGGGACCGGACACAGGCGGTGATCGCCGCGTACGAGGCCGGTTTTCTGAACGTGCGATGAGAAAGCGGGACGTACGGGAACGATCGCCCTCGTCCCGGTCGTCTTCACGAGCGGCATGAACAAGACGATCAGGCGGGCGTCCGTCTTCGCGCTGCTGCTCGTGCTCGCCCTGCTGGTCAGGGCGACCTGGGTGCAGTTCTACGACGGCAAGGCCCTCGCGGACGACAACGACAACCGGCGGAACGTCATCGAGACGTACTCACAGCCGCTCGGGAACATCATCGTGGCCGGAGACGCGATCACCGGCTCGGCGCGGACGAAGGGGAGCGACCTCGCGTACAAACGGACGTACAAGAACGGCAGGCTGTACGCGGCGGTGACGGGCTACGCCTCGCAGGCCTACGCCCCGACCCAGCTGGAGGGCATCTACCAGGACCTCCTCAACGGCACGGACAACCGGCTCAAGTCCGTGATGGACACGGTCACCGGTGAGCGCGCCGACCCGGGCGACGTGCTCACCACGATCGACCCGGCCGTGCAGAAGGCGGCGTACGACGCGCTCGGCGACAACAAGGGCGCGGCGGTCGCCATCGACCCGAAGACCGGCAAGATCCTCGCCGTGGTGTCGACCCCGTCGTACGACCCCGCGCAGCTCACCGACGCGAACACGGCCGGGGTGGCCTGGAAGAAGCTCAACGCGGACAAGGACAAGCCGCTCACCAACCGGGCGCTGCGCCAGCCGCTGCCGCCGGGCTCGACGTTCAAGCTGGTCGTGGCGGCCGCCGCGCTGGAGGACGGGCTGTACGAGAACGTGGACGAACGCACCGACAGCCCGGACCCGTACACCCTGCCGGGCACCACACGGGTGCTGGACAACGAGAACAAGTCGGCCCCGTGCAAGAACGCGTCGATCCGGGTCGCCCTGCGCTACTCCTGCAACAACGTCTTCGGCAGGATGGCCGTCGACCTCGGCCAGGACAAGGTGAAGGCGATGGCCGAGAAGTTCGGCTTCGACGACGACGCGCTGGACGTGCCGGTGCGGGCCTACGCCAGCGTCTACCCCTCGAACATGGACAAGGCGCAGACCGCCCTGTCGGGCATCGGCCAGTTCGACGTCACCGCCACCCCGCTCCAGATGGCCATGGTGTCCGCGGCCATAGCCAACGGCGGCAAGCTGGTCTCGCCGCACATGGTGTCGCAGATCACCGACAGCGGCGGCGATGTGCTGAAGGACTATGACGACAGCGCCGACACCAGGGAGATCGTGAGCTCCTCCACCGCCGAGCAGTTGCAGTCGGCGATGGAGACGGTGGTGAAGGACGGCACCGGTACGAACGCGCTGATCGACGGGGTGACCGTCGGCGGCAAGACCGGTACCGCCCAGCACGGCGAGAACAACAGCAAGACGCCGTACGCCTGGTTCACGTCCTACGGCAAGTCCGACAGCAGCGGCAAGGAGGTCGCCGTGGCGGTGATGGTGGAGCAGTCGGATGCGGCCCGGTCCGAGGTGAGCGGCAACGGGCTGGCGGCGCCGGTGGCGAAGGCGATGATGCAGGCGGCACTCAAGTAGCCGACGGGAAGGGGGCGGTTCGGCACCACCGCCCCCTCTGCCCTACTTCACGCCCAGGATCTGCTCCACCGGATCAATCGCGAAGTACACCAGGAAGAGCACGGACACGCCCCACAGCAGCCAGTTGACCTCCTTCGCCTTGCCGAGGACCGTCTTGATGACCACGTACGACAGGAAGCCCGCGCCGATGCCATCGGTTATCGAGTACGTGAACGGCATCGCGGCGATGGTGAGGAACGCCGGGATGGCGATCTCGTACTTGTCCCAGTCGATGTGCTTGACGTGGGTCATCATCAGGAAGCCCACCGCGATCAGCGCGGGCGCCGCCGCCTGCAGCGGGACGATCGTCAGCAGCGGGGTGAGGAAGAGCGCGAGGCCGAAGAGGCCGCCGGTGACCAGGTTGGCGAAGCCGGTGCGGGCGCCCTCGCCGACACCGGCCGCGGACTCGATGTAGGCGGTGTTGGAGGAGGCGGAGCCGACACCGCCGGCGACGGCGGCGGCGCCGTCGATGAACAGCACACGGCCGATGCCGGGCACCTGCCCCTTCTCGTCGAGCAGTCCGGCCTCGGCGCTGATGCCGACGATGGTGCCCATGGCGTCGAAGAAGTCGGACAGGATGAGGGTGAAGACCAGCAGGACGGCGGTGAGGAAGCCGGCCTTGGCGAAGCCGCCGAACAGGCTGAAGTGACCGACGAGCCCGAAGTCCGGGGCGGCGACCAGCTTGTCCGGGACCTTCGGGGTGGTCAGGCCCCAGCTCTTGATGTCGGCGACGGCGTCGATGACGATCGCGACGACGGTCATCGTCACGATGCTGATGAGGATCGCGCCCTTCACCTTGCGGGCGAGCAGCGCGATGGTCAGCAGGACGCCGAGACAGAAGACGAGGACGGGCCAGCCGGTGAGGCGGCCGACGGCGCCGAGCTGCACCGGGACGGTGGTGTGCGCGGCGTCCGGGATGCGGCTGACGAACCCGGCGTCGACGAAGCCGATGAAGGCGATGAACAGGCCGATGCCGACGCCGATGGCCTGCTTCAGCTGCTGCGGGATCGCGTTCATGATCGCTTCCCGGAGCCCGGTGAGGACCAGCAGACAGATCACGAGGCCTTCGAGGACGACCAGGCCCATCGCGTCGGACCAGCTCATCAGCGGGGCGAGTTGGAAGGCGACGACGGCGTTGAGGCCGAGGCCGGCGGCGATCGCGAGCGGGAGGTTGCCGCCGACACCCATGATGATCGTCATCACACAGGCCACCAGCGCGGTGGCGGTGACGAGTTGGCCGGTGTCGAGGGAGTGGCCGAACTTGTCCTTGGCACTGCCCAGGATGATTGGATTCAGGACAAGGATGTAGGCCATGGTGAAGAACGTGGCGAAGCCGCCCCGTATCTCCCGGCCGAAGGTCGATCCCCGCTCGGAGATTCTGAAGTACCGGTCGACGCTGCTCCCGGCAGGTGGCGCGGTATCCGGCCGCTGCTCCACCTTCTGCGTCTCGGACATGGTCCTACTCCTCGTTGCCTGATGAGCGTGTGCGGATGCTGGCTGGATTGTTCCCACGTCGAACCCGTTTCAGGTTTTCAACGTGTTACAGAATCGGGTTCGGTGTGCCATACGGCGTCCGGCCCCCCGTACGGCTGACAGAAAGCGGTCACTGCTACGCTTCCGGATCTCCGTCCGAGGCTCCGCCGGACGTTCGCATGTCATTCACATGACACTCACAGAGCTGCACCGAGAAGAGGTCACCCGTGGGCTCAGTTGTCGACGACGCCTCCGCGGAGTTCCATGCCTTCTTCGAACAGCACTACGCCGAACTCTCCCGTCTCGCCCACCTGTTGACCGGCGAGGCCGACGCCGCCGACGACCTGGCCGCGGACGCACTGCTGGCGCTGTGGCACCGCTGGGACCGGGTGCGCGCGGCCGACCATCCGGTGGCGTACGCACGCGGCGTGGTCGCCAATCTGGCCCGCACCCGGATCCGCAGCGCGGTGCGCGAGCGGCGCCGGATCGCGCTGTTCTGGTCGCACCGCGAGGAGAAGACCGAGAACCCTGACGTCGCGGGCGTGGTGGACGTGCAGTCGGCACTGCGCCGGCTGCCCTTCCGCAAACGCGCATGTGTGGTACTTCGGCATGCGTTCGACCTGTCGGAAAAGGACACCGCGCTCGCCCTCGGGGTGTCGGTGGGTACGGTTAAGAGCCAGACGTCCAAGGCCATGGCCGAACTGCAGCGCCTGCTCGGCACCCAGGGCGTTCCGCAGAGGGTGCACGCGGCGATGGCGCGCGGCGGCGAGAGCGGAGGAAGGAACCGATGAGGCAGCAGGACGTGCACGACGAGCTGCGCGCCCGGCTGCACGAGGCGGCCGAGACCCACGAACCCGACCGCGCGCACATCCTGGCCCGGGTCGAGCGGGGCATGGCCGCACAGACCCGCCCCGACCACCGGGCCACGCGCCCGCCGGCGTTCGACTGGGTGCGCGTGGTCAGCGCCACCGCGGCGGTCGCCGGCGTCCTCGCGGTCGGCGGGTACGCGGTGGCGTCCGCGGTCAAGGACGACACCACTCCCCCACAGCAGACGGTCGCGGTGTCGCCGACGCCCACGCCGTCGCCGGACGCGACGCGCCGGGCCCCGGTCCCGCCGGTGAACCCTGCACCGAGCAGGGCGCCGAAGACGCACAAGCCGAACGGCTCCCCTTCCTCGAAGCCCTCCGCCTCGGCCCCCGTGGTGCCGTCGGCCGACGGCGAGACGGACGGCCCGCTCTGGTCGGACGGCTCGGTCGACCCGCACAGCAACGACTTCTGGGCGCAGAGCGACGTCACACTCAAGACGAGCGAGCAAATCACCTCCCTCACCGTGCAGCTGAAGGTCGCGCAGACCGGCGGGGTCGTCTCGGCCGGCGCCTGGCGCTCACTGCCGGAGCAGGACTTCACCCTGACCGTCGGCGAGCAGGACGGCTTCCTGGTCTACACCTGGGTGCTCAAGGACGGCCGTACGGTCCCGAAGGGCGAGTGGGTGTTCGCCGGGCAGTACGACCACGAGCGCGGCGGCCGGGACGCGAAGGACGACAGCTACACGGTCAAGGCCACGGCGGACGGCAGGCGGCGCGCGGTGGGCGGCGACTTCGCGGCACACACGGACGGCGCGGGCGACTCGTAAAAGATCCGTTCAAGTACGACGGGGTCGCCTCTTGAGCAGGCCCTGGGCGTTCCCTTCCCAGGGAGTTGGGACGCAGTCAAGTCGCCGCCATGGCCGGAACAGGTTGCCGCACCCGCGCGAGAACAACCGAAACTTTCGGCCGCCCCACTCGCCCGCACACCGATTGACGCACTGTCCCCCACTGGCCACACTCCGAGAGCGCGCACCATTCAACAGAAATCCCCAAACCCACACAGGACTGCCATGCGCTCCAGAACCAGAACCCTGCTGGTCCCCCTCCTGGTCGCCCTCTTCCTCACCCTGCTGACCGCCCCGCCGGGCTCCGCGCAGCCGCGGCACCCCAAGTACGCGGGCTATCTCTTCACCTACTTCACCGGCGAGGGCACCGCCGACGGCGAACAGATCCGCTACGCCCTCAGCCAGGGCAACGACCCGCTGCACTGGCGGGAGTTGAACGCGGGCGAGCCGGTGCTGACGTCGACCATCGGCGAGAAGGGTCTGCGCGACCCGTTCGTGATCCGCTCCCCCAAGGGGGACCGGTTCTATCTGATCGCCACCGACCTGCGGATGTACCAGAACAGCAGCGGCAGCTGGGACTACGTCCAGCGGCACGGCAGCAAGTCCATCATGGTCTGGGAGTCCACCGACCTGGTGCACTGGACCGACCAGCGGCTGGCGAAGGTGGCCCCGGACAACGCGGGCAACGCCTGGGCCCCGGAGGCCTACTGGGACGACCGGCTGCAGGAGTACGTGGTCTTCTGGGCGTCCAAGCTGTACGCCGCCGACGACCCCGACCACACCGGCTCGACGTACAACCGGATGCTCTACGCGACGACCAGGGACTTCCGCACCTTCAGCGAGCCGGAGGTCTGGGACGACCCGGGCTACTCGGTCATCGACTCGACGGTGATCAAGGACAAGGGGACGTACTACCGCTTCACCAAGGACGAGCGGGACCCGGGCTCCAGCTCGCCCTGCTCGAAGTTCATCACGGCGGAGAAGTCACGGAACCTGACCGACACGTCGTACGGCTTCGTCTCCGACTGCATCGGCAGCGGCTCCATCCAGCGGGGCGAGGGCCCGACCGTGTTCAGGTCCAACACCGAGGAGAAGTGGTACCTGTTCATCGACGAGTACGGCCTGCGCGGCTACGTGCCCTTCGAGACCACCGACCTCGCCTCGGGCAGGTGGACCCTGTCCACGGACTACGCACTGCCCGCCAGCCCCCGCCACGGCACGGTTTCGCCGGTGACGGGGGCCGAGTACGAGCGGCTGCTCAGGACGTACGGCTGACCGGACGGGTCAGGACACGAAGTACGTCGGGTTCGGCAGCTTGTAGGTACGGTCGGCGTAGCCGCCGTCCAGGTCCGAGTACTGGTCGCCGAAGTTGGCGATGACCTCGTACCCCAGGTCGTCCTCGATGTGCTTGCGGGTACCGGACTTGTACTGCACCGTCGTGCAGGTCCAGGTGCCCGGGGTGGCACAGTCGCCCAGGTAGGCCGGCGGGTTGGCCTTGTCCTTGAGGAACATGTGGTCGGCGTCGAGGTTCACATCGGCGCCGATCTTCTTCAGGTTCTCGACGGCGGCGCTGCGCTGCGCCTCGCTGAGACCGGAGTTGTAGAAGACCTCGACGCCCTTGGACTCGGCGTACTGGACCAGCTCGGGGCTGCCGAACACGGCCGGACGGTCGGCCTTGTTCACGTAGTCGGCCCAGGTGGTCGGGTTGTACGTGTAGTTGTAGCGCTTCTCGTAGTCGAGGCTGAGCAGCAGCGTGTCGTCGATGTCGAAGACGACGGCCGGCTTCTCGCCGTGGCGGTGCGCCTTGCGCGCCGCCTTGTCGATGTAGCGCTTGGCGCTGGCGTCGATCTCCGCCAGGTCCTGGGCGTACGGGCTGTCCGGGGACGCCTGGTAGACGCCGTTGCTGTCGGCGGTGGTGCCGTAGTAGGTGTCGATGTCCTTCACCAGAAGCCCGATGTTGTAGGGCTCGTGGGTCGAGTTCGCCGTCGACTGACCGGCGGTGGCCGCGCCGGCGCCGTAGAGGGCGCCACCGGCGAGGGCACATGCGGCGGTGATCGCCGCGATCCGCTGTGATTTATGCATGACAGGTTTCTACGCGCGTCACCCAGTCCAATGCGAGATCCGTTGCCTGATCGATATACAGCAATTCGGTTGGAGGCAGGGGCTGGTCACTCGCATGGCGGGTCGTAGGGTTCGCCGGGGACGTATGCCTTCCATTCCTCCCGGGTGATGACGTCACCGATGCTCTTGCAGAGGATGTACCTCAGGTCCTTGGGGTTGGTGGCCCAGACGTTGACGGTCGCGCCGGCGGCGGCCAGCAGGGGCTTCCCCCTGGAGCTGTACGACAGGCTGCCGAAGCCCCCGAGGTTGTCGAGGCCGTAGGCGAACGCGGCCTTGTAGACCGGAGTCTCCGGATCACTGGCGTCCCACAGCTCGATGTGGCCGGGAATATCGTTCCCATCGGTCGTGCTCAGGTCGCCGGAGCTTCCCCAGGCGAGGGTGCGGCCGTCAGGGCTGAAGGTGATGCCTCCTCCTGAGCCGATCGTGCGGATCACCACGGGATAGTGCGAGTCGTCCGTGATCCGGCCGTCCTTGATCGGCCACAGACGCGTGGTGTCCCCGGTGTCGGTGACGGCGAGCCATTTGCCGTCGGGGCGGAAGGCGGACTGCGACACACCGGCGCCCCGGGTGAGCCACCGGGTCGGCTGGGGCACCGGATGCCGCGGGTTCGCCACCGTCCAGGAGAGCAACGTGTCGGCGGTGTTGGCGACCAGGAGGCGACCCTTCGGGGAGAAGGCGAGGTAGAAGACGTCACCCTTCATGGACGCGGTCTGACGGGGGCGTGAGACGGTGGTGATGTCGAACACCCTGACCGAGGGTGTCTCGGTCCGGACGTCGAGATGGTCATTGCCGTCGGCTACCGCCAGCAGGTGTCCGTCAGCGCTGAAGGAGATGTCCTCGACGCCATTGGCGATGTCCGTGATGGTCGCGATGACGGGTGCGCCGGACCGGCGGGTGTCCCGCAGCCGGACGACATGCTTGTTTCCGCTCAGCTCGCTGAGTGCGAGGATCTTCCCGTCGGGACTGAAGGCGGCCCCCTCCGCGCCGATGTCGCCACTGCCCGGCAGCCGGGCCAGACTCTTGTGGAGCGTCGCCGAACCACTCAGGTCCCACAGGGCACCGCCGTCGGCGCCGTGAATGACCAGCAGCCGCTTGGAGCCACCGCTGAACGTCGCGGTCGTCTGGAACCCGGCCGGAGTCTGCCCGAAGCTGGCCGCGGCGGTGGGCATTGCCGTGTTCTCCACGTACCACAGCTGGACTCCGCGGCCGGTGGCCCGCAGCAGTCGGTGGCCGCGCGGCATGAACAGGGCGGGACCGGCCATCCCGTTGCCCTTGTCGGCGCCCTTGAGCTCAGCGGACTGTCGCAGGTGCGGGCGCGAGCCGACGTCCCAGAGAAGGGTGCTTCTGCCACAGGCGGTGGCAAGATTCTTTCCATCGGGACTGAACGCGGCGGAAGCCAGGTCTGTCGAACAGTCGGTCAGAAACTTTTCCTGCACCGTACCCGCCGACGTCGGCTGCCCCCGGTCCCGCAGCCGCCACAGCCGGACCCCGATCTGCTTCCCGTCGCCCGGTCCGGCCAGCAGCCGGCCGTCCCGGCTGAACGCCACCTGGTGCAGCGGCTTTCCGTTCAGGTCGTAGGTCTGGGAGTCCAGTTTGAGGCCGGGGAGGACCGCGAGGGCCGAGGTGCGCCGCGGGTCCGACGTGTCCCAGAGCCGTACCTTGCCGTCACTGCCGGCACTCGCCAGGAGACGCCCGGACGGGGCGAAGGCGACCGAGTGGACGGCTCCGGTGTGGCCGCTCAGGGTATGCAGCGGGCGTGGGGTGGACCGGTTGGCGATGTCCCACAACTGGATGCTTCCGTCGACGCGGCCGAGAGCGAGCATGCGGCCGTCGGGGCTGATGGTCAGCGTCAGAGTCTTGACCTGCTGCCGGCCGGGGACGGCGATGCGGCGCGGGTCGTTCGGAGCGGTGACATCCCACAACCCCAACGGGCCACTCACCGTGCTGCCCGCCCGCACGACGGCCAGGAGCCGTCCGTCGGAGCTGAGCGCAACCGCACCCGTCCGCATCTGGCCAAGGTGTCCCAACCGCCTCCTCTTGCCCTGCTCCGTGTCCCACAGGACGACATCGGAACCGGTCGAGACGGCCATCCGGTCGCCTCGGGCGTCCAGCGAGATGTCGCCGGCGGAGGCGTCGGACATGAAGATGCCTGGCAGCTCCATGGCGGCGATCATGGAAGCCGTGTCGGCCTGCGGGTCCAGCCGGTTCGCGACCAGGCTGAGTTGCTTGGCCAGCCCGGGGCGGCTGTCCCGCAGCTTCTCCGCCTCCGCCGCAACCAGCCGCGCGACAGCCTGCCGGCGCTGAGCCGCCTCCTTCTGCCCCGACCACCAGGCCACGCCCCCGCCCGCCCCGGCCAGCAGGGTCAGCACACACATACAGGCGATCACAGCCCTGCGCACGCGCACCCCACGCCGTTCCTGACGCCACGACTGGTTCAGGAACTCCGCGAGTCGCGGTTCGAGTTCACCGGCGTACTCCTCCCGGCGGGAGCCGCGCGCGGCGGAGGTCAGACCCGCGCCCTCCAGACGCTCCCGGGTGGCAGCAAGCCGCGGACCCCGATACAGAAGCGAGGGATGCCTGTCCGCCTCCCACCAGGCAGCGGCGTCAACTGCCACCTGCTGGCGCGCACGCAGCCACTCCCGGTCCGCGTCGATCCACTCCCGCAACCGGGGCCAGGTGTGCAGCAGGGCGTTGTGGCTGATGCGGACCGTGTGCTCGTCGAGGACCAGCAGCCGTGCCGCGGCCAGTTGGTTCAGGGCCCGCTCGGCGGCCTGAGGGTCCGGCAGGCCGTCCAGCAGTACGGTCCGGTCGACGGGGCGGCTGGTGTCCGGCGCGTCGTCGTCGATGTGCACCAGGCGCGGCAGCATGCGGCGTGCGGCGGCGCGGCCCGCGTCGTCCAGGTGGTCATAGGTGTCGTCGGCGGTCTGTTTGATGGCTTCGTCGATGCCTCCGCTCTCGCGGTAGCCGGCGACGGTCAGCCGTCTGCCCTGCCGGTGTCGCCAGGTGGACCAGAGTGCGTGGGAGAGCAGCGGCAGGGTGCCGGTCTGGGACCTGGCCAGCCGGGCGGCGCCCAGCTCGTGGATGAGCAGGTCCGCGAGGCCCTCGTCGAGTTCCAGGCCGACGGCCCCGGCTGGACGCTCGATCGCCGCCCTCAGCTCCTCCTGCCGCATCGGGCTGACGAGCACCTGGTCGGACCGCAGCACCGCGTCCAGCTCGGGCAGGGCCTGGGCGTGGCCGTAGAAGTCGGCGCGCAGGGCGGCGACGACGAGCGTCCCGGCCTCGGCCAGAGCCGTCAACGCGGCGAGGAACGCGGTGCGTTCGGTTCGGCTGCGGCAGAGGGTGAACAGCTGCTCCAGCTGGTCCACCACCAGCACCAGGCGCCGCCGGTCCGGAACGAGGTCGTGGGCCCAGCCGACGGCGGCTTTCGGGTCCTCGGCCGACAGGACGGTGTCCCCCCGCAGGGCGGTGGTCAGGCTGCGGAGAGGGTGTTCGCCGGGGGTCAGGACAAGGCCGGGCCAGGCGGCCGAACCGGGCAGCAGCGGGGTTCCGGCCCGTAACGCCGCGAGCAGTCCGGCGTGCAGCAGTGAGGTCTTGCCGGCGCCGGACGGCCCGACCACCGCCAGCGGCCGGCCCTGCTCGACGGCCTGGAGGCAGCCGCGGAGCAGCTCGTCGACCAGCTTCTCCCGGCCGTGGAAGAACTCGGCGTCGTCCACGGTGAACGCGTCGAGGCCCGGGTACGGGCAGGGGCCCGGCGCGGGCTCCTCGGCCGCGGTGGCGTCGGGCTCGTCGGTCGTCGGTGCGGCCGCGTTGACGGCGACGACCAGCCCGCCGGAGCGGTCGCCGGCCTGGCGGCGCGGCAGTGGCCCGCCGCGGGCCCGTAACGCGCGGAACAGGTGGTCGTAGACGTCGTCCAGGGTGAGCAGGCGCGGTGCGCGTGGATCGCCGTCCCGCAGAAGGGTGATCAACTCGCCGGTGAGAGCGGTGTGTTCCGCGTCGTCGGGAGCGAGCGCCAGTTGTTCGGCGGAGCCCATCAAGTACATGCCGTGCCCGGCGGGCAGGCTGAAGGCCGCGGGTTGCGGCGTACCGGCACCGAGCCGGGCCCGTCCGGAGAAGCAGCAGTCCAGGATGACGATCACGGAAGCGGCGCGGCACAGAGTGAGCGCCTCACGCAGGGCCGAGAACGACAGCGCCTGGTGTGCGGCGAGGCCCGGGGTGAGCCGGTCGGTGGCGCTGGCGGCGAGGTACAGCTCGTCGCCCGGGCCGATGAGACCGTGTCCCACGTAGTACACGAGCAGGGTGCTCTCGGCCTCCTGTGCCGCGTCGGCGACGGCCAGGGCCATCGTGCGGGCGTCCGCCGGGTCGACGAGGGTGCGCAGCCGGTCGGGGGTCACCCCGCAGCGTTCGATCAGGGTGGCCGCCAGGGCTTCCACGCTGCGTGGCACGGCCGGTACGGAGGTCAGCGTCGGGCCGCCGTGGGTGCCGGTGCCGATGAGCAGCACCCGGGCTCCGGAGGACGCCAGAGCGGTGGTGGGTACGGTGAGGGCCGGTGACTCGGCGGGCCGGGTGCTCATAACGCGCCGCCGTCCGGTTCCTGGCCGCCCTGGCCGCCCTGGCCGCCCTCCAGGATCCGGGAGGTGTCGGTCACGAAGGTGCGCAGTTCCTGGGGGGTCATCGGCCCGACGAGCTTCGTGGAGATCTCCAGCGAGGCGCCGTCGGGCCGGGTCGCCTTGACGGTGACGTCGCTGTGCCGGCTGCGGATCCAGGCGACCAGGGCGGTGGTGAGTCCGGTGACCGCCCCGCCCGAGCCGAGCGCGACCACCAGGCCGTCGAGGACCGGGCCCAGGGTGCCGGGCACCGGTGGTCGCTCCTGCGGCGTGACTCTGCCGCGCAGCTCGTCCGTCTCGGTGAGCCAGGCGAGCAGCGACCTCGCCTCGTCGGCTGCGCCGGCATTGTCGGCATCGTCCGTGACGCGGACATCCACACGTACGTCCACAGGTTCCCCCGATCCTGCATCCTGTCCCAACGGACCGTCAGACAACAGGGTAGAGGGAGCGAGGCGAACCTGACCCGGGAATTCCGGTCTCTAGTTCATCGTCGCCCCGATCGTCGTACTACCCGTCGTCAGGAACGTCGTCGACGGCAGGGAGCCGTCCGACTTGCGCGCGTCGTACGTCGTCGACGCGTCCGTGGAGACGAAGGACGGGGTGGAGATGCCGGAGTCCCAGTTGTTGCCGGCGGAGACCACCGACGAGCCCTTGCTGACTGGTCCGCCGCCGTTGCTCTCCGCCAGGTTCTTGCCGAGGCGGGCGGAGCTGGTGGCGAAGTAGTAGCCCCACTTGGCGTTGGCGTAGGCGGTGGTGCGGTTGATGACGATCGCGCCGGTGTTGGAGTTCTCCGTGAAGCCGTTGCCGGCGTTGTCCCAGGCGGCGCAGTTGTTGACGACGTGGGCGACCGTCACGCCGTTGCCGCCCAGCTTGTAGCCGTTGCCGTTGCCCTCGAAGGCGGAGTCGCCCCAGCGGTTCCTGCCGTTGCCGAAGGACCAGGTGTGTTCGATGGTGACCGGGGAGGAGAAGGACCACAGGTCGATGCCGTCGTCCGAGTTGTTGTACAGGCGGGCTCCGGTGACGAGGTTGCCGGTGCCGGAGCCGAACTTGATGGCGACCCCGTCGGCGTTCTGGCCGTGGGTGGCGGCGTCGTAGTTGCCGTACGAGTCCAGGTTCTTGACCGTGTTGTTCACGGTCCCGTCCCCGGTGAGCGTGAAGCCGGAGTCGCCGCCGTTGATGGTCTTGATGTTGTTCCAGTCGGTGCCGGTGCAGGACTGGCAGACGACCGCGCTGTCCGGGGAGTTCTGGAAGGTGATGTCGGAGACGTTCCAGTAGTCGGCTGTCAGCTTGAAGATCCAGGAGCCGGAGGGCAGCGAGGACCCGTCGATCTTCACGGTCTCGGAGCCGTAGGCGGTGAGGGTGATCGGGGAGGACGAGGTGCCGTTGGCCGTCGACTGGAGGGTCGCGGTCGGGTGGTAGGTGCCGCCGCGTACCTGGATGACGGTGCCGGCGGTGGCGTTCTTGATGGCGTTGGACAGGTCGGTGGAGTTGCTGACCACCACGGTCGCGGCGTGGGCCGGGGTGGTGAGGAGGCCGAGTCCGAGGGACGCGGCGACGGCGGAGAGCGCGGTGAGTGTGCTGATGCGACGCATGACGTGCGGGTCCTTTCGTCGATCAGAGTGAGCGCGTCGGTCGGGGATGCCAGTCGCCGAGGTAGGCCGCCGGGGTGTGCAGCGAGGCCTCGGCGTCGGTGAGCTGGGGCCGGTCGGCGGGGACGGTGATCACCGCGCCCGGCCCCGAGTTGCGGTACTCGCGAAAGCGCATGGACTGCCACGGGTAGGCGTCCCGCATGTTGGTGTAGGGGGTGACCGGGTCGATGCCGGGGCCGAGCCAGGTGTCGCGGACGGTGAGCATGGGGCGGGCGGTGGGGTCGGAGCCGGGTACCCAGGGGCGGGCCAGCTTGTAGTAGGCGTCCGGGGCCTCGCTGCTGACGCGGCCGCGGGCGACCAGGTAGCCGCGCGGGTTGGCGACGGCCGTGGAGGGCGCGAAGACGAAGCCGTACGGCGCCCCGGCCAGGTCCGTGCGGTTCAGCGTGCGGAAGTGGCAGTGCTCGTAGACGGCGGTGGCCCGCCCGAAGACGAAGTCGACGTCACCCTCGACATAGCAGTGGGCGTAGTACTGGCGGGCGAAGGTGCCGAGGGCCGTCGAGTCGGCGTACAGGGTGTCCTGGTGGCCGAGGAAACGGCAGTGCAGGAAGGCGCTGCGGTCGCCCTGCACCTTGACGGCGACGGCCTGGGTGCCGCTGATGTCCGGGTGGTCGGCGCGCAGCCAGTCGTTGGCGAAGGTGATCCAGCGGGCGGTGAAGCCGTCGGCCTGCACGGTCGTCGTGGCCGACCCGGTGGTGCCGTAGGTGCCGCCGCCGGGCTTGGGGGTGCCGGCCGCGTTGTCGTACACGATGACGACGTCCCGGGGGTCCTCGGAGGCGCCGATCCAGGTCATCTCCGTACGGCTGACGTCGACGGCGACCGTCTCCCGGTAGGTGCCGGGTGCGAGGACCAGCGTCCGGCCGCTGCCGGTGGCGGCGGTCACCGCGGCCTGCACGGAGGTGAAGTCACCGGCGCCGTACGGGTCGATGTACAGGGTCTGCGGGGTGAGGCGGCGGGCCGGTGACCCGTAGCGGCCGAACGGGCGCGGTCCCCCGTCGGCCCGCGCGGGGACGCAGGCGAGGCCGAGCGCGGCGGCGGCCCCGGCGCTCGCGACCAGGAGGCGTCGTCTGGACAGGGGGAGTTGGGGCGAGGGCATGGGAGTGCTCCTTCGCGGTGCGGCTCGTGGGAAAGAGAGAGTCGGGGCCGGGCGTCCGGCCCCGGTGGGTCAGCCGGGGCGGCCCGCGCCCGCGCAGTGGTCGACCAGGCCCGGCACGGCCCTGGCGGGGTCGACCTTGGTGCGCAGGGTCGGCGTCCAGCCGGCCCCGGACCGCAGGATCTCGCCCGGGATCTCGGTGTTGTGGACGGCGATCAGATCCGTCGGCACGCCGTTGACGTAGTTGTCGTCGGCGGTGAGCGGGGACTCCTTCCACTTCTTCAGGATCGAACCGGTCTTCACGCCGGTCGGCAGGGTGAACGCGTTGTGCTCGGCGACGAGCTGTGACTCCATGCCGATGCCGTAGCTGTAGGAGTAGCCGTCACCGGCGACGAAGTGGTTGTTGTAGGAGTCCACCTGTCCGAAGCGGACGCGGGGTGCGCGCTCGACCAGGTTCGAGAACAGGTTGTGGTGGAAGGTGACCTTGAGGTGCCCTCGGTCGACCGCGGCCGTGGAGGCGCTGTCGCTGTTGCCGATGAGGATCGTCTTGTCGTGGTCCTCGAAGACGTTCCAGGAGGCGGTGACGTAGTCGGCGCCCTTGACGATGTCCAGCTCGCCGTCGTGCTGCTCGTAGATCCGGCCGAAGTAGTACGGCAGCGTGCTGTCCGGGTGGTCCCCGTCGGTGAAGGTGTCGTGGTCCATCCACACGTGTGTGGACCCGTAGATCACCGCGCTGTCGTACTCGGAGTTCCAGTTGCCGTCGGCGGTGTCGGTCGGGTCCCACTGCGGGAAGCAGTCCAGGGGGCTCTCGAAGCTCAGGTTGCGGACGATGACGTTGTCGACGCCCTGGATCTGGAGGCTGGCGCCCTTGAAACCGGCGTCCTTGCCGACGCCGACGATGGTGGTGTCGGCGGGGATGTTCGCCTTGACGTAGGTCTCCTGCTGGGCGGCGGAGGCGCGGCGCAGGCCCTCGGGGCTGTCGTCGGGCTCGTTGTCGAGGTTCGTGGTGCGGCCCCACACCGCCGGGTCGTAGGTCTTCAGGTAGGCGTCGAGGCCGTACCCGGGCACGGCGAACGAGGCACAGCCCGGCCCGTCCGCGTCGATCGTGCCCTGCACTCTGACGATCTTCGGGGCGCTGCCGCCGTCCGCGAGGGCGGCCTTGAACTGCTCCCAGGTGGTGACGGTGTAGACGTGTGCGGCGTCGGCGGCGGCACCGCCGGTCGTCCCGGTGCCGTAGGCGGCCCAGCCGTCGTCGGCGGGCAGCACCTGCCGGTCGGGTCCGGCCCGGTGGGCGGCCTGCGCGGGCCCGGTGCCGGTGACGGCGAGCACGAGAGCCGTGCAGCCCACGACCGCAGGTATGACACGTCCATGACATTTCTGTGTGCGCACTGTACGGGTCTCCTCTTTCACGAAGGTGACAACGGTGATGCGGGCGGCCAGGTGATCCAGGACGTGGGGATGTCCTCGTGCAGCCGGGCCACGTCGTGCTGGGCCAGCACCCGGGTGCGCAGCAGCTCCCGCGCCACGAGCCGGGCCACGGCGATGGCGCCCGGCGGATTGAAGTGCGTGTTGTCCTGCTCGGTGTTCGTCCAGTTGAAGTACTTCTTCGTCTCCTCGGCACCCAGCTCCTGCCACAACGCGAGCGACAGCGCCTCGATGTCGAGCAGTGCGACACGCTCCGCTTCGGCGAGCGCGCGCATGGCAGCCGGGTAGTCGCCGTGGGTCGGCACGGCGTTGCCCTCGGCGTCGAACCTGCGGCGCTCGACCGGGGTGGCGAGCACGGGCCGGGCGCCACGGAACCGGGCACCGTCGATGTACAGCCGCAGATACTCCTGGTACGTCGTCCAGGGCTCGGTGTACCGGGCCGGGTCGGTGGCCTTCTCGTCGTTGTGCGCGAACTGGACGATCAGGAGGTCCCCGGACCGGATCACGGACAGGATGGCGTCGAGCCGCCCCTCATCCACGAAGCTCTTCGAACTCCGCCCGTTCACAGCATGGTTGGCGACCTCCAACTCCTTCCGAAGAAAGAAGGGGAGCGCCATTCCCCACCCGGTCTCGGGAGCGGCGTCGGCGTATTTCTGGGCGGCGGTGGAGTCACCGGCGATGTAGAGGGTGCGGTGCCCCTTCGCGGACCGGCCGACAAGGGGTACGGCGGCGAGGGCGGCGGAGGTGACCTGTCTGCGAGTAAGCGACACAAGGGTGCCTTTCACACAGGTGGTGAAGCCCGCGCCCTGACAGGGGCGCGGGTTACTGATGTGTCAGTGGTTCTTCTTCCAGTCGGCCTGAGCCTTGTCGAGCTGATCGGCGAGCGTGTCCAGAAACTCCTTCGCACTCATCTTCCCGAGCAGCAGCTTCTGGAAGTTCGGCTCGTTGTCAGCCTTGGAGATCGTGTTCCAGTCAGGCAGGTAGTACGGCAACTGCACGATCTTCGTACCGCCCCCGTTCAACGCCTCCGCCGCCAGCTTCGTGGGCTCGGCCTGCTGAATCCACGCGTCCTTCGCCGCGTCCGTGTTCGCGGGCACCTGCCCCGCCGACTGGTTGAACTTGGAGTTCTCCTCGGCGGACACGGCGAACTCGATGAACTTCCAGGCGGCCGCCTTGTTCTGGCTCGACTTGAACAGGCTCAGCCCGTCCACCGGGTTGGACACCTGCACCCGGGTGCCGTCGTCCAGCGTGGGGTTCGGAATGCCCCGGAACCTGTCCTTGCCGAGCGCCTTCAGATGGTCCTGGTACGACCCCAGGTTGTGGCTCAGCATGCCGATCGTGCCGCTGTCCCACTGGGCGACCATCTTCGTGAAGTCGTTGTTGACGTCGGCGGAGGGGGTGTCCTTCTTGTACAGCGCGACGTACTTCTCCAGCGCGGCCACGTTCTTGGGGTCGTTGACCGTGGTCCTGTCGCCGTTCCAGAACGAGGTGATGCCGGTCTGGCCGTACACCGCGTCGAGGGCCGGCGCGATGGCGCCCTCGCCGCCGCGGATGGTGAAGCCGAACGCGTTCTTGCCCTTGCTCGTGAGCTTGTCGGCGGCCGCGTAGAACCTCGACCAGGTGGTCGGCGCGTCCAGACCGGCCTTCTTGAACAGGTCCGTGCGGTACCACAGCGTGCCGTTGTTGGCGGAGGTCGGCAACTGGTACAGCGTGTCCCCGCCGCCCGCCGCCTTGCTGACGCCGATGAGGTTCTGGCTCAGCCTTCCGTTCAGCGGGCTCTTCGAGAGCCGGCCGTCCAGCGGCTCCAGCGCCCCCTGGACCGCGACCTCGGCGAGCATCGCGGTGCCCACCCCGCCGACGTCCGGCAGGCCGCCGCCCTGGATGGCGGTGTCGTACTTGGACTGGGCGCTCGCCGCCGGGATGCCGACGTACTTGACCTCGATGTCCGGGTACTTCTTCTCGAAGTCGGCGATGATCTGCTTCCAGATGTCGGTGCGCACACCGCCGTTGTTGTCCCAGAAGGTGATCGTGCCCTTGCCGGAGCCCTCGCCCCCCTTGTCGCCCGCGCCGCCGCTGCCGTCGTCGCCGCAGGCGGTGGCGGTCAGCGCGAGCACGGAGCCCAGGGCGACGGCCGTGGCGGCGCGCCTGCTTCTGTGGATGCTGCTCTTCATCGGTCGGCTCTCTTCTTCTGGATCCAATGGAGTGGTCGAGCTGTCGTGCAGGGCACTACAAGGGGCTGATCCGGAACTCCGTGAAGGTCGCCGCCCCCGCGCGCCCCGGTCCCTCGGGGGCTGCGGCGAACAGGCCGAGCAGGGCGCCGACCCAGCGCCAGGGGGTGGCCACGAAGACCGGTCCGGAGGGGCGCGGGCCGTCTCCGACGTCGTACGAGAAGCGGCAGCGTGCCCCGGCCGCCACCTCGATCCGCAGGCGGGCCCGCCCCTCGGGCGCGACGCACGGCACACCGGCGTCCCGTTCCCGCTCTGCCACTGCCTCGGCGAACCGGTGCACGAGCCGGACCGTCCCGTCGGCCCCCCGCTCGAGGCCGATCCACCCGAAGGCGTCCCCGAGCACCGCGAGGCCCGCCCGGGCGCCCGGCTCGGTGCCGTCCAGGCGTAGCTCGACCTCCGGTGGTCGTGAGTTCGGTGGCGGCGACGGTACGGCGCTCGCGCAGCAGCTCGGCTCCGGCGGCGACCCAGCGCAGCTCGGCCACGAAGCCGTCGGGGTCGCGCAGCTGGAAGGCGGTGTGCCGCTGGGAGCCGTGGTTGTCCAGCTCGGTCGGCCCCCGGTCGCGCACGAAGGTGCGCCCGCCCCAGAAGTTGTGCCCCTCGACGTCGGGAACGGCGACACCGACGCCGAGGTGGTGTGCGTGGTCGGCGGGGCTCAGCTCGGTGACCGCCGTGCCGGCCAGGGTGGTGACAGGGTGCAGATAGGGGCGCGGGGCGAGCCGGTCCGGCAGCTCGGGCCGGGTGACGTACCGGCCGACCGGGCGCCCGGCGACCCTGAGGACCGGGGTGTCATGTTGTGTCATCACGTGCTCTCCTCTTTCGGTAGGGCCCAGGAAGCGCCCAGCTCGGAGTAGAGGGCGAGGGTGTCGGCCGCGGCCGCGACCAGGCCGTCGATGCCGGGCACGACCCGGCGCCGCTCGGCGGGGAGCAGGCGCCAGGCGGTCTCGGGCAGCGGGGCCGGGTCGGGGGCGGTTCTGATGGCCTCGACCACCTGCATGAAGGCGCCGGTCTCGTCCGGGGCCACCAGCAGCGGCGCGCCGGTGGTGAGGTGCTCGACCAGGTTCTCCAGCAGGTCCGTGCGGCCGTAATCGGACTCCTGGGGGCCGCGGCCGGCCCGCTGGAGAAGCACCCGGTCCTGCTTGTACCAGAAGGTGATCCGGCCGCTGTCGCCGTGCACCAGGACGTACGGCTCCCCCGGTTCCTCGGCGCACAGGGTCGCGGCGACCGTGACCGGGCCGCGTGGGGTGCGCACGCGGACGCACGAGGTGTCGTCGGACTCGATGTCGTTGGCGCGCAGCAGCTCGGTCTCGATGCCGGTGACGTCCTCGGCGCGGGTGGTGCCGAGCAGGGCGAGGCCGGTGGCGACGGCGTGGGCGAGCGGGTTGGTGAGGACGCCGTCGACCACGTCGACGCCGTTCAGTCGCCGCCGGCCCGCCCAGGGCGCGCGCCGGTAGTAGGCCTCGTCGCGGGCCCAGGCCCCGGCGCCGCCGACCCCGAGGATCTCGCCGATCGCGCCCTCGGCGACGAGCCGCCGGATCGCGGGCACGGCGTGCGAGCCCAGCGACTGGAACCCGATCTGACAGACCACGCCGGCCTTGGCGACCCCGTCGGCCATCCGCCGGTACTCGGCGTAGGAGGGCGCGGGCGGCTTCTCCAGCAGGAGGTGGACGCCCTGCTCGGCGGCCCGCAACGCCAGGTCGGTGTGGGTGGGGATGGGTGTGCAGATGACGGCGATCCTCGCTGCGGTGGCGTCGAGGAGCGCCCCGAAGTCGGCGGACTGCTCCGGCGTGCCCAGGCCGTCGGGAATCTCCTCCTGGCCCAGCGGGGTCAGTTCGCAGATCCCGGCCAGCCGGACGAGGCCGTCCGCCTGGAGCCGGCGGATGTTGTCCAGGTGCCAGCGGCCGTGGCCGCGCGCGCCCGCCAGGACGATGGGTACGGTCATGGGATCCTCCCTGCGCCCGCACCGCGCGCCACCTCTCGGTCGGCCACCGCGGCGCTGTAGCCCTTGAAGCTGCGCCGGAGCGGCACCCTCTCGGCGTGGATCGCCGACTCGGTGGAGACGCCCAGGGAGTACTGGTGCTCGCTGCCCTCGGGGACCACGTAGCGGTTGTCGTACACGTGCACCTGCCCGTAGCGGACGCGTGGTGCGCGAAGGTGATTGGCCGCACCCGCTGAGCGTCCCTCGGCTCCACCGGGCCAATCAGAGGCGCTGTAGCCGTCGGTGGCGTAGTCGTCGTCCGGGGCGAGCACGTCCCGGCCGATGTCACCGGCGTCGTCGGCGTGCGCGGGCACGCACTGCACGCTCAACAGTGCTGCGGTGAGCATGAGGTGACGGAGCCTCATCCCTTCACCGCCCCCGCGCTGAAGCCGGTGATCAGCCACTTCTGGATGAAGGCGAACACGATCACGACCGGTACGGCCGCGATGATGCCGCCCGCCGCCAGGGCGCCCAGGTCGACGCTGTCCGCGCTCATCAGGGTGTTGAGGCCGACCGGGATGGTCTGCTTGCTCTGGTCGGAGAGGAACATCAGGGCGAACAGGAAGTGGTTCCAGGCGTGCACGAAGGCGAAGGAGCCGACGGCGATCAGCCCGGGCCGCAGCAGCGGCAGGACGACGATCCGGAAGGCGGTCAGCCGGTTGCAGCCGTCCACCCACGCGGCCTCCTCCAGGGAGTACGGCACGTTCCGGATGAACCCGCTGATCAGGATCATCGACAGCGGCAGCTGGAAGACGGTCTCGGCGATGATGACGCTGCCCAGCGAGTTGATCATCTGGAGCTTGGCGAAGATCTGGAACAGCGGGACCAGCAGCAGGGCGCCCGGCACGAACTGGGAGCACAGCAGGGCGAGCATGAAGCCGCGCTTGATCCGGAAGTCGAAGCGGGCGAGGGCGTAGCCGCCGGCCAGGGCGACCACGGTGGTCAGGACGAGCGTGGCGAGGCCGACGTAGACGCTGTTGGCGAAGTAGGTGCCGAAGCTGCGCTCGGTCCACACCTTCTGGAAGTGCTCGAACGTCATCGGCCAGGGGACCAGGGAGATGGAGCCCGCCGGGCGGAGCGCGAAGAGCAGGATCCAGTAGAACGGGATCAGGGTGAAGAGGAGGTAGATCGTGAGGGGGACGTAGATCTGCAGGCGCGGGACCTCGTCCCAGGCGCGGCGCCTGCCGCGCGGCCGGGCGGGCTCGGACGCCACGCGCTCGGGTGCGGGAGCGATCTCGGTGATCACTTGGTCTCACCTCCGAACTTGCTCAGCCGCAGATAGACGATCGAGCAGAAGAGCAGGATCACGAACGCCACCGTGGTCAGCGCGGAGGCGTAGCCGAAGTTGTGGGCGTCGACGCTGGTGTTGGCGATGTAGAGCGGGAGGGTGGTGGTCTCACCCGCGGGTCCGCCGCCCGTGAGGGTGTAGAGCAGGTCGACGTTGTTGAACTCCCACACCGCGCGCAACAACGTGGACAGGACGATCGCGTCCTTCAGATGGGGCAGGGTGATGTGCCAGAGCTGCTTGAGGCGGCTCGCCCCGTCGACCTCGGCGGCCTCGTACAGGTCCTTCGAGACGGACTGGAGGTCGGCGAGGATGAGGATCGCGAAGAAGGGGACGCCCCGCCAGAGGTCGGCGACGACCGCGGCCGGGAAGACGGTCGAGGTGTCCGACAGCCAGCTGGTGCCGTACGACCCGATACCGGCGTCGGCGAGATAACGCGTGACACCCGTCTGGGAGTTGTAGAGCAGCACCCAGATCGCGGAGGTCAGCACGCCGGAGACGGCCCAGGGCGAGAACACCAGCGCCCGGCCCAACGCCCGCCCCACGAAGGTCTGGTTGACGATGAGCGCCAGCGCGAGCCCGAACAGCAGCTGCAACCCGACTTCCACCACGACCCACTTGGCGCTGAAGGTCAGCGTGTCCCAGAACTGCGGGTCGTGCGCGAAGGCCTGGGTGAAGTTGTCGAAGCCCGCGAAGCCGTTCCGCCACGGCTTGGTGGGGTTGTAGTTCTGCAGGCTGTAGTAGAAGACGCTGAGGACCGGGTAGGCGATGAAGCCCAGCATGAGCAGGGCCGCCGGGGCGATCAGCAGGTACGGCAGCCTGCGCGGGGTCGCGGAGACACGGCGCCGCCGGGGTGGCGCGGGCGGTCTCGCCACGGCTGCGGCTTGGGCCATGACTGTTCTCCGTTCGCAGTGGGACCGATACAGTGGGCGCAGGAAGCGCTTGCTACATGCACACGCGTGAAGCGCTTCACCAGAGGGGGTGCGGGGGTCAGCCGGCGTACGGGTCCGGCACCTTGCCCGGGCGGGCCAGGAACTCGAAGTCGCAGCCGGTGTCGGCCTGGGTGATCTGTTCGTTGCAGAGGGCGCCGTAGCCGCGCTCGTAACGGGCGGGCGGCGGTGTCCACTCGGCCCGCCTGCGCTCCAGCTCCTCGTCGTCCACGTGGAGACGGAGGGCGCGTGCCTCGACGTCCAGGGTGATGAGGTCCCCGGTCCGCACCAGCGCCAGCGGGCCGCCGACGTACGACTCCGGTGCCACGTGCAGCACGCAGGTGCCGTAACTCGTGCCGCTCATCCGGGCGTCGGAGATCCGCACCATGTCCCGCACGCCCTGCTCGAGCAGGTGGTCCGGGATCGGGAGCATGCCGTACTCGGGCATGCCCGGGCCGCCCTTGGGGCCGGCGTTCCGCAGCACGAGCACGCTGTCGGCGGTGATGCCGAGGGACGGGTCGTTGATGGTGCGCTGCATCGTCCTGTAGTCGTCGAAGACGACGGCGGGGCCGGTGTGCTGGAGCAGGTGCGGCTCGGCGGCGATGTGCTTGATGACGGCGCCGTCGGGGCAGAGGTTGCCGCGCAGCACCGCGACCCCGCCCTCGCCCGCGACCGGGTTGTCGCGGGGGCGGATGACGTCGTCGTCGTGCACCTGCGCGCCGTCCAGTTGCTCGCGCAGGGTGTCGTACGACACCGTCGGGCGGTCGAGGTGGAGCAGGTCGGGGATCCGGGAGAGGAAGCCGGGCAGGCCGCCCGCGAAGTGGAAGTCCTCCATGAGGTGGCGCTGCCCGCCGGGGCGGACGTCGGCCAGGACCGGGACCGTGCGGGCGATGCGGTCGAAGTCGTCGAGCGTCAGCTTCACTCCGGCCCGGCCCGCCATGGCGATCAGATGGATCACGGCGTTGGTGGAGCCGCCGAGGCCGAGGACGGTGGTGACGGCGTCCGCGAAGGCCTCCCGGGTGAGGATCTCGCTCAGCCTGCGGTCCTTGTGGACCAGTTCGACGATCGTCAGGCCCGCCCTGGCGGCCATCCGGTCGTGTCCGGAGTCCACTGCCGGGATGCTGGACGCGCCGGGCACGGTGACGCCGAGCGCCTCGGCGGCCGCGGTCAGCGTGGACGCCGTACCCATGGTCATGCAGTGGCCGGGCGAGCGGGCCAGTCCGCTCTCCAGCTCGGCCATCTCGCAGTCGCCGATCAGGCCGGCCCGCTTGTCGTCCCAGTACTTCCACATGTCGGTGCCGGAGCCGAGGACCTCACCCCGCCAGTGGCCGGGGAGCATGGGCCCGGCCGGCACGAAGACGGTGGGCAGGTCCACCGAGGCCGCGCCCATCAGCAGGGCGGGCGTGGACTTGTCGCAGCCGCCCATCAGGACGGCGCCGTCGACCGGGTACGACCGCAGCAGCTCCTCGGTCTCCATCGCGAGCAGGTTGCGGTAGAGCATCGGGGTCGGCTTCTGGAAGGTCTCGCTGAGCGTGGAGACCGGGAACTCGAGCGGGAAGCCCCCGGCCTGCCAGACCCCGCGCTTCACGGCCTGCGCCCGGTCCCGCAGATGCACATGGCAGGGGTTGATGTCCGACCAGGTGTTGAGGATCGCGATGACCGGCTTGCCCAGGTGCTCCTCGGGCAGGTAGCCGAGCTGGCGGGTACGGGCACGGTGGCTGAAGGAGCGCAGGCCGTCGGTGCCGTACCACTGGTGGCTTCTCAGTTCGTGCGGCTGCTTCACATCGACCATCCGGCGGCGATGGCGGCGACCTCGGCACGCTCGTCCTCGGGCAGCCGCCTGCTCGGCGGGCGGACGTCCCGGCGGCACAGGCCGAGCGCCGCGAGGGCCTCCTTGACGACGGTGACGTTGTTGGCGGAGCCGTGGGCGGCGCGCAGTTCCTCGAAGCGGCGGATCTGCTCCCAGACCTTCATGGCGGCCGGGTAGTCGCCGGATCGAAGCGCTTCGATCATGTTCAGCGAAACGGCCGGGGCGACGTTCACGAGCCCCGAGGTGAAGCCGGTGGCGCCTGCGGAGAAGTAGGAGGGTGCGTACGGTTCGGCGAGGCCGGCCACCCAGACGAAGCGGTCCAGGCCCGCGTCCCGCGCGAAGGCCGCGAAGCGTGCGGCGTCCGGGACGGCGTACTTCACGCCGATGACGTTGGGACAGTGGTCGGCGAGTTCGGCGAGACGGGCGCCGGGCAGCTGCGCGTTGCGGATGTAGGGGACCACGCCCAGTTCGGGCACGGACTCGGCGATGGCGCGGTGGTAGTCGACCCAGCCGGCCGCCGAGACGTACGGATGGACGGGCTGGTGGACCATCACCATCCGCGCGCCCAGTGCGCGGGCGTGCCGGGCGGAGGCGGTCGCGGTGGGCAGGTCGTGGCCGACGCCGACCAGGATCACGGCGCGGTCGCCGGCCTCGTCGACGGTCAGCTCGGTGACCAGGCGGCGCTCTTCGGGGGTGAGGGCGTAGAACTCGCCGGTGTTGCCGTTCGGGGTGAGCGTTCTGATCCCGCCGTCGAGCAGGCGACGCAGCAGGGCCCGGTGGGTGTCCTGCGCGACGCAGCCGTCCTCGGCGAAGGGGGTCACCGGGATGGCCACCACGTCGGCCAGGGCCGCCCGTTGGGTCTCGAACGTCACGCTGCTCATTGATGACCTTCCGCTGGGTGGGGCTCGGTGTCCGAGGGGAAAGCGCGCCGTACGAACGAGGCGATGTGGGAGTGCAGGGCGCTCGCGGCGCCGTCCGCGTCGCCGTCCAGCGCGAGCCGCAGGATCTCCCGGTGCTCGGCGGCCTCCCGCTCCCAGGAGGGGTCGGTCGCCCAGGCCACGGCGGAGACGAGGGCGGCCTGGTCGCGGACCTCGTCCAGCATCCGGCCGAGCAGCGGGTTGCCGCACGGCAGGTAGAGGGCACGGTGGAACTCCCGGTTGGCCAGGGAGCGTTCGGCGGTGTCGGTGGCGGCGTCGGCCCGGGTGAGCGCGTCGCGGGCGGCGTCGAGGCGGGCCCCGCGCTTCACCGCGCGCTTGAGCGCTTCCGGCTCCAGCAGCAGCCGCACGTCGTAGACCTCACGTGCCATGTCCGCGTCCACCATGCGCACCGTGACGCCCTTGTACTGGTTCATCACGACGAGACCGGTCCCGGCGAGGGTCTTCAGCGCCTCCCGCACCGGGGTCTTCGACACCCCGAACTGCGCGGCCAGCTCCGTCTCGACCAGGGCCTGGCCGGGCGTCAACCGGCCGGTCAGGATGCGGTGTTTGATCGCGTCCAGCACGTATTGCGTGCGGGACGGGATCGGGGTGGGCACAGAGGTCATGCGGCCCTCTCGGATCTCACATATCGCGTCTCATATATGACGTACGAAGTACGACGCGTTGAAGGTAGGGAGGCGCCCGTGATTCGTCAATGCTTCTGACAAAGGAAGTCGGGGCTGACGGCTTCTGACAAAGGAAGTCGGGGCTGACGGGTGGGCGGGTCGAGAAATGCGGCCGCTGGGGCGCGCCGGCTCAGACGGTGCGGGTGTCGCCCTCGACGGCGGTGTACGTGGGCCGGCCGGAGACCGCGGCGGCTCGCTCGGTGGCCGCCTCACGGGTGAGCGTGGGGCCGACGTGGGTGACGAGCAGCTCGCGTACGTGCGCGTCCCGGGCGATCCGGCCGGCTTCCTCGGGCGTCAGATGGACCGGCCGGAGGTGTTCGCCGACGCGATGCTCGTCGATGTCCGCCTCGCACAGGAACAGGTCGGCGCGGGAGGCGAGTTCGGTGAGCGCGGGGCAGGCTCCGCTGTCTCCCGAGTACGCCAGGACGCTGCCCTGGGACTCGGCGCGCAGCCCGTACGCCTCGGTGTCGTGGGCGACGGCGCGGGTGGTCAGGCGGAGGTTCCAGTGCCGGACGTCGTGGCCGTCGTACAGGCCCCGGAAGTCGAAGACGCCCTTCAGGAACTCGATGTCCGGGCGGCCGAAGAAGCCGGCCAGCCGGCGCGCGCAGTCCTTGGGCGCGTACACGGGGATCGGCGCGTGCGGGGTCATGGCGCCGAAGGCGAAGGCGTAGGCGGCGGCGAGCAGGTCGGCGCTGTGGTCGGCGTGCAGATGCGAGATCCAGATCGCGGTGAGCCGGGCGGGATCCGTGTGCCGCTGCAACGCGGCGAACGTACCGGGCCCCGCGTCCACCCACACCTCGGCGCCGCCGCCGGACACCAGATAGCCGGAGCAGGGCCGGTCGGGGCCCGGGTGCGGCGAGGCGGTACCGAGGACGGTCAGGGTGAGCGGCATGGCAGGAGAGTACGACGCGTTACGCCCGGCTCCTGCTCATTTCACCAAGTGGAACCCGGGGTGGCGCAGCCAGGCGGCGAGGAACTCGGCGTCGCCGACGTGGCGGACCCAGCGCTCGCCGTCCCCCGTGTCGTAGGACACCTCGCGCAGGGTGCCCGGGAAGGGCGAGGGTCCCTCGAAGAGCATCCCGTCGAAGTCGATCGTCGCGTCCAGGCGCCGGGCCAGGGTGAGGGCGAGACGGCCGAGGGCGCGGTGGTTAGGCCGGCCCGAGGAACCGGCGGACAGGACGATCCCGTGCGCGGGCGGACATGGGAAGGCCGCATAGTCCTCGTCGTCGGCGGGGATCTGCTCGTCCACCCCCAGGGTGAAGCAGCCTGTGCTCTCGACGTCCGCCTGCTCCAGCCCGAGCGGGCGGGCGTCCGCGATCCGGAAGTCGGCGTGTCCGTCGCCGGTGGGCCGGACGGGATCGCAGAAGGTCTCCAGCCAGGGCAGCAGACCGGCCACGACCTCCTGGGCGCCGCGCCCCTCGTCGAACAGCCACAGTCCCACGACCGGCCCCATGACGCCCCCGCTCTCCGCCCGGACCGGGGATCGTACTCAGACCTCCATCACGGCATCGCAGTCGGGACAGACCACGGACGCGTACTCGGCGGGGTACCAAGGCGCCCCGGGCTGCTCGGAGGGCTTCCACCGAGCCGGCTCCATGGCGAAGGTGTCCTTGCCGCACAGTGTCCGGGGTCCGGCGGCGTCCGGCCTGCCCGGGGCGGTGGGCACCGCGTGCACCCGGCGCGGGAGCCGCTCCGCGTCGGGCGGGCCGTGCGGGGAGGTGCGTGCGGCCGCCGGAGGGTCGAGCTCGTACACGACGACGATCTCGCTCATGTCAGCCGCGTTCACCCGTGGCCGACGCCGGGGAGGGTGAGTTCACGGCCGCGGTAGAAGCTCTCGCTCTCCGAGACGACGTACGGGGCCATGGCCGCCCGCCGCTGCGCCTCCGGGTCGGAGGACCGCCACGCGTCGCACGACTCCTGGGTGTCCCAGAACGACACGCCGGTGATCTCCTGCCCGTCCTCGGACCAGTACGCGTAGGCGCGGTGCAGGCCCGGCGGGGCGGGGGCCGGGCGCCATGCCCGCTCGAACTCCTCCAACATGCCCGGCTGAAGGCGGCGCGTCGTCACCCACACGTAGTGCTCCTGCATGGCGGCTTCCTCCGTTGTACGCGTTCGGCCCGCCCCCTCTCAGGTCACCGTAGGGCCGATGCGCCGCTTCCGCCGCCCGGAGATCGCCGGGCGCATCCCCGAGGAACGGCCCGTCCGCCCGGACGACGGCCGGTGGCGGCAGACCGCTGTGGGCGTCCGCCATCTGTGGGGGCACCCGGGGCTGCGTCCGCTGGTCCGGGCGGCCGGTTCGACGATGCTCCTCGCCTCGCTGGGCAGCACCACGGTGTACGCCGTCGTGGACCGCCTCGGGCACTCCCCCGCCTATGCGGGTGTGCTGTACGCCGTCCAGGGTGCGGGCTCGGTGGCGGTCGGGCCGGTCTCCGGGCCGGCGCTGCGGCGGCTGGGCGGGCGCCGGTTCGCGGCGGCCGGGATCGCGCTGACGGCGGCCGGGGTGGCCGCGCGGGCCGTGCCGTCGGATCCGGTGGCCCTGGCGGCCGGGGCCGCCGTCGGCCTCGGTCTGCCCTGCGTGCTGATCGCCGCGCTCACCGCCGTGCAGCGCGAGACCCCGGGTCGGCTGCTGGGCCGGGCGACCGCCACCGCCCACACACTGATGTTCACGCCGAACGTGGTCGGACTGACCGTCGGGGCCGGCCTGGTCGAACTGGCCGGCTCCGGGCTGCTGCTGCCCCTGTACGGCCTGGCGCTGCTCCTGACGGCCGCCGCGCTCGCGGCTCAGCGCGCGGCGAGCGCCTCGCGCACCGCCACGAGGTCCCCGTCCGACGCCAACCCCGCGTGATACAGCCGCAGTTCCGTCGCACCCCGGGCACGCGCGCGTGCCGCGTCGGCCGCGAGGGTGCCGGGGCTGCCGCCCATCCCGGAGACCACCGTGAAGTTGGCGGCCAGCACCGTCCCCTCGCGCGCCCGCTCGGCGAAGGGCGCCAGCAGGTCCGTACCGCCCGTGCACGGCACCACCACGCCGTCCGCGACGGAGAGGATGTGCGCGGGGTCGACGCCGGCGTTGGCGCCGCAGTGGTACGGCACCGGGTCCGCGTGCAGCAGGACCTGGAAGCCGTCGGGTGCGGCGGCGCGTACGGCGGTGACGGCCTGCTCCTGGAGGGTGCGGGCGGTGGAGTCGCGCCACGCGCGCGTGGCGGCCGCGGTGTCCTTACCGAGGAGCTTCTCGACCGTCGGCCAGCCCCCGTCGTCGGCCGCGCCCCGCCACAGCGGCTCCAGGGCGTCCCGTACGGCGCCCGCCAACCCGTCGGCGTCCAGTCCCTGTTCGCCGTACCCGGCGAGGCAGACGGGGCAGAAGCAGAGCGCCATCAAGTACTGCCCGGCGTCCCCGAGGCCGACCCCGGCGGTCTTGTCGTGGGCGTGCAGGTGCTGGAGCCCGTACCAGCCGAGGGACTCCAGTTCGGTGCCGTGCGCGCCGGGGCGCACGGCCGCCTCGGCGGCCAGGTCGACCAGGTACACGCGCGTGGCGGGCTGGGCGATGCAGGGGGCCCACGGGTAGCGGTCGCCGTAGGCGTTGACGACCGAGGTGTCCGGATGCTCGGCGCCCAGGCGGGAGTTGTGCGCGAGGACCACCCAGGTGTGCACGTCGAGCCCGGCCGCGGCGAGCGCCTCGGCGGCCTCTCCGTAGGCGTCTGCGGGGGCCCAGCGCCCGGCGGTGTAGGGCCGCAGGCCGCGGCCGGCCCAGCGGTCGCCGACCGGGTACAGGGCGGCCGCGTACTCGGCGGTGACGATGCGGTGGCGCGGGTGGCGCGGGGTCAGGGCGCGGGTGGAGTGGTAGGCGGACGCGAGCGTCACCTGACGTACGCCGAGCGCGGCGATGCGGGCGGGGGCGCCGGGGTCGCCGTTGACGTCCCAGGGGTAGACGAACACCGACGCCTTCACGCGTCTTCCTCCAGCAGCGCGTAGCCACGCTCGATGAGCTGAGCGAGCTGCTTGACATGGTCCTCGCCGGGCTCGTCCAGCGGGGGCCGGACCTCGCCCACGTCCAGGCCGCGCAGCCGTACGCCCGCCTTGACGAGCGAGACGGCGTAGCCACGCCCCTGGGCGCGCAGCTCGACGAACGGGCGGTAGAAGCCGTCCAGGAGGCGGCGCACGGTGTCCCGGTCGCCCGTCCGAAGGGCCCGGTGGAAGGCGAGGGCGATCTCGGGGGCGAAGCAGAAGACGGCAGAGGAGTACAGGGTGATGCCGAGGGCCTGGTAGGCGAGCTGGGTCTGCTCGGCGGTGGGCAGGCCGTTGAAGTACAGGAAGTCGCCGGGGACCTCGGTGCGCACGGCGCTGACGATGCGCTGCATCAGGTCCAGGTCGCCGAGGCCGTCCTTGAGGCCGATGACGCCGTCGGTGCGGGCCAGCTCGACCACGGTGTGCGGGGTGAAGACGGCGTTGTCGCGCTGGTAGACGATCACCGGCAGGGCGGTGGCGGCGGCGACCTCGCGGTAGTGCCGCAGCAGGCCCTCCTGGCCGGCCAGCACGAGGTAGGGCGGCATGGCGAGGAGCCCGTCGGCGCCCGCGTCCTCGGCGAGACGGGCGTAGCGGACGGCGAGCGCGGTGCCGTAGCCGGCGCCCGCGATGACCGGGACGCGGCCCTCGGCCGCCTCGACGGCCGCCCGGACGCAGGCCTCGAACTCCTCCGGCAGCAGCGCGTGGAACTCCCCGGTGCCGCAGCAGGCGAACACGGCGGCGGCGCCGGCCGCGACGCCCCGGCGCACATGGGTGCGGTAGACGTGGAGATCGATGGGGGCGCCGGAGCCGTCCGGGCCGTAGGCCGTGACGGGGAAGAACAGCGGCCCGCTCGGGTCGCGGAGCCGGGCGGCGAGAGGGGCAGGCGTCACGGGCGCTCCCTGTCGGTGCACGTTTCTGATCGGTGTCCATATTTCTGAACAACTTCACGCTACGGGCCCGTCTTGGCGCGGGTCAAGCGGGCAAACCCGCGACACAGCGACGGATTTCCCCACTCCACGGCACACTTGACTAGATCCGTCGCCGCTCCCTAGCGTGTCCACGAATGTGAATCCCGTCCATGCATGCGGCCGCTGTCGCCAAGGAGACCGAGGATGCCCGCTCCCCGCACCGTGCTGCTCACCGGCGCCGCCGGCGGGCTCGGCACCCTGATGCGATCCCTGTTGCCGGAGTACGGCTACACGCTGCGCCTGCTCGACGTGCGCCCCGTCGAGGACGCGCCGGACGCCATCACCGCGGACCTCACCGACAAGGAGGCGCTGCGCGAGGCGGTGCGGGGCGTGGACGCGATCCTGCACCTCGCGGGCATCTCCCTGGAAGCGCCCTTCGAGAAGATCCTGAAGTCGAACATCGAGGGCACCTACAACCTGTACGAGGCCGCCCGCCTCGAAGGTGTGCCGCGGATCGTCTTCGCCTCCTCCAACCACGCCGTCGGCTTCACCCCGGCCCCCCGCCCGGGCACACCTCTCGGTTCAAGAGTGCTGATCCCGATCGACACCCCGCGCCGCCCCGACACCTTCTACGGACTGTCCAAGTCCTTCGGCGAGGACCTCGCCCAGCTCTACTGGGACCGGCACGGCCTGGAGACCGTCTCCGTGCGCATCGGCTCCTGCTTCCCGGAGCCGACCAGCGTGCGCATGCTCTCGGTCTGGATGAGCCCGGCCGACGGCGCCCGCCTCTTCCACGCCGCGCTCACCGCCGAGGAGGTCGGCCACACCGTGGTCTACGGCTCCTCGGCGAACACCCGCCTCTGGTGGGACCTCACGACCGCACGGTCACTCGGCTACGAGCCGCAGGACGACTCGGAGCCGTACGCCGAGAAGCTGATCGCCGAGCAGGGCGAACTGGACCCGGAGAACCCGGCCCACAGCCACCTGGGCGGGCACTTCGTGAGCGATCCGCCCCTCTGGCCGTACTGAGCCTCCGGCGGGACCGGATATCCGGGCGAGGCGGCGGAAAACCATCGCTCATCGCGGCGGGCGGGCACCGAACGGGCCCGCCCGCCGTCGCGTTCGGGCATCCGGGCCGCCCGCTCCCACCCCTCGCCCGGCAGCCGCGCAGGTCCGAGGCGGGCACACCGCTTCGCAAACGGGCACACACGGGCAGTATCGAGCCCGCAACAGACCTGGTCAGCGCCGCACACCCGCTGTAGAACTTCCCCCATGGGCCCGAACGGGCAGCTCCACAGGGAAGTGGGTGACGACATGAGCACGAGGACGGCGGAAGAACGCCAGCGCGAGATCGTGCTGGCCGCGCGCACCACGGGCTCGGTCGACGTCACCGCACTCGCCGCCCGGCTGGGCGTGGCCAAGGAGACCATCCGGCGCGACCTGCGCGCCCTGGAGGACCACGGGCTGGTCCGTCGCACCCACGGCGGCGCCTACCCGGTCGAGAGCGCCGGCTTCGAGACGACACTCGCCTTCCGCGCCACCAGCCACGTCCCCGAGAAGCGCCGGATCGCGGCCGCCGCGGCCGAGCTGCTGGGGGATGCGGAGACGGTCTTCGTCGACGAGGGCTTCACCCCGCAGCTCATCGCCGAGGCCCTGCCGACGGACCGGCCGCTGACCGTGGTCACCGCGTCCCTGCCCGTCGCGGGCGCCCTCGCCGAGGCCGGCAACATGTCGGTCCTGCTCCTCGGCGGACGGGTCCGCGCCGGCACCCTGGCGACCGTCGACCACTGGACGACCAGGATGCTGTCCGGCTTCGTGGTCGACCTCGCCTTCATCGGCGCCAACGGCATCTCCCGCGAACACGGCCTGACCACCCCCGACCCCGCCGTCAGCGAGGTCAAGGCCCAGGCCATGCGCGCCGCGCGCAGGACCGTCTTCGCCGGCGTGCACACCAAGTTCGGAGCGGTCAGCTTCTGCCGGTTCGCCGAGGTCGGCGCGCTGGAAGCGATCGTGACGAGCACACTGCTTCCGGCAGCCGAGGCCCACCGCTACTCCCTGCTGGGCCCGCAGGTCATCCGGGTCTGAAGAACCGAACACAGCCCCCAGGGGCACATCCATGCCCAAATGTGCCCGTTATCTCCCCATACGTCCAGGAGCACTCCATGCGAACCCAGAGCCGCCGAACGCCCCGCGCCCTGTTTGCCGTGGCCGCCGCAGGAACGCTGATCACTCCACTGCTCGCCGGCTGCTCGGGCGCCGGCGGCGCCGGCGGCGGGTCCTCCGCCCACTCCATCAACGTCCTGATGGTGAACAACCCGCAGATGGTGGAGTTGCAGAAGCTCACCGCCGACAACTTCACCAAGGACACCGGGATCAAGGTGAACTTCACCGTCCTGCCGGAGAACGACGTCAGAGACAAGATCAGCCAGGACTTCGCCAACCAGGCGGGCCAGTACGACGTCGCCACGCTCAGCAACTACGAGATCCCGATCTACGCCAAGAACGGCTGGCTCCACCCGGTCGACTCGTACGTCAAGAGCGACACCGCCTTCGACCAGCAGGACATCCTCGCCCCGATGCGGCAGGCCCTCACCGCCGCGGACGGCAAGCTCTACGGCGAGCCCTTCTACGGCGAGTCCTCCTTCCTGATGTACCGCAAGGACGTCTTCCGGAAGAAGGGCCTGACCATGCCGGCCAAGCCCACCTGGAAGCAGGTCGCCGACCTGGCCGCCAAGGCGGACGGCGCCGAGTCCGGGATGAAGGGCATCTGTCTGCGCGGGCTGCCCGGCTGGGGCGAGGTGATGGCTCCGCTGACAACCGTCGTCAACACCTTCGGCGGCACCTGGTTCGACAAGGACTGGAAGGCACGGGTGGACTCCCCGGAGTTCAAGCAGGCCACGCAGTTCTACGTCGACCTGGTCCGTAAGCACGGCGAGTCCGGCGCCGCGCAGTCCGGCTTCGCCGAGTGCCTGAACGACATGACGCAGGGCAAGACGGCCATGTGGTACGACGCCACGTCCGGCGCGGGTTCGCTGGAGGCCTCCGGTTCCCCGGTCAAGGGCAAGATCGGCTACGTCCAGGCCCCGGTCGAGAAGACCGACAGCTCCGGCTGGCTCTACACCTGGGCGTGGGGCATCCAGAAGGCGTCCAAGAACCCCGACGACGCCTGGAAGTTCATCTCGTGGGCGTCCGGCAAGGGCTACGAGAACCTCGTCGGCAAGACGGCGGGCTGGTCCGACGTGCCCGCCGGCAAGCGTTCTTCGACGTACGACATCCCGGAGTACCGCAAGGAGGCGGCCGCCTTCGCGGACGTCACCCGGAACGCCATAGCCGGTGCCAAGCCGAACGACCCGGGTGTGCAGCCCCGTCCCGCGCCCGGCATCCAGTTCGTCGGCATCCCCGAGTTCACCGACCTGGGCACCAAGGTCTCCCAGGAGATCAGCTCCGCCGTCGCCGGCCAGAAGTCCGTCGACAGCGCGCTGCACAAGTCGCAGCAGCTCGCCGAGGCCGTCGCCAAGAAGTACGAGGGATCATGACCGTCACAACCTCCTCCGCCCGAGTCGCCACCGCCACCGCGCGGCCGGCGACCCGGCCGCCGAGCCGTCTGCGAGCGTGGGCCGTCCGGGCCCCTCTGCTGCCCGCCCTGATCTTCATGATCGCGGTGACCCAGCTGCCGTTCGTGGCGACCGTGGTGATCTCGTTCTTCCACTGGAACGCCCTCTATCCAAAGGCCCGTCACTTCGCCGGCGTCGACAACTACCGCCAGGTCCTGACCGACCCGGACCTGCGCCACTCGGTGTGGACGACGGTCCTGCTGACGGTCACGGTGGTCCTGGTCAGCCTGGTCCTCGGCCTCGGAACAGCGTTGCTGCTCAACCGGAGGTTCCGGGGCCGCAGCCTGGTCCGCACCCTGCTGATCGCCCCGTTCCTGCTGGTCCCGGTCGCCGCGGCCCTGCTGTGGAAGCACGTGCTCTACAACCCCGAATACGGCCTGTTCAACGGGTTGTTGCACTATGTGGGCGGCCCCCAGCCGGACTGGATCTCGAACACCCCGCTGCTCGCGGTCGAGGCCGCGCTGATCTGGCAGTGGACGCCGTTCATGATGCTGATCCTGCTGGCGGGACTGCAGAGCCGCGACTCCGAGCAGATCGAGGCGGCTCGGGTGGACGGCGCGAGCGACTGGCAGATCTTCCGCCACCTCACGCTCCCGCATCTGCGCCGCTACCTCGAACTGGGCGCCCTGCTGGGCTCGATCTACATCGTCCAGAACTTCGACGCGGTCTTCACGATCACCTCCGGCGGCCTGGGCACCGCGAACCTTCCCTACACCGTCTATCAGAGCTTCTACCAGGCCCATGAGAACGGCCTCGCCTCGGCGGCCGGAGTCCTGGTCGTCATCGGCTCGATCGTCATCGCGACCTTCGCCCTGCGCGTGGTGTCGTCCCTGTTCCGCGAGGAGGTGTCCCGCCCATGAGCGCAGTCGCCGTACACACCCGCAGTCGCCGCGCAGTGGGCCTGGGCCTGCTGGCCTGGCTGGTCGGTCTGCTGTTCTTCCTGCCCATCGCCTGGATGGTCCTGACCTCGTTCCACTCGGAGGCCGACGCCGCCACGAATCCCCCGTCCTTCGCTGCGGCCCTGACCCTGGACGGCTACCGCGACTTCTTCGGCATCGGCGGGGGCGCAAGCCCCTGGCCGGCGCTGATCAACTCGACCATGGCATCGGCGGCCTCGACGCTGTTCGTGCTCCTGCTGGCCTTCCCGGCGGCCTACGCGCTCTCCATCCGCCCGGTGAAGAAGTGGACGGACGTCCTGTTCTTCTTCCTGTCCACCAAGATGCTGCCGGTGGTGGCGGGCCTGCTGCCCATCTACCTGTTCGCCAAGAACACCGGGATGCTCGACAACATCTGGCTGCTCGTCATCCTCTACACCTCCATGAACCTGCCGATCGCGGTGTGGATGATGCAGTCCTTCCTCGCCGAGGTCCCGGTGGCGGTGATCGAGGCGGCGCAGATCGACGGCGCCCGGCTGCCGACGATCCTCGCCCGCGTGGTGGCCCCCATCGCCCTGCCCGGCATCGCCGCCACCGCCCTGATCTGCTTCATCTTCAGCTGGAACGAACTGCTCTTCGCCCGGGTCCTGACGGGCGTGGTCGCCGAGACCGCCCCCGTCTTCCTGACCGGCTTCATCACCAGCCAGGGCCTGTTCCTGGCGAAGGTGTGCGCCGCGTCGCTCGTCATCTCCCTGCCGGTGCTCGCCGCGGGGTTCGCCGCCCAGGACAAGCTGGTCCAGGGCCTGTCGTTGGGAGCCGTGAAATGAAGGCCGCCGTCATCGAGTCCGTGGGCCGCGCCGTCGTCACCGAGGTCCCGGACCCGACGCCAGGGCCCCGCGAGGTCGTCGTCGAGGTCGCCGCCTGCGGCCTGTGCGGCACCGACCTGCACATCCTCCAGGGCGAGTTCGCACCCAAGCTGCCGATCGTCCCCGGGCACGAGTTCGCGGGCGAGGTGGTCGGCGTCGGCACCCAGGTGACGGAAATCGCCGTCGGCGACCGCGTGGCCGTGGACCCCTCCCTCTACTGCTACGAGTGCCGCTACTGCCGTACCGGCCACAACAACCTGTGCGAGCGCTGGGCGGCGATCGGCGTGACGACGGCGGGCGGTGCGGCCCGGTACGCGGTGGCGCCGGTGGCGAACTGCGTGAAGCTCCCCGAACACGTCCGCACCCAGGACGCGGCCCTCGTGGAACCCCTGTCCTGCGCGGTACGCGGCTACGACGTCCTCCGCGCCCGCCTCGGCGCCCACGTCCTGATCTACGGCTCCGGGACCATGGGCCTGATGATGCTGGAACTGGCCAAGCGCACCGGCGCGGCGAGCGTGGACGTCGTGGACCTCAACCCGTCCCGTCTGGAGACGGCCCGCCGCCTCGGCGTCTCGGCGTCCGCCGCAGGCGCGGACGAACTGGACCGCCCGCAGGGCTGGGACGTGGTCGTCGACGCGACCGGCAACGCGGCGGCGATCCAGGACGGCCTGGACCGGGTGGCGAAGGCGGGCACGTTCCTGCAGTTCGGGGTGGCCGACTACGCGACGCGCGTGACGATCGATCCGTACCGCATATACAACCAGGAGATCACCATCACCGGTTCGATGGCGGTCCTGCACAGCTTCGAACGGGCCGCGGAACTGTTCGCGAACGGGGTGCTGGACCCGGAGGTGTTCATCAGCGACCGGATCCCGCTGGAGCGGTACCCCGAGGCGCTGGAACAGTTCGCGGCGGGCGTGGGGCGGAAGATAGTGGTGGTGCCGTAGCGGGTGGACGAGGTCGTCACCGCGAACCGAGCAGGCTGTTGCCCGGGTAAGGGAACGGTAAAGCACCCCCGCGCGTTACCTCAGGCATGACAGCTATGACCCCAGGCTCGAACATCTCCCTGTCGGCCGCCCGTGTGACGGTGGACGTCTCCGCACCGGTGCGGCTCGACGTGTCGGGCCTGCTGCTCACCGGCGACGGCAAGGTGCGCTCCGACGACGACTTCATCTTCTACAACCAGCCGGCCGGGCCGGGCGTGACGTACACGTCCGGCGGTGGCGCGGCGCCCGACGCGATCACGGTCGACACCGGCGCCGTGCCGCCGGACATCGAGAAGATCGTGGTCACAGCCAGCCCGGACGCGGCAGGCCAGACCTTCCAGGGCATCGAGCCGACGGCCACGATCCGGGACGCGGACGGCGGCTCGGTCCTGGCCACGTTCACGCCGCCGCAGCTCGGCACGGAGACGGCACTGGTGATCGTGGAGATCTACCGCCGCAACGGCCAGTGGAAGGCCCGCGCCGTCGGCCAGGGGTACGCCAACGGCCTGGCCGGCATCGCGACGGACTTCGGCGTGACGGTGGAGGAGCCCGCCGCGGCGCCGGCGGCAGCACCGGCCCCACCGCCGGCGCCCGCCGCGCAGGCACCGGTCGCACCGCCCGTTCCCGCCGCACCGCCCGCCCCGGTGCCCGGCGCCGGGAAGATCAACCTGGACAAGGGCCGGGTCAGCCTCCAGAAGAACCAGACCGTGTCCCTGGTCAAGGGCGGCCGCCCGCTGCTCTCCGTGGTGCAGATGGGCCTCGGCTGGGAGCCCGCGTTCCGCAGCAGGGACATCGACCTGGACGCCTCGGTCATCGCCTACGGCCCGCAGCGCAACGCCGTCGACAGCTGCTACTTCGGCAAGCTGACGATCCTGAACGGCGCGATCAGACACTCGGGTGACAACCTCACCGGCGAGGGCGGGGGTGACGACGAGGTGATCACCGTCGACCTCGGCCGCCTCCCCCAGGAGGTCACCGGCCTGGTCTTCACGGTCAACTCCTTCTCCGGCCAGAAGTTCACGGAGGTCGCCAAGGCCTACTGCCGCCTGGTGGACGCGGCCACGGGAGAGGAGCTGGTCCGCTTCGACCTGACCAACGCCGAGCCGCAGACGGGCGTCATGATGGCCAAGCTCATCCGCCAGTTCTCCGGCGAGTGGGACATGACGGCGATGGGCGAGTTCGTGAAGGCACGCACGGTACGGAACATGGTCGAGCCGGGGGCTCGGGCCCTGTAAGCCGTCGTACGACACAGCCATCGGCGCCCCCGTCGGTCAGGGGGCGCCCGGTTGTCAGGCCTCCCCGCGCGGGCGCAGTCCCTCCGTGAGCAGGGACAGGTAGCGCCGTATCTGCTGCCCCTGCCCGCTCGCCAGCTCCGAAGCCGTAGCCACGCCATGCGCCAGCCGCAGCACCTCGATCGGCTCGACATCCCCGCGCAGGCTGCCCTCCCGCTGTGCCGCCCCCACCAGCCGCCGCGCCGCCTCCTGCAGATGCGTGCCGCAGGCCGTGGCCGCGACGGAGCTGCCGTCGGTGACGGCCGAGCCCAGGAGCGTCTTCATGCCGCGTACCTGGATCGTCCCGACGCACACCTCGTTGAGCCACTCCATCAGCGCCTCGCCCGGCGGAAGGTCCGCGGCGAACGCGCCGGCCCGGGCCGCCATGGCCTGGATCCGGTCCACGTACGCGGCCTCCAGCAGCGCCTGCCGGGTCGGGAAGTGCCGGTAGAGCGTGCCGGAGCCGACGCCGGCGCGCTTGGCGATGTCGTCCAGCGACGCGTTCTCCCCATGCTCGGCGAAGGCTTCGGCCGCCACCTTCAGCAACCGCTCGTGGTTGCGCCGAGCGTCCGCACGCATGGGTCTGACCGGCGTCATCCAGATGCTCCTTGCCAACCGGGGATCCTCTTCGCAGCTTATCGAGCACCACGAAAGGCTCATCGCCGAGCGGTCAGTGCCCCTCCGGTGGCTCGTACCCGCCCGTGGCCGGGTCCGGCCCGGAATTGCGGCGTACCTCGCCGGTGCCCAGGCCGATCGTGGCGCGCGTTTGCATGGGGCCGTCACCGCGGCGGGAGAGCACTTCGATCTCGGCCACGCGCGCGTGCAGCACGTCGAGCCGGGCGGCGCAGTCGGCCGCGAGGACGCGCGGCACGTGGGTGCGCCCGAGCGAGAGGTGCGGGGTGAAGCGCGGGAAGCGCTCCGCGCAGTACGGGAAGGGCTCCGCGAGCGCGCGCTGAAGCTCCGTCCAGGGCGCGGCGCCGTCGGCCGCGGGGTCGAGCCACACCGTGGCGTAGGACCGGTGGCGGAAGAAGCGGACCCCGCTGAGGCGGATGTCGAAGGGCTCGCACCCGGCGGCCGCGGCGGCCAGCAACGGGAGCGCCGCCGGGAAGTCCTCCTCCGGTACGAAGCCGAAGACCAGGTTCACATGGGGCGGCCAGCGGCGGATCTGCGGGTCGTGCTCGACTCGGATGCGCTGGATGGCGGGCCACAGTCCGGCCGGTGGAAGCCAGGCCACGGCGGTCCGGGGCGTCGGGGCCGACTCCAGGCGGCCAAGGGCGCCGCCCGGGCCGGGCGTCGGGGGGCAGGGCACACCGCCATCATCACCCTGCCCGCCGAAGGCCGCTGCCCGGCCACGCCCAGGCCGTCGTCCACGTACCGCCTAGAACAGCGCGCTGTAGGCGTTGAGCGCGGGCTGCCCGCCCAGGTGGGCGTAGAGCACCGTCGAGTCGGCGCCGATCTCGCCGCGCCGGACGAGGTCGACGAGCCCGGCCATGGACTTGCCCTCGTAGACGGGGTCGGTGACCATGCCCTCGGTCCGCGCGGCGAGCCGCATCGCGTCCAGGGTGGACTCGTCCGGGATGCCGTACGTCCCCGCGTGATATCGCTCGTCCAGCTCGACCGTCAACTCGCCCTTGACTCCGATGAGTCGGCCGGTGGCATGGGCGATCCGGGAGATCTGCCCGCGGGTGCGGGCGGGCTCGGCCGAGGCGTCGATGCCGAGCACCCGGCGCGGCCGCCCGCCCGCCTCCTCCAGGGCCCGGAAGCCGGCGATCATGCCCGCCTGGGTCGAGCCGGTGACCGAGCACACGATCACCGTGTCGAAGAAGACGCCCAACTCCTGCTCCTGCTCGGCGACTTCATAGGCCCAGCGGGCGAAGCCGAGGCCGCCGAGCGGGTGGTCGGAGGCACCGGCGGGAATGGCGTACGGCTTCCCGCCCGCCTCCTCCACGTCCCTCAGTGCCTGCTCCCAGCTCTCCTTGAACCCGATCCCGAACCCGGCCCGCACCAGCCGTACCTCGGCCCCGGCGAGCCGGCTGATCAGGATGTTGCCCACCTTGTCGTACACGGAGTCCGGCCACTCCACCCAGCTCTCCTGCACCAGTACGCACTTGAGTCCGGCGCGGGCCGCGACGGCGGCGACCTGGCGGGTGTGGTTGGACTGCACCCCGCCGATCGAGACGAGCGTGTCGCAGCCCTGCGCGAGCGCGTCGGCGACCAGGTACTCCAGCTTGCGGGTCTTGTTCCCGCCGTAGGCGATCCCGGAGTTGCAGTCCTCCCGCTTGGCCCACAGGGCGGCGCCGCCGAGGTGGGCGGTCAGGCGCTCCAGGGGGTGCACGGGCGAAGGGCCGAAGAGCAGCGGGTAGCGGGCGTAGGAAGACAGGGACACGGGACCTCCAGGTTCAGTCGGGGTCGGCCAGGTCTGCGAGGGTGCGCCAGATGTCCGCCGTGACCCGGACCGCGCCGTCCACGTCACCGTCGGCGCAGGCCTCGATCAGCCGCTCGTGCAGCCCGGCGGAGCGGCACGAGCCGCCCTCGCCGAAGCGCTGCCGTTCCAGACGGCGGATGAGCGGGGTGTAGCGGGCGACGGTCGCGGCGGCGGCGCGGTTGCCGCTCACCCGGACCAGGACGTCGTGCAGCTCGTCGTCGGCACGCAGGGCCTCGTCCACGTCACCGGTGCCTACCGCGGTGGCGAACCGGTCGTTGGCCGCGCGCATCCGGTCGAGGTCCGCCGGGCCCAGCCTGGGTACGGCGACCCGGGTGACCAGTTCGTGCATGGCCCCGACCACCGCCGCCGCGTCCCGTACGTCGGCGGCGACGAGCGGGGTGACCCGCGTGTAGCTCTGTGGCTTGCTCTCCAGCAGCCCCTCGTCCACGAGCCGCGCGAAGGCCTCGCGCACCGGCGCCCGGGACAGTCCGAGCCGCTCGGCGAGGTCGGCGTCGCGCACCACCGCGCCGGGCTCGATCTCCCCGGCCACGATGGCGTCCCGGATCGCCGCGTAGGCGCGGTCCCGGAGCAGGGTGCGGGGCACGGGTCGTAGCGTCACAACTGAAATGTTAGATATCAATGCCGGGAACAGGCAAGGGTGTGGCCCGCACCCCCGGTGGAAGTGCGGGCCACGGTCAGGGCCGGCCGACGGTCAGGCCTCCCACGGCCAGCGGGAGTCACGGGCGTCCTCCAGCAGGGACACCATCCGGAAGGCCGAGTCCGAGAGGCCGCCGAAGGTGTGCCTGTTGCCCGTGCCCGACGGTCCGTGGCCCGCCCGGTAGCCCTCCAGGTTCCAGGTGTAGACCGGGACGCGGGACGGGATCTGGGCGGTCGGGTCGCCGTGCTGGTGCGGCGCGTACTGCTCGTCGGTGACGATCAGCACCCGGTCGTGCTTCTTGTAGTGCCGGCGTACCGCCTCGGTGGTGTCGGTGCCGCCGAGGTCGCCGAAGCGCTCCAGGATCTTCAGCACCGACTCGCCCTTGCGGAACTCCACCTTCGCGCTGGTCGAGCCGAACTCGACGAGGTCGGCGTCCGCCGCCCGCAGCGCGAGTGCGGTGCCGAAGATCGCCGCCGCGTCGGCCCGGGTGAGCTGGGCGCGCTCGGACACCTGCGACCAGAACATCGAGCCCGACCGGTCGACCAGCACCAGCGTCCGGCCCGGCAGCGCGGGCACGTTGGCCAGCGAGTGACCGAGCGCCTGCTCCAGCGGGTACGCCCAGCGCAGCGAGGGCGCGTGCCGGTAGGCGGCCAGGTAGCGGAAGGGGAACTGCCGCGAGCGTGCCACCTGCTGCGGGTCGCTGATCTTCGCCGCGACCTGGGCGGCGACCTCGTCCGAGACCCCCGCCTCGTCGAAGTTCCGCAGGTTGCGGACCAGCGCCATCGCGCCCATCGACGGGATCACGGCCTCCCAGGCCGCCTTGTCCATCGGGCCCTGCAGCCAGCCGGCCAGCGCCTCCCAGGTGATCCCGGCCGCCGCCAGCCGCTCGGCGCCGCCGGGCGCGGTGACGACCGCCCGCCGCTGCTCGACGGGCAGCGCCATCAGCTCGCGGTGCGCGGTGAGCACCGGGCTCGACGCGGGCGGCACGGCGGTGTCCGGGTTGTGCCGCCGGTCGAGCGCGTACCGGAACAGGTCGCCCTGCCACGGCTTGTCCGCGTCCGGCGCCGCGTGCACCAGGTTGAGGATGTCGCCGAAGCGGTAGCCCTTGGACGCGGTGTCGTACTTGAGCAGCGACTTGGCGTGGTACATCCGTCGTACCGCGTCGGCGACACCGCGCTTGACGGGCTTGGGGATGGCGCGGCCGTACGTCGCCGTCCAGTAGGCGAGCAGCTCACCGGGCTCGTCCGGGCGCTGCAGCACGGATGCCACGACCTGCCGGTTGGACGGACCGTCGGTGGCGCCCGCGGTCAGCCGGGCGTGCACGTACTCGGCGGCGCCCACGATCGAGGCCGTCCGCATGTTGCCCGCACCGCGCAGCCAGCCGAGCAGGCCGGCCGTCCACTCCGGGTCGCTGACGGCGAGGTCGCGGAGCAGTCGGGTGAACCGGTCGTCGCGGTCCTCGGCGTTCTCGTAGAAGGTGTCCCCGAGGAGGTGCGATACCGCCAGCAGGAAAAGCTCCGAGCGCGGCTCGCGCTCCTGGCCCCGGCCGCCCTCGTAGGTCCGCAGGATGCGGCCCGTCGACGTCACCGCCGACTTCAGCTGCGCCTTGGCGGCACGCGTGTTGAATCGCGCCATGGTGAATTCCCCCGAATTCGTTCGTGTTTCGGAGGGAGGCACAGCAAATGGAGGGTGTCCGAGATCGGGAGTCGGCGACGGACTTTAGTCAGATGCTCTGTCCGTTGAGCTACATCGACCCGAAGTCGATGACGGGAGTCGAACCCGCAACCCTCTGATCCCAATGAAGTAACCGCTGCCTGCGCACCGGACACCCACCATGTGCTGCGCCTCCCGAGATCAATTCGGCGGCGGTCGTGGATTCTCTTTGCAAAAGAAGTAACCGCAGCCTGCGCACCGGGAGGTGCATGAAGTTTTCGGTGTCCAGAGATCGAGGCCGGCGGAACCGACGGTTGGTGCTCTGACCCCTGAGCTACACCGGCCCGTAGAGCCGGTGGCGGGACTCGAACCCGCGGCCTCCCCATTAAGAGTGGAAGTAGGTCCTGCCTGTCGCACCTGGACGAGGATCACTCTAGGAGGGGAGCCGCGGGGCGAGCGAGCGAATTAATCACCGCGCGGACGTCAGTCGCACTTCTGCCGCTTCCAGGGGCCGGTGATGGCGAGCATGATGCCGGGCTCCTGGATGTTGGCGAACAGGGTGCGGCCGTCGGGCGAGAAGGTGACGCCGGTGAACTCGCTGTACTCGGGCTTGTCCGCGGTGCCGATGTTCAGCTCGTTGCGGGCGATCGGGTAGGTGCGGCCGCTGTCGGTGGCGCCGAACAGGTGCTGGACGCCCTCGCCGTCCTCGGCGATGACGAGGCCGCCGTACGGGGAGACGGTGATGTTGTCCGGGCCGTCGAAGTTGCCGTTGTCGGCGGACGGGTCCGGGTTGACGCCGAGGAGGACCTTGAGGGTCAGGGTGCGGCGCTTGGGGTCGTAGAACCAGACGGCGCCGTCGTGCTGGACGGGGCTCTCGGTGCGGGCGTAGGAGGAGACGATGTAGGCGCCGCCGTCGCCCCACCACATGCCCTCGAGCTTGCGGGCACGGGTGACCTGGCCGTCGGTGAACTGCTTGCGGACGGAGGTCGTCTTCGCGTCGCGGTCCGGGACGTCCACCCAGTCGACGCCGTAGACGGTGCCGATCTTCGTGGCACGGGAGAGGTCGTCGATGAACTTGCCGCCGGAGTCGAAGCACTTGAAGGCCTGCAGGACGCCCGCGTCGTCCGCGAGGGTGCGCAGCTTGCCGCGGCCGTGGCGGTAGCCCTCCGGCGGGGTCCAGCGGTAGAGCAGGCCGTTGGGGCCGGCCGCGTCCTCGGTGAGGTACAGGTGGCCGCGCTTGGGGTCGACGACGACGGCCTCGTGGGCGTAGCGGCCGAGCGCCTTGACGGGCTTGGGGTCGCGGTTGGCCCGGCGGTCCTCCGGGTCGACCTCGAAGACGTAGCCGTGGTCCTTGGTCATGCCGTTCTGGCCGGCCTTGTCCTCGGTCTCCTCACAGGTCAGCCAGGTGCCCCACGGGGTGTTGCCGCCCGCGCAGTTGGTGGAGGTACCGGCGATGCCGACCCACTCGGCGACGTGGTCGCGGCGCACCTCGACCACCGTGCAGCCTCCGGAGGCGGCGGGGTCGTAGACGAGGCCCTCCGCCAGCGGGACCGGGTACTTCCAGCCGGACCGCGGGCCCTTCAGCTCGTGGTTGTTGACCAGGAGGGTGGCGCCGCGGGGGCCGTCGAAGGTGGAGGTGCCGTCGTGGTTGGACGGGGTGAACTCGCCCGACTCCAGCCTGGTCCTGCCGCTGTAGGTGATGACCCGGTACGTGAAGCCCTCGGGCAGGGCGAGGATGCCGTCCGGGTCGGGGATCAGCGGGCCGTAGCCGACGCCGTGGTGTCCGTGCGCCGGCTCGCCGTCCACGGTCTCGATGTCGTCCGTGGCGGCGAGGGCGTTCGGGGCGGTGGCGAGGGCGCCGACGCTGCCCGCCAGGGCGACTCCGGCACCGGTGATCGCGGATTTTCTGGCGAAGTCCCTGCGGCTGAGCGACATGGTGTCTCCTGTGACGGTGGGCGTGCCGGGTGGAGGGTGGCGGCCTCGTTGCGGCGCTCACGCTCCCGCCGCCTTTTGAACGGCGGTTGAACACCGGGCTACTTCGGAGACCCCTGTTCCATGAATCCGCATGCACAGACCCATGGCCACCCAAAACACCGGCCATGTTCTTCCCCGGCGTCACCAGCGCTTTTCCGCCGTCACAGCGGTCGGCCACGCCATCGCCGTCGCCATCGCCGTCAGGCGGTGCCGAACCGTCCGCGATGGGCGAGAGCGCTCAAGCCGCTCAACCCCCTTGTGCCGAGCGCGCCTTGAAGGCTGCCTTCCGTGCCTCCTTCGCCACCTTCTTGTCCGGGTGCAGCCGGCCCATCGCCTCCAGCACGTCCGCGGTGGCGGGGTGCTCCACCCGCCAGGCCGCCGCGAAGAACCCGCTGTGCTGCTCGGCCAGCCCCTCCACCAGCGCCCGCAGTTCCTCGGAGTTCCCCTCGGCCTGGAGCTGCGCGGCCACCGTGTCGACGGTCAGCCAGAACACCAGCTCCTGCGAGGGCGCGGGCACGTCGGGGGCGCCGCGCTCGCTCAGCCACACCCGGGCGAGTCCGCCCAGCTCGGGATCGTCCAGCACCTCGCGCAGCGCGGCCTCGGCCTCCAGGCCGACGAGGGACAGCGCCTGCTGGCAGCGCAGCCTGCGCAACGGCGCCCCGGCGTCGGCACCCCGCGCCGCGGCCAGCAACTCCCGTGCCGCGGCGAGCGGTTCCCGCCGGGCCAGCCACTGCTCGGTCTCGGCCTGGGCGGCGGACTGCCCGAAGTGGGCGGTGCCGTCGAGCAGCACGTCCGCGCCCTTGTCGGCGAGTTCACCGACCGCGGGCGCCTCGAACCCGGCCTCCAGCAGCCGCGCCCGCAGGCCGTAGGCGCCGAGCGGGGTCAGCCGGACCATGCCGTAGCGGGAGACGTCGTCGTCGTCCACCGGGGCCGCGGGCTCTTCCTCCCCGTCGGCCATCAGTGCCTCGTCCACCGGCTGGAACTCCACCAGCCCGACCGGCTCCAGCATCCGGAACTGGTCGTCGAGGCGCATCATCGCGTCGGAGACCTGTTCCAGGACGTCGTTGGTGGGCTCGCCCATGCCGCTCGGGACGATCATCGAGGCGGCGAGGGCGGGCAGCGGCACCGGAGCGTCGCCGGAGCCGTCCTCACTGACGGTCAGCAGGTAGAGGTTGCCGAGGACGCCGTCGAGGAACTCCGCCTCGGCCTCCGGGTCCCAGTCGAGTGACGAGAAATCGACCTCGCCGCCCTCGTCCAACGCGTCGACCAGACCGTCCAGGTCGGGCACGCTCGCGTCCGCGACGACGGTCTCCAGGGCGGCGAGCCAGACGGTGAGCACGTCGTGCGGTGAGCCGCCGGTGAGCAGCGTCAGCTCTTCCCCGGCCGCCACGGTGCCGGCTTCCTCGTCGGTGATCTCGACCAGTCCGGTGTCCACGGCGACCCGCCAGGCCTCACTGGCGTACGCGGCGGCGTCGTCCCCGCTCAGTCCGAGCAGTTCGGCGGCGGCCGGAAGCTGTTCCTCCACCAGTCCGCCGCCGGCGTCCACGCGGGTGTCGGGTCCGGCCCAGCGGGCGAGGCGGGCGGCGCGGGAGAGCAACGGCGTGGACAGCGCGGCGCGCGCCAGCTCCGCTTCGGGGTGCAGCCGTACGGGCGGCAGGGGGGAGCTGTCTGACATCGGCTGGTTCTCCTCGGGCCGTGAAAGGACTCAGCCGCTCAGCCTAGACGGATTTCCACCCATGCCGCCCGGTTCATCTCCCGGCCAGCGCCCGTACATGGCCGAAACCTTGACAACTCCCGGGCGCAGGCAGGAGATTGACGCGCGTAGAAGTTGGGGGGACAACTGTTCACTCTGCTCTATGCGTGTCACACAGGGCTACCCGCCCGCACGCTTCCGTCACCACCTCGTCCCGGCGCTCACGTACGCCCCCGGAGGGATCCCTTGCCGAGCAGGTCTTCCGCGCGCCTCGCCGCGCTCACCGTCGCCGCCGTCTGTTCCGCCGCGTCGGCCGTCGTCCTCACCTCGCCCGCGCACGCCGACTCGGTGCGCATCCACGACGTCCAGGGCACGACCCGGATATCGCCGTTCGCGGGCCAGAAGGTCACGGACGTGCCCGGCATCGTCACGGCCACGCGCACCTACGGCTCCTCCAGAGGCTTCTGGATCCAGGACCCGACCCCGGACGACGACCCGGCCACCAGTGAGGGCGTGTTCGTCTTCACCAGCTCCACGCCGAAGGTCGCCGTCGGTGACTCGGTCACGGTGACCGGCACGGTCTCCGAGTACGTCCCGGGCGGCGCCTCCTCCGGCAACCAGTCCGTGACGGAGATCACCAAGCCGACGGTCACCACGGTTTCCACGGGCAACGCGGTCCCGGCGCCGGCCGTGATCGACGAGGACTCGGTGCCGGACGCGTACGCCCCCCAGGGCGACACCGCCGCCGCCGGCTCGGTCAACGGCCTGACCCTCGACCCGTCGGCGTACGCCCTGGACTACTACGAGTCCCTGGAGGGCATGAACGTCCAGGTCGAGGACACCCGCGTGGTCACCGCCACCAACCCTTACAGCGAGCTGTGGGTCACGGTGAAGCCGTGGGAGCACCGCAACCGCCGTGGCGGCACGGTCTACGGCTCCTACGGCTCACAGAACACCGGCCGGCTGCAGATCGAGTCGCTGGGCTCCACCGCCGACTTCCCGAAGGCGAACGTCGGCGACACCCTGGAGGGCGCCACCACCGGCCCGCTGGACTTCAACCAGTACGGCGGCTACACCCTGGTCGCGAGCAAGCTCGGCACGCTGGAGAGCGGCGGCCTGGAGCGGGAGACCACGCAGAAGCAGTCGAGCCGCGAGCTGGCCGTGGCGACTTACAACGTCGAGAACCTCGACCCGTCGGACGCCACCTTCGACAAGCACGCCGCCGCGATCGTGAACAACCTGCAGTCGCCCGACATCGTGTCCCTGGAGGAGATCCAGGACAACAACGGCGCCAAGGACGACGGCACGGTCGACGCGAGCGGGACCGTGAACAAGCTGATCGACGCGATCGTCGCGGCGGGCGGCCCGAAGTACGACTGGCGCTCGATCAACCCGGTCAACGACCAGGACGGCGGCGAGCCCGGCGGCAACATCCGCCAGGTGTTCCTGTTCAACCCCGAGCGGGTGTCCTTCGTGGACCGCGCGGGCGGCGACTCCACCACCGCCGTCGGCGTCACCAAGGCGAACGGCAAGGCGCAGCTGACGGTCTCGCCGGGCCGGATCGACCCGGACAACGCGGCCTGGAAGAGCAGCCGCAAGCCGCTGGCCGGCGAGTTCGTCTTCCGCGGCAAGACCGTGTTCGTGATCGCCAACCACCTCAACTCCAAGGGCGGCGACCAGGGTCTGACCTCGCAGTACCAGCCGCCGGTGCGCAGCTCGGAGATCCAGCGCCACGCGCAGGCGACCGTGGTGAACGCGTTCGTCAAGGACATCCTGTCCGTGCAGAAGAACGCGAACGTCATCGCGCTCGGCGACATGAACGACTTCGAGTTCTCCGAGACCGCGAAGATCCTCGAGGGCGACGGCGAGCTGTGGTCGGCGATCAAGTCGCTGCCGAAGAGCGAGCGTTACACCTACGACTACCAGGGCAACCAGCAGGTCCTGGACCAGATCCTGGTCAGCCCGGCGATCCGGCGCGGCTGCGACTTCGAGTACGACAGCGTGCACGTCAACTCGGAGTTCAACGACCAGATCTCCGACCACGACCCGCAGGTACTGCGGTTCCGCCCGTAACCCGGCGCTCCGGGGACCTCAGGACCGGCCGAACACGCCGTTCAGCCAGTCCTGCCAGGCGGTCTCGTTCGCCTCGGCGTCGGCGTCCGGCGCGAAGTCGTGGACGCTGATGCCGAGCGGCGCGCCCCAGTGACCGCGTCCGAAGAAGCGGATGAGGGCACTGCCGGTGCGCAGCCCGATGAAGTACGGGTTGCGGTAGTCGAGTACGGCGTCCAGGGTCTGCCCGCCGGGCCCCTGGACGCCGACCTTCGTGCCCGCGGCCGTGTCGTCCGCCAGGCCGAGCGCACGGCCGACGGCGGCGAGCGCCCGCGGGGACTGCGAGGCCGCGGGCCCCTGCAGCTGGGCGAAGGCGACCGGGCGGGGCGCGAAGTGCGTGAGGTACTCGCACAGGGTGTGCAGGTAGAAGTTGGTGTGCTTGCTGGCGCCGTCGTACTGGTTGTTCCAGTCGTCGGTGAAGATGCCGCTGTGCACGTAACGCACCCAGGCGCGGCGGCCCTCGTCGCGGGGCTCGATCGTGTAGTCGAGCTGGTTGAGCGACTGGACCGGGAAGCCGACGTCCTCGCTGCGGTTGGTGTAGCGGTGGGGAGGATCCCAGGCGGTGACGGTGGACCCGAAGGGTCCGCTGCCGCCCACCCGGGGCTCGGGCGGGTCCATCGGCCACAGGTAGCCACCGGTTCCGGTGGTGATCGCCTCCCACACCTTCTCGGGCGGGACGTCGACCTCGAACTCGCGGACGATCTCGAATTCCTTGGACATGGTGGGGCTCCTGCTGGTTACCGATCCGGTTCGGGGGTGGGCTGGTCCTTGACCGTGGGGTGGAGGGCGACGACGATCCGGTGGTCGCGGCCGCCCTCGGCACCGGGGGCGTCGTACTTGCGGATCAGGGCGCTCACGCCCGCCGTCAGCTCCTGCACGAAGGCCGCGCGGTCGGCGGCGGAGGCGAAGCGGACCTCGCCGTCCAGGGCGTAGGTCGCCAGCCGTTTGCGGGCCCTTTCGGCGCCGGTGATCAGCGCGCCGACGTCCCGCACCAGGCGGGCACCGAGCGCCAGCAGCCAGCGCGCGGAGAGCTGGTCACGGAAGCGCTCCGGGTCCGGCTGCACGGGGGCGAGCGCGGTGGGCGAGATGACGTACGACGCCGCGGTCGCGCGCATCAGCCGCTCGGTGACATTGCCCTTGCGGCGCTCCCCGGCCAGCTCGACCAGGCCGTGCCGCTCCAGCGCCTTGAGGTGGTAGTTCACCTTCTGCCGGGGCAGTCCGACCTTGCCGGCCAGCATCGCGGCCGACGCGGGTCCGGCGGCCAGCTCGGCGAGCAGCCTGGCCCGTACGGGGTCGAGCGATACGGCCGCCGTCTCGGGGTCCTCGATCACGGTCACGTCCAGCATGCGTCCACCCTCGCACCGAAAACTTTTTTTGTCCAGACGGAGGAAGTTTTCGGTGGAGGGTGTGCGGAGCCCTTGTGCCGCCGGGCCGGCGTGCGGTCAGTGGTGCCGGCGGCGCAGCACGCCCGCCGTGGCCAGGGCGGCCCCCGCCGCGCCCGCGATCAGTACGGGCCCCGGGTGTGCGGCGGCGCTCGAGCGCAGCTGGACGGTCATGGCGCCGGCCTTGTCCCTGAGGTCGGCGGCCCGGGTGGACGCCCGGCCCTTCACATCGGCCTTGCCCTTCCACTGGGCGGCGGTGTGGCCGAGCCGGCTGCGCGCCTGCTCGAACTGGTGCCGCAGCTCGTCGGGGCCCTTGGCGCCCGAGCCGTGCGGGATCATCCTGTGCTTCATCGGTGTGTCCTTTCCCTGATCACATCGCCGGCAGGGTGTTCCGCCTCCTCTCCCCGCGGAACATCCGGGTACCCCCACCGAAGACCGTCAGTCGTGCTCCGCTCCCCCGGCCCCGCGTTCGCCGAGCCGTGCGAGTTGGGTCTGGAACCAGTCGAGCCGGGCCTGCAACAGGGCGGCCTCCGCGACGAGTTCGGGCACCCCCAGCTCGCCGTCGGCCGTCAGCCCGGCGTTCGGAGCCGGCGTACCGGCACCACCCGCCCTCACCCGCAGACCCTCCCCGGCCAGCCGGGCGAATCCGGCGAGCGAGACGGACGTACGGCCCCGTGCACAGCCCGCGCACGTGGGGGCGAGGCCCCGCCAGCCGGGCCTGCCCCAGTCGTCGTCGGCGGCGAGCGCGACCGCGGTGGCGCCGCAGGCGCAGGGACCGACGGTCGCCGTGCGCACCCGCTGGCGGGCGTAGCGGAAGCCGCGCTCGAAGCGGATGTAGACGCCGAGCACGGAGACTTCGAGCAGGACCGCGGCCCGGTGTTCCGCCGCGCACAGCAGGGCCTCGGCGGCCGCGCGGTCGTGCACGCAGTGAAAGCCGCAGTCGCACCGGCGCGCGGGCGCGCGGTGTCTGCGCCCGTAGACGCACGAGGCGTCGTCGAGCACGCCGTACGGCAGCGCGCTGCCCAGTGACACGCCGGTGAACCCGGCCCGGGTGCCGTCCTGGGACAGCACCGGGCGGGCGATCTTGTATCCGGTCGGCGGCTCCGTCGGGCGTTCGGCCGGGAGCCGCAGCCTCATCGGGCCGCCGGCACCTCTTCGCGGGCCGGCTCGGCCGGTGCGCTGAGGGTGGTCTCCTCGGGGAGCTGCGGCTCCTCCTCGTGGACGAGCGGCCGCTCTTCGGCGACCCCGGTGGCCAGTGCCTTGCCGAGCTTCATGGTGCCTCCCATGACCGACATCGATGACCGTCCCGGCCCATGGTGACGCATGAAGGACCGAATTGCCCATAGGACCTTCGGTCGCCCACCCTCTCAACACATCAGGGATGCTTAGCAATACCTCTCAGAAAAATTAAGTAGAGCTTCACCGTTGCCCCTGCCGAGACTACTCCCATGACGAATCGACGCCGGCCCTTCGGCCGCACGCTCTGCGCGATGATCACCCCGTTCACCGAGACGGGCACGCTCGACGTGGAGGGGGCGCGGCGGCTGGCCGGCCGGCTGGTGGCCCAGGGCTGCGACGGCCTGGTGCTGAACGGCACCACGGGCGAGTCGCCGACCACCACGGACGCGGAGAAGGCGGAGCTGATCGCGGCCGTGCGGGAGACGGTCGGCGTCGGCGTCTCGCTGGTCGCGGGCGTCGGCACCGCCGACACCCGGCACACGATCGAGCTGGCCCTCGCCGCCGAGAAGGCGGGCGCCGACGGGGTGCTGGTGGTGACGCCGTACTACAGCAGGCCGCCGCAGGAGGCGCTGGAGGCGCACTTCCGCCAGGTCGCCGACGCGAGCGGGCTGCCGGTGATGCTGTACGACATCCCGGGCCGCACGGGCACCCGGATCGAGCCGGAGACGATGATCCGCCTCGCCGGGCACCCGCGGATCGTGGCGGTCAAGGACTGCTCCTACGACTTCCTGGGCGCCCAGAAGGTGCTGGCGCACACGGATCTGGCGTACTACGCAGGCTGCGACGAGCACGTCCTCGCGCTGTACGCGGTGGGTGCGGCCGGGTGCGTGAGCACGGTCGCCAACGCCGTGCCGGGCCACATCGCGGCCATCCTGAACGCGTTCGACGCGGGTGACACGGCCCGCGCGACGGAACTCCAGCTGCGGGTCACGCCGTTGATCGAGGCGATGATGGGCGCGGGCCTGCCCGGCACGGTCACCGCCAAGGCGCTCCTCGGTGAACTCGGCCTGCCCGCGGGGCCGGTGCGGGCACCGCTGCTGCCCGTCGGCCGGGAGACGGCCGACGGGCTGCTGGCGCGGTACGAGGAGCTGGTCAGCGGGTCGTGAACAGCGGTTCCCAGCGGCCGCCGCCATCCTTCGGCGAGCGGAAGCCGCTGATCGGCTGCACCTTGTCGCTGCCGATGGTGACGAGGACCAGCCGCTGGTGGAACTCGTTGCCGTCACCGCCGATGCCCCAGGCGATCAGCCGCTTGCCGTCGGCCCAGGCCAGCAGCTGCTGTCCGGGCACCGTGGTGATGAACTTGCCGGTGACGGCGTCTCCGATGGCGGAGGCGATCACCTTGCCGTGCCCGGCGAAGTCGCCCGCCGCGTACTTCCCGTCGGGCGAGAGGCCGGCCTCGACGTAGGGCCGCAGGTTCTTCTCCACAGCGGGCGTCTGCACGTCCGTACCGTCGAGAGCGTGGTACTTGCGGCCCGGGTTCTCGCTCAGGGGTTCCCAGAGGTACTTCCCGTCGTGACTGAACTCCAGATCCGCGCGTGCATTGCCGTCCAGCCCATACTTGTCCTTCCAGAAGGGCAGCTTGTGCCACTGCCCCGCGCCCGAGGCGACGTCGATCAGGGTGAACCCGGTCCGGCTGGGCACCCCCTGCGGCTCCATCTTGGAGTTGACCTCGACCTTGGCGCTCCAGAAGGCACGGTCGGGGTTCTTGGCGTACGTGGTGACGGCCAGCTTGCTCCCGTCCGGCGAGAAGACGGCCCCGCCGGCGCCCTGCGGCACCGGGATCCACCGCTTGACCTCGCCGCTGGCCAGGTCGAGCAGCCCCACCCGGGTGGCGGGCAGCTCCCGCTCCAGTACGGCGGCCGTGCGCGCGCCCGGCGCGACGGTCACGAAGGACCAGCGGTCGTCCTTCTTGTAGGTGCCGGTCCCGGGATCCAGCAGCCGGTAGGTCCGGGTGTAGATCCAGTCCTTGTCGGCCAGCTTCACGGTCTTCGGCGTGCTGTACCCGGCCATGAGGGTGTCCCCGGCGCCGATCAGATCGCGCGGCGGCGACTGGTCGGGGTGGGCCACGACCCGGCCGTCAAAGACGCCGGCGGGTCGTACGTCCCGGCCGCCGTCGTCGAGCAGGGGCACGCCCACGGCGACGGCGACCACGGCAGCGGCGGACGCGGCGACCACGGCGATCCGGCGGGAACGACGCCTGCGGCGCAGCACGAACACCCGGTCGGCGAGGTTCGCGGCCGCGGGCTGCGTCTGTCCCGCCATCTCCTTCAGGGAGTCGCGTACCAGTTCCTCGACGTTCACGGACGCACCTCCACGGGCGAGAAGTCACGGGACGGCCGCTGGTCGTTGCCGTCCGGGCCGAGCGCGGCCAGCTCGGGCGCGAGGGTGCGCAGCCGAGCCAGGGAGCGGTGGGTGGTGGACCGTACGGTGCCGACGGAGCAGCCGAGCAGCCGGGCCACGTCGGCCTCGGGCAGGTCCTCGAAGTAGCGCAGCACCAGCACGGTGCGCTGGCGCGCGGTGAGCCGGGACAGGGCGGTGCGCAGCACGAGGCGCAGCTCGGCGGTGCCGGAGGCGTCCGGGGCCGCGGCGGCCTCCGGCAGCTCGGCGACCGTGACCTCACGGCGCCGCCACTTCAGCCGCCAGCGGCTGACCTGCTGCCGGTAGAGGATCCGCCGGACATAGGCCTCCGGCTCGTCGATCCGCTGCCACCGCCCGGCCGCCTTGACCAGCGCGTTCTGCAGCAGATCCTCGGCCGCGTGCTGGTCCCCGCCACTGAGCAGGACGGCCGTCTTCAGCAGCGCCGAGGACCTGCCGGCCACGAACTGTCGAAAACTCTCCTGCGCTTGGGCATCCATCGTCACCTTCTCTTCCCCCGGGCCGACCTGCTGTCCGAGCCCTGTACCCCATGTGACGTGCGGGGCGACCCGCCGCTATGCCTGCCCGCCACAGAAAATTCAGAAGATCACCCGGATCCGCCCCCGTACGGTGCCTCCATGACCCGCCCCCTGCTGTTCCTGGACGTCGACGGCCCCCTCAACCCGTACGCGGCCAGGCCGGAACGCCGCCCCGAGGGTTACACGACGATCAGGGCGTCCCTGCACCCGGGCCGCCCCCTGCGGGTCTGGCTGAACCCGTCCCACGGCCCGGCACTGCAGTCGCTCGGCTACGACCTGTGCTGGGCGACGACCTGGATGGCGGAGGCCAACCGCTGGATCGCGCCGGTCGTCGGCCTGCCCGAGCTGCCGTACGTCGACTTCGGCGCCGACCTGTTCGCCGAGCGGCCGGGCGGGGAGCACTGGAAGACGGCGGCGATCGTGGCGTACGCGGCGGGGCGCCCCTTCGCCTGGGTGGACGACGAGCAGAGTCCGGCAGACACCGCCTACACCGCGGCGCACCACCCCGGACCTGCGCTGTTGCACCATGTCGATCCGCAGCTCGGGCTGCGTGAGGAGGACTTCACGGCGCTGGCAAACGCTCTGGGCGGGCTCGTGACACGGCTGTGACAGTCGGCGGACACGGCCATGACGTCACCATCTCAAACTCGAAGAAAGAGGGCGAAAAGCCGGTATTCGGACATTTGCCCACTGCTTCCGAGGATGCGAGCAGCGACGACCGAGTCGACCCGCCGAAGGAATTCCCATGAGCCTCACTCTCACCACGACCATCGCCGAAGCCCCCGCCCCCGAGCTGGCTCCGCGTGAGCGGGAGACCCTGGGGCACATCGCGGCCGGCCGCACCTACCTGCAGACCGCCCGCCACATGGGACTCTCCAAGCACACGGTCGACGCCTACCTGCGCCGCATCCGGGCCAAGCTCAACATCAACAGCACGGCCGAGCTGACCCGGCTGGCCATCTCGCTGGGTCTGTGACGGACACACACGAACAGCAACGGCGGCCGCACCTGCGGCCGCCGTTGATCATTCTTGTCGCCTGCGTCAGTTGTGGCTGTGCAGGATGTCGTTCAGACCGCCCCACACCGCGTTGTTCGGACGGGCCTCGACGACACCGGTGACCGAGTTGCGGCGGAAGAGGATGTTGGAGGCGCCGTTGAGCTCGCGGGCCTTGACGATCTGACCGTCGGGCATCGTCACCCGGGTGCCCGCGGTGACGTACAGGCCGGCCTCGATCACACACTCGTCGCCGAGCGCGATGCCGACACCCGCCTCTGCACCGATCAGGCAGCGCTCGCCGATGGAGATGATCACGTTGCCGCCACCGGACAGCGTGCCCATGGTGGAGGCACCGCCGCCGATGTCCGAGCCGTTGCCGACCACGACACCCGCGGAGATACGGCCCTCGACCATGGAGGTGCCGAGCGTGCCGGCGTTGAAGTTCACGAAGCCCTCGTGCATGACCGTGGTGCCCTCGGCGAGGTGCGCGCCGAGGCGGACCCGGTCGGCGTCGGCGATACGGACACCCTTGGGAGCGACGTAGTCCGTCATGCGCGGGAACTTGTCGATCGAGGTCACCTGGAGGTGCAGGCCCGCGGCGCGGGCGTTCAGCCGCACCTTCTCGACGTCGTCCACGGCCACCGGGCCGAGCGAGGTCCAGGCGACGTTGGCGAGGTGCCCGAAGATACCCTCCAGGTTCTGGCCGTGCGGCTTGACCAGGCGGTGCGAGAGCAGGTGCAGGCGCAGGTAGACGTCGTGCGCGTCGAGCGGCTTGTCGTCGAGGGAGGCGATGACCGTACGGACCGCTACCACCTCGACGCCCCGGCGGGCGTCCGGGCCGATCGCCGCGGTGGCGCCGCTGCCGAGCAGCTCGGCGGCCTGCTCGGCGGAGAGCCGCTCGGTGCCGGCGGGGCCGGGCTCGGCGACGAGCTCGGGGGCCGGGAACCAGGTGTCGAGAACGGTGCCGTCGGAGGCGAGGGTGGCGAGGCCGGCGGCGACGGCGCCGGTGGTGCGGGGAGCGTTCGTGTCGGTCATGAGGGAAAACTAACGCGAGGGGGGTCGTACCCGCGAACCGGTGAGCAGGACGTCTCATGTGCCGGGCGGAATCGTCTCTGCGGTGTCTCTCCCGCCGGGGCGGGACACGGGCGGCCCGCACTCCCCTGTGGTGCGGGCCGCCCGTGATCGTAGGTGGTCAGCCGCGGTCGCCCGCCTGGTTCACCACAGCCGTCGTGACGACCGAGTTGCCGCCGCGGACCTTGCCGCCGTCGACCAGCCGTATGCCGACGATCCGGTAGGTCTTCGGGTCGATCAGCCACTGGTCATGCATCGACTCACCGGTCTTGGGGTTCTTATCGCGGCCGTAGTCCAGGGCGATCGCCCGGCCTCCGGCGGCGGTCTCGACGAGGTGGCCGGTGACCTTCCCGCCCGGCACGAGCGCGAGGGCGCGGTAGAGAGAGGCCAGGCCCTTGCCCGGCATCACGTCGGCCGACAGCAGGACGCTGATCTCGACGTAGTCGTTCCGTGCCTGGGAGACTCCCTTGCTGTCGGCGATGGCGTTCTGCTCACGGAGCGCCTTCAGCGTCCCCTCACCGTCGGCCGGCAGGGCGACGAGGACCCGGTACATCTCGCGCGGCGAGCGGTCGTCGCCCTCGCCGCCGTTCTCCAGGTGCATCTTGGTGATGTCGAGCGGTTCGTCTCCCATCCGGGAGGCGCTGGCGGAGCCGTCGTACCGGATCCAGCTCTCCTGCTCGCCCAGCGGGCTCCGGGACTTGTCCAAAGGCTCCTGCGCCGACTTGGTGTAGATCCACTGCTTCGCCGTCGGAACGGCGCCGTCCGGCTGTGCCTCGACCGCGTCGGCGGCCTGCCGCAGGAACTCGGCGGCGCTCACCCCCTTGAAGCGCACGCCCGGCGTGGCCGCGGGCTGCACCTTGCGTCCCGTACCCTTCCCGCCCACCAGCAGGGCGGCGGTGACGGCGACGGCGGTCACCGCGGCCACGACCGCGACGATCACGAACTCCCGCCGTCGCCACAACGCGCGGCGCAGCTCCCCGGCCCGCGCGGCCTCGGTGAGCCGCGCCCGTCCCGGCGCGAGCCGGGCCCGGTCGGGCACCGGTGCGTTGGCGCGCAGCTCGCGCACCTCGGTCATCTCGTCCATCGCTACGCCACCTCCGCCGCGTCGGTCACGAATGCGGGATCGGCGCCCAGCGCCGTACGTACCTTGCGTCGCGCCCGGTTGAGCCGCGAGCGAACCGTGCCGACCGGTATGTCCAACGCCTCCGCGACCTCCTGGTAGGTGAGTTCGGCCCAGGCGACGAGCAGCAGGACGTGCCGGTCGGGCGCCGACAGCCCGGCGAGGGCGCCGGCCAGGGGGCCCTGCGCCGCGATCCGGCTGTCGGTGTCCTCGACCCAGGACTCGCCCCAGGACTCGGCGACCGGGTCGTGGCCGGTGCGGGCGAGCGCCCTGAGCGCCCGCACCTCGGCGCGGCGCTGCTTGCCGATGAGGTTTCCGGCGATGCCGTACAGCCAGGGACGCGCGTTGGGGCGCGCACGGTCGTAGCGGGACCGGATCCGGAACGCGACCAGGAAGGTGTCGGCGGTGATGTCGTCGGCAGCGGTGTCGCCCAGGCGGCGAGCCGCGTAGCGGTGGATGTCGGGGGCGTAGCGGTCGTAGAGCAGGGCGAACAGCTCCGGCTGCTCCAGCGACTGCGCGACTATCTCCGCGTCGTCCTCCGTCCGTACCGTGGACGGCGGTGGTCCGCTCACAAGGCTCCCCTGATTCGTCGGTGAGTGCGTGTCACCTCCTGTTCCCCGATGGGCATCGGAGAGTTCATGGTTTTCCGGAAGTCGTCGCTCGACCGGTGAACGCGCGGGTGATCAGGGAATCACCCGCTTCAGCACCGCGCGCCCGTACTCCTCGTCGTACGAACCTCCCGTCAGCAGCACCTGCAGACAGATGCCGTCCATCAGCGCGAGCAGCGCCCGCGCCGTCACCGGATCGGTGCGCGCGGCGAGCCGCGCGGCCGTCTCCTCGGTCCACTGCGCGGCGACGGGGCGCAGGGCGGGGCGTCTGAGGGCCGCGAGGTACAGCTCGTACTCCAGCTCGATGCCCGGCCGGTCGCCGCCCAGCCACTCGCCGAGGACCCGGGCGAGGCCCGCAGCGAGATCACCGTCGGTGTCCGCCAGCACCTCGCTGGCGTCGAGCACCTTGGCGAACCCCTCGTTGGTCTGGCACAGGGCGGCCACCAGGAGGTCGTCCAGGGAGGCGAAGTGGTAGGTCGTGGAGCCGAGCGGCACGTCCGCCTCGGCGGCGACCGTGCGGTGACTGAGCCCGGCGATGCCCTTCTTCCCCACGACCCGGATCGCCGCGTCGATGATCCGCTGCCGCCGCTCGGGGTCGTAACGGCGGGGCATCAGTGCGCCCCGCCCAGGTTCAGCACCACCACTCCCCCGACGATCAGCAGGATCCCGGCGACCTTGGTCGCGCTCAGCCCCTCCCCGAACAGCATCAGACCTATGACGGCGATGGTCGCGGTGCCCACCCCGGACCAGATCGCGTACGCCGTGCCGATCGACACGGTCTTCAGCGTCCGGGCGAGCAGCGCGAAGGAGACGAGGTAGCCCAGAGCCGTCACGAGCGAGGGCCCGAGCCTGCTGAAGCCCTCGCTGAACTTCATCGCCGTCGTGGCGGCGACCTCGGCGGCGATGGCGCCGGCGAGCAACAGGTATCCCATGGGCACAAGCGTACCCAGCGTTGTGTACGGCCGTACACAACGAGAAAGTTTCAGTTTCATAGAAATCGCTCGCCATCACACCCCGCTCCGCTAATGTGCAGCCCCTCGGCACCACTTCTGCTTCACGCTTCACTCACCTCACCCACACACCCCGGCCGTCGCCCCGGCGGCGGTGGAGAGCCGCATGCCTGAAAACACCCCCCACTCCCCGCAACGCCAGCCCTGGGAGAACGGCTGGAACCCGGACACCTCCCGGGCTCCCGGCACCCGAAGGCTCTGGCTGGCAGGCGCACTTGCCGTGGCCACGATCACGGCGTGTGTGACGGCGATAGCCGTGACCGACCAGACCCGCGAGCAGCGGGCCACCCCACCCGCGGCCGGAGCATCCACGGACAGCGGCCCCGGCCTGCTCTCCTTCGCCTCCCCTTCGGCGAGTACGCCCGCTCCGCCGAAGGGCAGGACGAGCATGGCCTCGGCAACACCGTCCACAGCCGGGTCCCCCGCACCCACGGCCACACACGCGGCCGGCTCGACACCCGCCCCCGCCAAGTCCCCGGCGCACCACGGAAGTTCCCCGAAGCCGACCGCCGACCGGCGTTCCGTCCGTTCCCTCAACTACCCCGACCGCTACTGGCACGTCGTCGACGACTACGTGAAGCTCGACCCGGTCGGCTCACCCTCCGCCCGCCGCGCCGCCACCTTCGCACTCGTCAAGGGCCTGTCCGACGCCCGCTGTTACTCCTTCGCCACGGCCGACGGCGACTACCTCCGCCACCGCGACTTCCTCCTGCGCGCCGAACACGACGACGGCTCCCGCCTGTTCGAGCAGGACGCCACGTTCTGCCCCCGCACGTCCTCCTTCACCGGCGCGACCATGCTGGAGTCGGTCAACTACCCGGGCCGCTTCCTGCGCCACCAGAACTTCCAGCTGAAGCTGGACCCGTACCAGAACACCGACCTGTACCGGGCCGACTCGGCGTTCCTACTGGTGGACGGGCTCTCCTGAACACACGAAAGCGGCGGCACCTCTCAGGTGCCGCCGCTTCACGTACGCGGATGTCTCAGACGTTGAACCCGAGCGCCCGAAGCTGCTCCCGGCCGTCGTCCGTGATCTTGTCGGGGCCCCACGGGGGCATCCAGACCCAGTTGATACGCAGTTCGCTGACCAGGCCGTCCGTTGCGGACTTGGCCTGGTCCTCGATGACGTCCGTCAGCGGGCAGGCCGCCGAGGTCAGGGTCATGTCGATCGTCGCGATGTTCGCGTCGTCGATGTGGATGCCGTAGATCAGACCGAGGTTGACGACGTCGATGCCCAGCTCGGGGTCGACGACGTCGTACAGCGCCTCGCGGAGTTCTTCCTCCGAGGCCGGCTTCATCTCAGCGGTCTCGCTCATGCCGTCTTCCTTTCGGCGTCGGCGCCACCCAGCGCCTGGGCCGTCGCGTCCTTCCACGCCATCCAGCTGAGGAGGGCGCACTTGACCCGGGCGGGGTACTTGGAGACACCGGCGAACGCGACCGCGTCCTCCAGGATGTCCTCCATCGCGTCGTCGGGCTCGAGCTTGCCCTTGGACTGCATCAGCTCCAGGAAGGTCTCCTGGATCTTCTGCGCGTCGGCCAGTTCCTTGCCGACGAGGAGCTCGTTCAGCACGGAGGCCGAGGCCTGGCTGATGGAGCAGCCCTGGCCCTCGTACGAGACGTCCCTGATCGTCGTTCCGTCGTACTTCACGCGAAGGGTGATCTCGTCGCCGCACGTCGGGTTCACGTGGTGCACCTCGGCGTCGCCATCCCTCAGACCACGCCCGTGCGGGTTCTTGTAGTGGTCCAGGATGACTTCCTGGTACATGGAGTCCAGCTTCACCTTTTCAGCACGCCCTTCAGCCGAAGAAGTTCCGTACGTGCTCCAGGCCGTCGACCAGTGCGTCGATCTCGGCCGGCGTGGAGTACAGATAGAACGACGCTCGTGTGGTCGCAGGAATTCCGTAGCGGAGGCAGACGGGCCGCGCGCAGTGGTGGCCGACGCGGACCGCGATGCCCTGCTCGTCGAGAACCTGGCCCACGTCGTGCGGATGGATGTCGCCCAGCGTGAAGGAGATCGCCGCCCCGCGGTCCTCGGCCGTGGTCGGGCCGATGATCCGCAGGTCCGGGACCTCTGCCAGGCGCTTCACCGCGTACTCGGTGAGCGCGTGCTCGTGGGCGAGGATCTTCTCCATGCCGATCGAGTTCAGGTAGTCGATCGCGGCACCGAGACCGACAGCCTGGGCGATCGGCGGTGTGCCCGCCTCGAACTTGTGCGGGGCCGGGGCGTAGGTCGAGGAGTGCATCGACACCGTCTCGATCATCTCGCCGCCGCCCAGGAAGGGAGGCAGGTCCTCCAGCAGCTCCTGGCGGCCCCAGAGGACACCGATGCCCGTGGGTCCGCACATCTTGTGGCCGGTGAAGGCCACGAAGTCGGCCTGCAGGGCCTGCACGTCCAGCGGCATGTGCGGGGCGGCCTGCGAGGCGTCGATGCAGACCAGCGCACCGACCTCCTGGGCGCGACGGACTATCGCGTCGACCGGGTTGACCGTGCCCAGGATGTTCGACACCAGCACGAAGGAGACGATCTTCGTCTTCTCGGTGATGATCTCGTCGATGTTGGACAGGTCCAGCCGGCCGTCGTCGGTGAGGCCGAACCACCTCAGCTTCGCGCCCGTGCGCTGCGCCAGCAGCTGCCACGGCACGATGTTGGAGTGGTGCTCCATCTCCGTGATGACGATCTCGGTCTCGTGGTCCACCCGGTAGGGCTCGTCGGCCCAGCCCAGCATGTTCGCCACGAGGTTCAGCGACTCGGAGGCGTTCTTGGTGAAGATCACCTCGTCGCGGCTCGGCGCGTTGATGAACGCGGCGACCTTGTCGCGCGCGCCCTCGTACAGCGCCGTGGCCTCCTCGGCGAGCACATGCACACCGCGGTGGACGTTGGCGTTGTAGCGCTCGTAGTACTCGCTCAGGGCGTCCAGCACCTGGCGCGGCTTCTGCGAGGTCGCCGCGTTGTCCAGGTACACGAGCTTCTTGCCGTCGTGGATCAGTCGGTCCAGGACGGGGAAGTCCTTGCGGATCGCCTCGGTGTCGAGGAGGCCCGGCAGCTGTGTCACTCGGATGCGCCACCCTTCGTGTACGCCTCGTAGCCCTCGTCCTCCAGCTTGTCGGCGAGCTCGGCACCGCCGGACTCGACGATCCGGCCCGCGGAGAAGACGTGGACGTAGTCGGGCTTGATGTAGCGCAGGATGCGCGTGTAGTGCGTGATCAGCAGGGTGCCGACCTCGCCGGTCTCGCGGACGCGGTTGACGCCCTCGGAGACGATGCGGAGCGCGTCGACGTCCAGGCCGGAGTCGGTCTCGTCGAGGATCGCGACCTTCGGCTTGAGCAGCTCGAGCTGGAGGATCTCGTGGCGCTTCTTCTCACCGCCGGAGAAGCCCTCGTTGACGTTGCGCTCGGCGAAGGCCGGGTCCATGTTGAGGCGCTCCATGGCCTCCTTGACCTCCTTCACCCAGGTGCGCAGCTTGGGGGCCTCGCCGCGGATGGCGGTGGCGGAGGTGCGCAGGAAGTTGGAGACCGAGACGCCGGGGACCTCGACCGGGTACTGCATCGCCAGGAACAGGCCCGCGCGGGCGCGCTCGTCGACGGACATCTCCAGGACGTCCTCGCCGTCGAGCAGCACGGTGCCGCCGGTGATCGTGTACTTCGGGTGACCCGCGAGCGAGTAGGCGAGGGTCGACTTGCCGGAGCCGTTGGGGCCCATGATGGCGTGCGTCTCGCCCTGCTTCACGGTGAGGTCGACGCCCTTGAGGATCTCCTTCGTGGCGTTGTCGGCCTCGACGGTGACGTGCAGGTCTCGGATTTCAAGCGTTGCCATGGGTGCCTCAGGACTCCTGGGTGAGGGAGACGAGAACGTCGTCCCCTTCGATCTTTACGGGGTATACGGGGACGGGGCGCGTCGCGGGGAGGCCGGACGGCTTGCCGGTGCGGAGGTCGAAGCTGGAGCCGTGCAGCCAGCACTCGATCTGACAGTCCTCCACCTCGCCCTCGGAGAGCGAGACGTTCGCGTGGGAGCAGATGTCGTGGATCGCGAAGACCTCGCCCTCGGTCTGCACGATGGACACGGGCGTGCCGTCGAGTTCCACCCGCTTCGGGGTGTCCTCCTCCAGCTCGCTCAGCCCACAGGCGCGTACGAAGGTCATGCGACCGAAGCCTCCAGCTCCTCGTCGATCTTCGCGAGGAGGCGCTCCTCGATGTCCGCGACACCGATCTGCTGGACCAGCTCGGCGAAGAAGCCACGGACGACGAGGCGGCGGGCCTCGTGCTCCGGGATGCCGCGGGCCATCAGGTAGAAGAGCTGCTCGTCGTCGAAGCGGCCGGTCGCGGAGGCGTGGCCGGCTCCGACGATCTCGCCGGTCTCGATCTCCAGGTTCGGCACCGAGTCGACCCGCGCGCCGTCGGTCAGCACCAGGTTGCGGTTCATCTCGTAGGTGTCGGTGCCCTCGGCCCTGGCCTCGATGAGCACGTCACCGATCCACACCGCGTGCGCGTCGTCGCCCTGGAGCGCGCCCTTGTAGACGACGTTCGACTTGCAGTGCGGGGTGTTGTGGTCGACCAGGAGGCGGTGCTCCTGGTGCTGCCCGGCGTCGGTGAAGTACAGGCCGAGCAGCTCGGCCTCGCCGCCGGTGCCCGCGTAGGTGACGCGCGGGTGCAGGCGGACCAGGTCGCCGCCGAAGGTCACGACGACCGACTTGAAGGACGCGTCGCGGCCGATCAGGGCGTTGTGCTGGGCCACGTGCACGGCCTTGTCGTCCCAGTCCTGGACGGAGACGACGGTCAGCTTGGCGCCGTCGCCCAGGATGTAGTCGACGTTGGCGGCGAGCACCGCGTCGCCGGTGTGGTCGATGACGACGACGGCCTCGGCGAAGGCACCCAGCTCGATGACCTGGTGACCGAAGGCGACCCCGCCCGCACCGTGCACGGCGATCCGGATCGGCTCGGCGAGCACCGTCTCCTTGGGGACGGTGACCACTCCGGCCTGCTCGAACGCCGAGTACGCCTGGGCGGCCACGCGGTCCACCGGGGTGCCCGCCCTGCCGACCCGCGCGTCGTCGCGGCCGACACTCTCGACGGTGACGCCCTCGGGGGCCTCGACGGTGACCTTCACGCCCTCGCCGTTCGCGACGGCCGTGCCGTCGTGCAGCCCGCGCAGGCGCTCCAGCGGGGTGAACCGCCACTCCTCCTCGCGGCCGTGCGGTACCGGGAAGTCCGCGACGTCGAAGGACGGGGGCGCGCTCATGCGCGTGGCGACGGTCGACTCGGCGGCCACCGCGATCTGGCCGGCGGTGGTGGAGCCCACCGGGATGTTCTGAGCCTCAGCCATGGCTGTCGTAATGCTCGCTTTCTTGCGTAAGTGGCTTGACGGGGACTGCGGGCCGGTGATTAACCGACCGCGCCCTCCATCTGCAGCTCGATCAGCCGGTTGAGCTCCAGCGCGTACTCCATGGGCAGTTCCTTGGCGATCGGCTCGACGAAGCCGCGCACGATCATCGCCATCGCCTCGAACTCGGTCATACCGCGGCTCATCAGGTAGAAGAGCTGGTCCTCGGAGACCTTGGAGACGGTCGCCTCGTGCCCCATGGACACGTCGTCCTCACGGACGTCCACGTAGGGGTACGTGTCGGAGCGGGAGATCGTGTCGACCAGCAGCGCGTCGCAGAGCACGTTCGACTTCGAGCCGGCGGCGCCCTCGCCGATCTCGACCAGGCCGCGGTACGAGGTACGGCCGCCACCGCGCGCCACCGACTTGGAGACGATGTTGGACGAGGTGTTCGGCGCCATGTGGACCATCTTGGAACCGGCGTCCTGGTGCTGGCCCTCGCCCGCGAAGGCGATGGAGAGGGTCTCGCCCTTGGCGTGCTCGCCCATCAGGTAGACGGCCGGGTACTTCATCGTCACCTTGGAGCCGATGTTGCCGTCGATCCACTCCATGGTCGCGCCCTCGTAGGCCACGGCGCGCTTGGTGACCAGGTTGTAGACGTTGTTCGACCAGTTCTGGATGGTCGTGTAGCGACAGCGGGCGTTCTTCTTGACGATGATCTCGACGACCGCGGAGTGCAGCGAGTCCGACTTGTAGATCGGGGCCGTGCAGCCCTCGACGTAGTGCACGTAGGCACCCTCGTCGACGATGATCAGGGTCCGCTCGAACTGGCCCATGTTCTCCGTGTTGATACGGAAGTAGGCCTGGAGCGGGATCTCCACGTGGACGCCCGGCGGGACGTAGATGAAGGAGCCACCCGACCACACGGCGGTGTTCAGCGAGGCGAACTTGTTGTCACCGACCGGGATGACCGTGCCGAAGTACTCCTTGAAGAGCTCCGGGTGCTCCTTCAGCGCGGTGTCGGTGTCGAGGAAGATGACACCCTGCTCCTCCAGGTCCTCGCGGATCTGGTGGTAGACGACCTCGGACTCGTACTGCGCCGCGACACCGGCGACGAGGCGCTGCTTCTCCGCCTCCGGGATGCCGAGCTTGTCGTACGTGTTCTTGATGTCCTCGGGCAGGTCCTCCCAGGACTCCGCCTGCTTCTCCGTGGAGCGCACGAAGTACTTGATGTTGTCGAAGTCGATGCCCGACAGGTCCGAGCCCCAGTTCGGCATGGGCTTCTTCTCGAAGAGGCGCAGCCCCTTGAGACGGAGCTTGGTCATCCACTCCGGCTCGGACTTCTTCGCGGAGATGTCCCGGACCACGTCCTCGTTCAGACCACGCTTCGCAGAGGCGCCGGCCTCGTCGGAGTCGGCCCAACCGTATTCGTACTTGCCCAGACCCTCGAGTTCGGGGTGGGCAGTCTCCGTGGGGAGAGTCATGCGGGGTTCCTCCCGGCCGTGCTTGCAGATGCGTTGTCGCTGGTCTTGGAAATCTTGGGGATGAACGTCGTGCAGACGCCGTCGCCGTGCGCGATCGTCGCCAGTCGCTGGACGTGGGTTCCGAGCAGCTCGGCGAAGATCTCCGTCTCCGCTTCGCACAGCTGCGGGAACTGCTCCGCCACATGGGCGACCGGGCAGTGGTGCTGGCACAGCTGCTCGCCGACCGGTGCGCTGCGCGCCGTAGCAGCGTACCCGTCCACGCTCAGGGCCTTGGCCAGCGCTTCGGTGCGCTCGTCGGGGCTGACGCTCTCGATCGCCTCGCGGTACGCGCTCGCCTGGGCGGCGATCCGGGCGCGGGCGAAGGCGGCGACCGCATCGGCGCCACCCTCCCGCTCGGCGATCCAGCGCAGGGCGTCCGCGGCGAGCTTGTCGTACGACTGGTCGAAGGCGTCCCGGCCGCAGTCCGTCAGCGCGAAGACCTTGGCGGGACGGCCACGCGTGCGCGTGCCGTACACCCGCTGCTCGCGCGCCTCGACGACGTCGTCCGCGACCAGCGCGTCCAGGTGCCGTCGTACGGCCGCCGGGGTCAGGCCCAGGCGTCCGGCGAGTTCGGTGACGGTCGACGGGCCGTGGTCCAGGATGGACCGCGCGACCCGGTTGCGCGTCGAGCGCTCCCCAGTCGCGAGCTCCTCCTGAGGAGTACCCACCGGGGTCTCCCGAGCCTCGCCGACGTTTTTCACAACGCCATTGTTGCGTAATTCTTCGGAGCCTGACAAGCGCCGTCCGGATCACCAGGCGGTGCCCTGTATCACTTAGGCATACCTAATCCGACCTGCGGAAATGATCTTCTGATCGATCATTCGGCGACCGTCCCCACACTGTCCGAGCAGGGCCGGGACGGCAAAAGGGTGGCGCCTTCCACGCCCGTCGGGAAGACTCCCGAACCATGCCCACACCCCCTCCGACCGGCCCTCTTGTCACTCGCGACACGGTTTCCACGCAGTTGCGCCTGCTGGGTGTCGAGACCGGCGAGATCCTCCTCGTGCACTCCTCGCTGAGTTCCCTCGGCTGGGTCAACGGAGGCGCCGTCGCGGTCGTCCAGGGACTCCTCGACGTGCTCGGCTCCTCCGGCACACTCGTCGTGCCCACCCAGTCGGGCGGCCTGTCCGACCCGGCGGTGTGGGGCAGCCCTCCGGTGCCCGAGGAGTGGTGGGACAGGATCCGGGCCACGATGCCCGGCTACGACCCCCTGATCACCCCGTCGCGCGGGGTCGGGGTGATCCCGGAGACCGTCCGTACCTGGCCGGGTGCCCAGCGCAGCGCGCACCCGCAGACCTCCTTCGCCGCGCTCGGGCCCCGCGCCGCACAGATCGTGGACGGCCATGCCTCCGACTGCCGGCTGGGCGAGCGCAGCCCGCTGGCCCGGCTGGAGCGGCTGGGCGCGCGGGTCCTGCTGCTCGGCGCGGGCTACGACGCCTGCACCAGCTTCCACCTGGCCGAGTACCGCATACCGTCCCCGCTGGTGCCGGTCGGCCGGCCGGCACCGGGCGGCGGCTGGGAGACGGTGACCGAGGTGTCGATCACCTCGGACCGCTTCGACGAGCTCGGCCACGACTTCGAACGGGACCGTCCCGTCGTGCGCGGCAAGGTCGGCGCGGCCGACGCCCGGCTGTTCCCGGTGGCGGACGCGGTGGCCTACGCCGAGCGGTGGCTGGCCGTGCACCGGCCCCGTGAGGAGGAGTTCCCGCACCCCCGCGCCTGAGCGGCCCGGCACCTCCCTAGACTCTGGATCCATGCGAAGTGAGCCCGCCCGCCCGTCTCCCGACCACCGCCCCTCGACGAGACGCTTCGCGCCGCACCCGCTCATCGAGGTCCAGGCCCTGGTGAAGCGGTACGGCACGAAGACCGCGGTGGACGGCCTCGACCTGGCGGCCCAGGCGGGAGTGACCGCCGTACTCGGCCCCAACGGGGCGGGGAAGACGACCACGATCGAGACCTGCGAGGGGTACCGGAAGCCGGATTCCGGCACGGTCCGCGTCCTGGGCCTCGACCCGGTGCGGCAGGCCGCCGACCTGCGTCCGCGCATCGGTGTGATGCTCCAGTCCGGAGGCGTGTACTCCGGCGCCAGAGCGGACGAGATGCTGCGCCACGTGGCCAGGCTGCACGCGCACCCACTGGACGTGGACGCGCTGATAGAACGCCTCGGGCTCGGCTCCTGCGGCCGCACCGGCTACCGCCGGCTGTCCGGCGGCCAGCAGCAGCGGCTGGCGCTCGCCATGGCCGTCGTCGGGCGCCCGGAGCTGGTCTTCCTGGACGAGCCGACCGCCGGCCTCGACCCGCAGGCCCGCCGGGCCACCTGGGATCTGGTCAGGGACCTGCGCGCCGACGGCGTCTCCGTGATCCTCACCACGCACCACATGGAAGAGGCCGAGCAGCTCGCCGACGACGTCGCGATCATCGACGGCGGCCGGGTCATCGCCCAGGGCTCCCCGGAGGAGCTGTGCAAGGGCGGCGCCGAGAACACCCTGCGCTTCACCGGTCGTCCCGGCCTCGACGTGGCCTCCCTGCTCAAGGCGCTCCCGGCCGACTGCACGGCCGCCGAGCTGACCCCGGGCAGCTACCGGGTCGTCGGCAAGGTCGATCCGCAGCTGCTGGCCACGGTGACCTCGTGGTGCGCCCAGCACGGGGTGATGCCGGACCGGATCTCGGTCGAGCGGCACACTTTGGAAGACGTCTTCTTGGAGCTGACCGGCAAGGAGCTGCGCTCGTGACGACCGCGACCGGTACGTACGCCCCGAAGCCGGGTGCGGCGCCCCTCCCCCGCATGATCGCGGCCCAGGCGGCGCTGGAGACGAAGATGCTGCTGCGCAACGGCGAGCAGCTGCTGCTGACGGTCGTGATCCCGACCCTGCTGCTGGTGCTCTTCAGCTCCGTGGACATCGTCGACACCGGCAAGGGCAAGGCGGTCGACTTCCTCGCCCCGGGCATCCTGGCCCTCGCCGTGATGTCGACGGCGTTCACCGGGCAGGCCATCGCGACCGGCTTCGAGCGCCGCTACGGCGTGCTGAAGCGGCTCGCCTCCTCCCCGCTGCCGCGCTGGGGGCTGATGGCCGCGAAGACGGCGTCAGTCCTGTTCACCGAGGTCCTCCAGGTGATCCTGCTGACGGTGATCGCCTTCGCGCTGGGCTGGTCCCCGCACGGCGCTGGGACATTCACCAGCGTGCTCGCCGTCCTGCTCCTGCTGATCCTCGGCACGGCCGCCTTCTCGGGGCTCGGGCTGCTGATGGCGGGCACCCTGAAGGCGGAGGCGACGCTGGCCGCCGCCAACCTGGTCTTCCTGCTGCTGCTCGTCGGCGGCGGCGTGATCGTGCCGCTGGACAAGTTCGGCTCGGCCGGGCAGCACATCCTCGGCCTGCTGCCCGTCTCGGCCCTCTCGGACGGCCTGCGGGACGTGCTCCAGCACGGCGCCGGGACGCCGTGGGGCGACCTCGGGATCCTCGCCGTGTGGGCCATCGTGGGGCTCGCCGCGGCCGGGCGGTTCTTCCGCTGGGAGTAGTCCCGGGACCGGGACCCTCGTGAAAGCGTGCACAAGCGGCGGCCTACGATGGTGCACGTGCCAAAGCTGACCCGCGCCGACGCCGTAGCGGCCCTGCGCAACCCGCTCGCCTTCATCGCCGCACGCTGGACCCCGGACCCCCGGACGGTCCGGCGGGCGGCGCTCGCCGCGCTCGTGATGTCGGTCGTCATCGTCGTCACCGGCGGTGCCGTACGTCTGACCGGCTCGGGCCTGGGCTGCCCGACCTGGCCCACGTGCACCGAGGACTCGCTGACCACCACCGGCGCGATGGGCTTGCACGGCGCCATCGAGTTCGGCAACCGCATGCTGACGTACGTGCTGTGCGCCGCCATCGGCTGGGCGATCATCGCGGCACGCTCCGAGAAGCCGTACCGGCGCAGCCTCACCCGGCTCGGCTGGACGCAGTTCTGGGTGGTCATGGGCAACGCGGTGCTCGGCGGCATCGTGGTCCTGGTGGGCCTGAACCCGTACACGGTCGCCGCGCACTTCCTGCTCTCGACGGGCCTGATCACCGTCGCCACGGTGATGTGGCAGCGCACCCGCGAGGGCGACGGGGCGCCGCGGCCGCTGGTCGGGAAGGCCGTGCAGCAGCTGGTCTGGTTCCTGGTGGCCGCGTCCGTGCTGCTCATCGCGGTCGGCACGGTGGTGACCGGGGCGGGACCGCACGCGGGCGACTCCAGCGAGGTCGACCGGATCCCCATCGACTGGGAGACGGTCAGCAAGCTGCACGCCGTGCTCGCCTGGATCGTGGTGACCCTCACCTTCGCCCTGTGGTTCGTGCTCAAGGCGGTCGACGCCCCCAAGGGCCCCCTCGACCGCACCCGCGAGCTGTTCCTGATCCTGCTCGCGCAGGGTGTCATCGGCTACGTGCAGTACTTCACGCACCTGCCCGAGGTGCTGGTCGGCCTCCACATGATGGGCTCGTGCCTGGTGTGGATCGGTGTCCTGCGCGTCCTGCTGTCGCTGCGGGAGCGCCCGGAGGCCACCCTGGACCTGCCCAGTCCCTCGGCCGAGGTGACGATGGGCACGCGCGCGTGAGTCACCCGTACGTGGTGACCAGCGCGTCGATCGCCGGCCCGAGGTAGCCTCGGGTCAGCTCGGCGCGCCGGGTGAGCCAGTCGGCGCGCACCGGGGCCGGACCCCCGTACCGCCGCCGCTCGATGTCCTCGACGACCTCCTCGGGCGCGCCGAGCCCCCGCAGCTCGCCCAGCGCCTCCCGCTTCGAGATCAGCCGCCCGTCGCGCAGGGTCACGGTGGCACGGGCGAAGGTCAGCAGCCCGAGGTCCACCCAGACGTCCTGCCGCCACAGCCTGGCCTTGTCGACCGCGGGGCGCCAGAAGTCCCGCTGGTCCTGGACGACGAAGGCGCCCAGCTGCGCGTCCGACACCTCCGGGAGCAGCCCGCCGGGCGGCTCGCCGTGCAGCACCCGGCCGAAGTCGTGCAGCTCGCGCCGGGTGACGGGGGTGACCGGGCGGCGCATCACATGTCCGTGCGCCCAGGTCAGATGCGACCGGCCCGGGTCGGCCAGCGTGGCCGGGGCGAGGTAGCTGCAGTGCAGGACGGCCGCGAGCGGATCCGCGCGCAGCCGCCGGTGCAGGGCCACGACGTGCCGTAAGGTCCGCAGGCCCGGCGCGTCCGGCAGGACCGCGATCAGATCCAGATCGCTGCGGCCCTCCTGGTAGTCGCCTCCGGCCAGTGAACCGTGCGCCCAGACGGCGAGCGGGTTCAGGTCCGACAGTGCCTGCAGGAAACGGGCGAGAAGCGCGTCGGTCGGCATCGGACCAGTCTGTACAGCACGGGCCTCGCCGGACACCCCTTTGTCCCAGCCCGTACAGCCGCCCTCATCCCAGCCCGTACACCCGCCGCGCGTTGCCCGCCGCGACCATCCGGGCCACCCGCTGCGCGTCCCCCAGGGACCACGCGCCCTCGGCCACCCAGCCGCCCAGCACCCGGCCCAGCGCCTCGCGGAACAGCCGGGCCCCGACGACGTGCAGCTCGGGCAGGCCGTGGGCGCCGCTGGAAAAAAGGATCTTGCCGAACGGGGCCAGCTCCAGGATCTCGGCGAGGACCGTCGCCGCACGGGCGCCGGTGCGCACGAGGGCCGCGCCCGAATCGGCGTACACGTGTGGGAAGACGCCGGCCAGATGGGCGGTGTGACGGTGGTACGGGTAACTGTGCAGCAGGATCAGATCCGTGCCGAGCCCGGCCGTGGATCGTACGAAGTCGGTGAGCAGCACCGGGTCCGTGCGGTCGATCCGCGAGCCCGGCTCACCGAGCCCGGAGTGCAGCTGAAGAGGCAGTCCCGAGGCGACCGCGATCCACAGCAGGTGCCGGAGCAGCACCGGGTCGGTCAGTTCGCCGCCGACCCGCCGCCCGGCCAGCCAGCGGCCCGCCGCGCCGCGCACCTCGCCCGGTCCGGGCGGCTCCGGCGCGAGCGCGAGGCCGTGCCGTACGCCCGCGACGGAGGTGAAGGCGACGGCGTTCGCGGCGGCTCCGTGCACCGACTCGGCCAGGTTGGCGAGAAAGGACTCGACCGTGCCCGAGGTGTCGGCGACCTGTTCGGCGAGGAGTTCCAGGCGCACGATCTCGTGTGCCTGCGCCTCGCCCGTGCTCGCCATCTCGGCCGGTCCCGTGAGGTCTCCGGGCAGGCCGGTGTCGACCAGGTACGTGGTGATGCCACTGCCGCGCAGCAGCCTGCGACCGGCTTCCAGTACGCCGAGTTCGCGGCGTCGGGCGAGATAGCGGGCCGGTGAGCAGTGGGGTTCCAGGCCGAGGAGGGGTGGGCACCAGCGCCTCACGGCGAAGCCGGTCTGGGTGTCGAAGAGGGTGGTGCCGGGGGCGGGCGGGCCCTCGGTGCGCGCGAGCTGGGCCTCGAAAGTGCCGAGGCCCAGTTCCGTTCTCAGTACGCCGTGGCAGTACTGGTCCACGAGGGACGGCGTTTCGATCATTCCGGCTCCCCGTGGGACGTGGTCTTACACGTCCTAACGGGTGAACCGGGTGTGAGGTCGCGGTTCAGCTCAGGGGTGCGCGTTGTTGGGCGGCTGCGACTGATTCGTGGTCGCTCGCGCCCATGCGGCGGAGCCGCACATCGATACGGCCCCACGCCCCTTGCGGCCGGCTGCTCAGCGGCCGGCCGAGCCGCCGACCTGGATTCCGGCCATGCGCTTCCACTCGTACGAACCCGTCTTCACCTTCGCCGCGAACTCGCCGTCGAAGGACTCGTGGACCGTGATGCCCGCCTTCTGCACCGCCTGCTCGGCGATCTCGGTGCTGGGGGCCACCAGGTCGCCCCAGCCGCCGTCCTCGCCGACGAGGACGATCCGGGCGCCGCGCTCGCCGATGTGGGCCACCTGACCCTCGGCGCCGCCGTGGGCCTTGGAGAAGGCGCTGATCTTCTTCGCGAGCCGGGCCGCGGTGCGCTCGGCCTTCGGGTCAACCTGCTGCGTGTCTGCCATGGCCAGGATGCTACTCACGGGTAGATCGGCTGGCGAGGGGAGAGCCCTGTGACCTGTGACGTACGGCGGTCCGTCAGCGCAGGAAGGGGTCGACCGCGACCGCGACGAAGAGGATCGACACATAGGTGATCGACCAGTGGAAGAGGCGCATCTCCTTGAGCTTGGCGCCGGTCACCTCGGCCTTCGCCCGGTTCTGCAGCCCGTGCGCCTCCCACAGCCAGAAGCCGCCGGCCGCGAGGGCGACCAGGGTGTAGAACCAGCCGGTGTAGCCGAGCGGGGTCAGCAGCAGGGAGACGGCGACCATCACCCAGCTGTAGATGACGATCTGCCGGGCGACCACCTTGTTGGAGGCGATGACCGGGAGCATCGGTACGCCCACGCGCGCGTAGTCGTCCCTGACCTTCATGGACAGCGGCCAGTAGTGCGGCGGCGTCCAGAAGAACATGACGAGGAAGAGGATGACCGGCGCCCAGGACATGGAGTTCGTGACCGAGGACCAGCCGATCAGCACCGGCAGACAGCCGGCGATACCGCCCCACACGATGTTCTGCGACGTACGCCGCTTGAGGATCATCGTGTAGACGACGACGTAGAAGAGGAGCGCTCCGAGTGACAGCCAGGCGCTCAGCCAGTTGACGGTCAACCCGAACAGCAGCGTCGAGACGACCGCGAGGGTGATACCGAAGACCAGGCACTCGAGCGGGCTGACCATGCCGGTCACCAGCGGGCGCTGCGAGGTGCGGTCCATCAGGGCGTCGATGTCCCGGTCGATGTACATGTTCAGCGCGTTGGCGCCGCCCGCCGAGAGGTAGCCGCCGACACAGGTGAGCAGGACCAGCTTCAGGTCGGGTACACCCTGCTGCGCCAGGAACATCACCGGAACGGTGGTGATGAGCAGCAGCTCGATGATCCGCGGCTTGGTCAGCGCCACGAACGCCTTGACACGGGCCCCGAACGGCCGGTGAACCGGGCTTTGGCTCGTCCCGAGCGCACCCGCTGGACGGGATTCGACGGCCGTCACGCACACCCCTGACAGAGACATCCCAGCAAGCCTCCCCGTGTGAAGTACCGGTAAAGGCTCGCGCGTACCACGCCACTTTAGACGTTGCCCATACCTCGGCCTTCGCGGGGGTGGGGTCGTGTTGGCGGACGGCACATCAGAGGGGTCTCAGGGCTCGATTGAGCAGTCAGATGAGCGGCTCCGTATTCATGTGCCGAATGCGTCCTCGGCCAGTCGGGAGGCGGATCCACAAGAGTCCCGGCAGTCTGGAATCACTCGAAAAAATGCACGTCCTTACGGGGGTAGGCTCAACAGCGGCCGGTGGGCAGAAGTGCACCGGCGGCCGGGTGGGCGCATGCCCCGAAGACCGGCGACCGACATGTGGAGAGGAGCCCTGACCCAGGGTGAGCACCAAGCCGACCACCACAGACCTTGAGTGGACCGAGCTGGACCAGCGGGCCGTGGACACCGCCCGCGTCCTGGCCGCCGACGCCGTACAGAAGGTCGGCAACGGCCATCCCGGTACGGCGATGAGCCTGGCTCCGGCCGCCTACACCCTCTTCCAGAAGGTGATGCGGCACGACCCGGCCGACCCGGAGTGGGTCGCCCGCGACCGCTTCGTGCTGTCCGCCGGCCACTCGTCCCTGACCCTCTACACGCAGCTCTACCTGGCCGGCTTCGGTCTGGAGCTGGACGACCTGAAGGCCTTCCGTACCTGGGGCTCGAAGACTCCGGGCCACCCGGAGTACGGGCACACCAAGGGCGTCGAGACCACCACGGGCCCGCTGGGCCAGGGTGTCGCCAACGCGGTGGGCATGGCCATGGCCGCCCGCTACGAGCGCGGTCTGTTCGACCCGGACGCCCCGGAGGGCGAGTCTCCGTTCGACCACTTCATCTACTGCATCGCCGGTGACGGCTGCCTGCAGGAGGGCATCTCCGCCGAGGCGTCCTCGCTCGCCGGCCACCAGAAGCTCGGCAACCTGGTCCTGCTGTGGGACGACAACCACATCTCGATCGAGGGCGACACCGAGACGGCCGTCTCCGAGGACACGGTCAAGCGGTACGAGGCCTACGGCTGGCACGTGCAGCGGATCGCCCCGAAGCCGGACGGCGACCTCGACCCGCACGCCATCTACAACGCGATCGAGGCAGCGAAGAAGGTCACGGACAGGCCGTCCTTCATCGCGATGCGCTCGATCATCGCCTGGCCGGCCCCGAACGCGCAGAACACCGAGGCCGCGCACGGCTCGGCGCTCGGCGACGACGAGGTCGCGGCCACCAAGCGGGTCCTCGGCTTCGACCCGGAGCAGTCCTTCGAGGTCGCCGACGAGGTGCTGAGCCACACCCGCCGGGCCGTCGAGCGCGGCCGCGAGGCCAAGACGGAGTGGGAGAAGTCCTTCCAGCTCTGGCGCGACAACAACGCCGAGCGTGCCGCCGAGTTCGACCGGGTCAGCGCGGGCGAGCTGCCCACCGGCTGGGAGGAGAAGCTCCCGGTCTTCGAGCCGGGCAAGGGCATCGCGACGCGTGCCGCCTCCGGCAAGGTGCTGCAGGCGCTGGGCGCGGTCGTCCCCGAGCTGTGGGGCGGCTCCGCCGACCTCGCCGGGTCGAACAACACGACCATCGACAAGGACAGCTCGTTCCTGCCGGCGGACAACCCGCTGCCGGAGGCGGACCCGTACGGCCGCACCATCCACTTCGGTATCCGCGAGCACTCCATGGCCGCGGAGATGAACGGCATCACGCTGCACGGCAACACCCGTGTCTACGGCGGTACGTTCCTCGTCTTCTCCGACTACATGCGCAACGCGGTGCGCCTGTCGGCCCTCATGCACCTGCCGGTGACGTACGTGTGGACGCACGACTCCATCGGTCTGGGCGAGGACGGCCCCACCCACCAGCCCATCGAGCACCTGGCCTCGCTGCGCGCGATCCCCGGTCTGAACATCGTCCGCCCGGCGGACGCCAACGAGACCGCGATCGCCTGGCGCGAGATCCTCAAGCGCTACACCAAGGAGTTCGGCAAGGGCCAGCCCCACGGCCTCGCGCTGACCCGCCAGGGCGTGCCGGTGTACGAGCCCAACGACGAGGCCGCGCGCGGTGGTTATGTCCTGTTCGAGGCCGAAGGCGGCGAGCCGCAGGTGATCCTGATCGCCACCGGCTCCGAGGTGCACGTGGCCGTCGAGGCGCGCGAGCAGCTGCAGGCCGACGGGGTGCCGACGCGGGTCGTGTCGATGCCGTCGGTGGAGTGGTTCGAGGAGCAGGACCAGGGGTACCGGGACTCCGTGCTGCCGCCGTCCGTGAAGGCCCGTGTCGCGGTCGAGGCGGGCATCGGCCTCACCTGGCACAAGTACGTCGGGGACGCCGGCCGCATCGTTTCCCTGGAGCACTTCGGTGCGTCCGCGGACGGCAAGGTCCTCTTCCGCGAGTTCGGCTTCACTGCCGAGAACGTGGCCGCGAAGGCCCGGGAATCCCTCGCCGACGCCCAGCGCTGACGCTCACATACGACACGTAGGAGATGTAATTCCATGACAGACGCACTCAAGCGCCTCTCCGAGGAAGGCGTCGCGATCTGGCTGGACGACCTGTCGCGCAAGCGGATCACGTCCGGCAACCTCGCCGAGCTGATCGACCAGCAGCACGTCGTGGGCGTCACCACCAACCCGACGATCTTCCAGAAGGCGATCAGCGGCGGCGACGGCTACGAGCAGCAGCTGTCGGACCTCGCCGCCCGCAAGGTCACGGTCGACGAGGCCATCCGCATGATCACCACGGCGGACGTCCGGGACGCCGCCGACATCCTGCGCCCGGTCTTCGACGCCACCGACGGCCAGGACGGCCGGGTCTCCATCGAGGTCGACCCGCGCCTGGCCCACAACACCCGGGCGACCGTCGCCGAGGCCAAGCAGCTGGCCTGGCTGGTCGACCGCCCGAACACCCTGATCAAGATCCCGGCCACCAAGGCGGGTCTGCCCGCGATCGCGGAGACGATCGGCAACGGGATCAGCGTCAACGTCACGCTGATCTTCTCCCTGGAGCGCTACCGCGCGGTCATGGACGCCTTCATCACGGGCCTGGAGAAGGCACGCGAGAAGGGCCTGGACCTCTCCCTGATCCACTCCGTGGCGTCCTTCTTCGTGTCCCGCGTGGACACCGAGATCGACAAGCGCCTGGACGGGCTCGGCACCGACGAGGCCAAGGCGCTGCGCGGCAAGGCCGCCATCGCCAACGCCCGCCTCGCCTACCAGGCGTACGAGGAGGTCTTCTCCTCCGACCGCTGGAAGGCGCTGGAGAACGCGGGCGCCAACAAGCAGCGTCCGCTGTGGGCGTCGACCGGCGTGAAGGACCCGGCGTACCAGGACACCATGTACGTGACGGACCTGGTCGCGCCGAACACGGTCAACACCATGCCGGAGGCCACCCTGGAGGCCACCGAGGACCACGGTGAGATCACCGGCGACACCGTCGCCGGCACCTACGAGCAGGCCCGCGCCGACATCGACGCGATCGAGAAGCTCGGGATCTCGTACGACGACGTGGTCCAGGTTCTGGAGGACGAGGGCGTCGAGAAGTTCGAGGCGTCCTGGAACGACCTGCTGAAGTCGACCGAGGCGGAGCTGAAGCGCCTCGCCCCCTCGGAGGGCTGAGTTGTCACCCCTTGCTGGTTCCGGAGCGAACCCGCTTCGTGACCCCGCCGACCGACGGCTCCCGCGTATCGCGGGGCCGTCGGGCCTGGTGATCTTCGGCGTCACGGGCGACCTGTCCCGCAAGAAGCTGATGCCCGCGGTGTACGACCTCGCGAACCGTGGTCTGCTGCCGCCGGGCTTCTCCCTGGTGGGCTTCGCCCGCCGCGAGTGGGAGCACGAGGACTTCGCGGCCGAGGTCCACGACGCCGTCAAGGCGCACGCGCGTACGCCGTTCCGTGAGGAGGTCTGGCAGCAGCTCATCCAGGGGATGCGCTTCGTCCAGGGCACCTTCGACGACGACGACGCGTTCGAGCGGCTGCGCGCCACCATCGAGGAGCTGGACAAGGCACAGGGCACGGGCGGCAACTTCGCCTTCTACCTGTCCGTGCCGCCACGCTCCTTCCCCGTGGTCATCCAGCAGCTGAAGAAGCACGGGCTGGCCGACCAGACCGGCGGCTCCTGGCGCCGCGCGGTCATCGAGAAGCCCTTCGGCCACGACCTGGAGTCGGCCGAGCAGCTGAACAAGGTCGTGCACGAGGTGTTCGAGCCGGACCAGGTGTTCCGGATCGACCACTACCTCGGCAAGGAGACCGTCCAGAACATCCTGGCGCTGCGCTTCGCCAACACGATGTTCGAGCCGATCTGGAACCGGTCCTTCGTGGACCATGTGCAGATCACCATGGCCGAGGACATCGGCATCGGCGGCCGCGCCGGCTACTACGACGGCATCGGCGCCGCCCGTGACGTCATCCAGAACCACCTGCTCCAGTTGCTCGCGCTGACCGCGATGGAGGAGCCCGCCTCCTTCGACGCGGACGCGCTGGCGGCCGAGAAGACCAAGGTGCTCGGCGCCGTCCGGCTGCCGAAGGACCTGGGCCGCTCCACCGTCCGCGGGCAGTACGCCGGGGGCTGGCAGGGCGGCGAGAAGGTCATCGGCTACCTCGAAGAGGACGGCATCGACCCGAAGTCGAAGACCGACACCTACGCGGCCGTGAAGCTGGCGATCGACAACCGCCGCTGGGCGGGCGTCCCCTTCTATCTGCGCACCGGCAAGCGTCTCGGCCGCCGCGTCACCGAGATCGCCGTCGTCTTCCAGCGGGCGCCGCACTCCCCCTTCGACCACACGGCGACGGAGGAGCTGGGTTCGAACGCGGTCGTCATCCGCGTCCAGCCGGACGAGGGCATCACGGTCCGCTTCGGCTCCAAGGTGCCGGGCACCTCGATGGAGATCCGGGACGTGTCCATGGACTTCGCCTACGGCGAGTCCTTCACGGAGTCCAGCCCGGAGGCCTACGAGCGGCTGATCCTGGACGTGCTGCTGGGCGACGCCAACCTCTTCCCGCGCACGGAGGAGGTCGAGCTGTCCTGGAAGATCCTCGACCCGATCGAGGAGTACTGGGACAAGCACGGCAGGCCCGCGCAGTACCCGTCGGGCACCTGGGGTCCCGCCGAGGCGGACGAGATGCTCGCACGAGACGGACGGAGCTGGCGCCGGCCATGAAGATAGACCTGACCGGCACCACCGCCGGCGAGATCAACAAGTCGCTCGTGCAGGGCCGCCGTGCCATCGGCACCCCCGCCGTCGGCATGGTCCTGACCCTCGTCATCGTCACCGACGAGGAGAACGCCTACGACGCCCTGAAGGCCGCCAACGACGCCTCGCGCGAGCACCCCTCGCGCACGCTGGTGGTCATCAAGCGCGTCTCCCGCTCCCCGCGCGACCGTACGTCGTCCCGTCTGGACGCCGAGGTGCGGGTGGGCGCGGACGCGGGCACCGGCGAGACGGTGGTGCTGCGGCTGTATGGCGAGGTGTCCGACCACGCCGACTCGGTCGTCCTGCCGCTGCTGCTGCCGGACGCCCCGGTCGTCGTCTGGTGGCCGGTGAACGCCCCGCTGGACCCGGCCAAGGACCCGCTGGGCGCGCTCGCCCAGCGCCGGGTCACCGACACCTACGCCGCCGAGCAGCCGGTACGGGAGCTGTCCGCCCGTGCCGAGGCCTACACGCCCGGCGACACGGACCTGTCCTGGACCCGGATCACGCCGTGGCGCTCGATGCTGGCGGCGGCCCTGGACCAGGTGGTCTGCGAGGTCAGGACCGTCGAGGTGGAGGGCGAGGAGTTCAACCCGAGCTGTGAGCTGCTGGCGATGTGGCTCGCGGACCGGCTGGACGTCCCCGTCAGGCGCTCGCTGTCCTCGGGCCCGGGCCTGACCGCCGTCCGCATGGACACCAGCTGCGGCCCGATCGTCCTGGACCGGGCCGACGGCTCGCTGGCCACCCTGGCCATCGACGGCCAGCCGGCCCGCGCGGTGGCGCTCAAGCGGCGGGACACCGCCGAGCTGATCGCGGAGGAGCTGCGCCGGCTGGACCCGGACGACACCTACGCGTCGGCGCTGCGCTACGGCGTGGAGCGGCTGAACTCGGGCACCGAGCCCGCCGCGGCGGAAGCGGTGGCGGAAGCGGTGGCGGAGGCGGACACCGGTGAGGCGAAGGCCGGTGAGGCGCCCGCCAAGAAGGCGGCCGCCAAGAAGGCCCCGGCGAAGAAGGCGGCGGCGAAGTGAGCACTCCGCAGCTGGTCGTGCACCGCGACAAGGAACTGATGGCGCAGGCGGCCGCGGCCCGTCTGATCACGAAGATCGTGGACGCGCAGGCCTCCCGGGGCCACGCGTCCGTGGTCCTCACGGGGGGCCGCAACGGCAACGGCCTGCTCGCCGCGCTGGCGGCGGCCCCCGCCCGGGACGCCGTCGACTGGAGCCGGCTCGACCTCTGGTGGGGCGACGAGCGCTACCTCCCCGAGGGCGACCCGGAGCGCAATGTCACGCAGGCCCGCGAGGCCCTGCTGGACACCGTGCCGGTGGACCCGGAGCGCGTGCACGCCATGCCCGCCTCCGACGGACCGTACGGTGCGGACGCGGAGGCGGCCGCGGAGGCGTACGCGGCGGAACTGGCGAAGGCGGCCGGCCCGGAGAACCACGGGGCCGTTCCCTCCTTCGACGTACTGATGCTGGGCGTCGGCCCGGACACCCACGTGGCCTCGCTCTTCCCGGAGCTGCCCGCGGTGCGCGAGACGGAGCGGACGGTGGTCGGCGTCCATGGCGCCCCCAAGCCGCCGCCGACCCGGATCTCGCTGACCCTTCCGGCGATCCGCTCGGCCCGCGAGGTCTGGCTGCTCGCGGCAGGTGCGGACAAGGCGCAGGCCGTGGCCATCGCCCTGTCGGGCGCGGGCGAGGTCCAGGCTCCGGCTGCGGGTGCGTACGGCAGGCAGCGCACCCTGTGGCTCCTGGACTCGGCCGCGGCTTCACAGCTGCCTCGGTCGCTGTATCCCCCGGCCTCACCGTAAGTTCCGGCGACCGTCCCAGGGGGCTCCGCCCCCTGGACCCCCGGCCCTTGCCCACCCACCACCCGACTCGGTAGGCCGAGAGGCGGGCGTCAGGCATCTCAGCCCGTCCGGCGTTCGAGGACGGGGCCGTTCAGGCCGATCGGGGGTCCAGGGGGCGAAGAACTACTTCACCGACCCGGCCATCACCCCTTGCACAAAGTGCCGCTGGAAGGCGAAGAACACCGCCACCGGCACGATCAGGGACAGGAACGCGCCCGGGGCCAGGACGTCGATGTTGCTGCCGAACTGGCGGATCTGGGACTGGAGTTCAACGGTCAGCGGCTGGGACGAGCTGTCGGCGAAGAGCAGGGCGACCAGCATGTCGTTCCAGACCCACAGGAACTGGAAGATGGCGAGGCTGGCGATGGCCGGGCGGCCCACCGGCAGAACCAGGCGGGTGAAGATGCGCCACTCGCTGCCGCCGTCCATGCGCGCAGCCTCCAGCATCTCCTTCGGCATCTCCGCGAAGTAGTTCCGCAGCAGGAACACCGCGAAGGGCAGGCCGTAGGCGACGTGGAAGAGGATCACGCCGGGGATCGTGCCGAACAGGCCCAGCTGGCCGAAGAGTTTGGCCACCGGCAGCAGACCGATCTGCACCGGCACCACCAACAGGGCCACCACCAGCAGGAACAGTGGCTCGCGGCCGGGGAAGTCCAGCCAGGCGAAGGCGTATCCGGCGAGCGCCGCGATGACGACGACCAGGGTGGTGGCCGGCACCGAGATCAGCACGGTGTTCCAGAAGGCCTGCGTCATCCCGGCGTTCTTCAGCAGCGCCGAGTAGTTGTCGAAGGACAGCTGGCCCGGGCTGGCGAGCGCCGTCCACCAGCCGCCCTTCGCGGTGTCCTGGGCCGAGCGCAGGGAGGACACGAACAGGCCCGCGAGCGGAGTCAGCCAGACCAGGCCGATCACCACGAGGAACGCCTGGACCAGACCGTTGCCCAGGCCGCGCCTGACCGTGTTCATGGCCGAGTTCATCGCTGACTCCTTCGGAAGCGGCGGACGTTGAAGACCATCGCGGGGATCACGAGGAGCAGGAGCAGCACACCGAGGGCGCTGCCCAGGCCCTGGTTGTTGCCGCCGCCGAAGGACACCAGCCACATCTGGGTCGCGAGGACGGTGGCGTCCTCCTGCACCGGTCCCGGCGCGATGATGTAGACGAGGTCGAAGACCTTCATCACGTTGATCACGAGGGTGACGAACACGACGGTCAGCACGGGGGCGAGCAGCGGGACCGTGATCCTGTGGAAGATCTGCCACTCGTTCGCGCCGTCCATCCGGGCGGCTTCCAGCGTGTCCCGTGGGAGGGTCGCCAGACCCGCGCCGATCAGCACCATCGCGAAGCCGGTCCAGATCCACAGGTACGCGCCGATGATCGCCGGTGTGACGAGGGTCGGGCCGAGCCAGGAGACTCCCTGGTAGGGCGGCGCGAAGTTCGACGCGGGCAGCTTCACCGTGTACGAGCCCCGGTCGAGCCCCGAGAAGTGGAAGGAGCCGTCGGACGCGGACGTGGTGCTCGCGACCGTCTTTCCGTCGCGCAGCGCCTCGACCTTCATGCCGGGCAGGCCGCTCTCCTTCGGGTCGACCCTGCCCTGCTTGCCTCCCCCGCCGGGGGTGAAGTCCAGGTAGACCACGCCGCGCAGTTCGTCGGCGGAAGCCTTCCGGGCCGTGGCCGGGTAGGCGGGCGAGGTGCCCTTCGGCAGGTCCTTGGGCAGTACGCCGACCAGGCCGAGGGCCACCGAGTGCCCCGGGGACAGGTCCGTGTCGGTCAGATAGGAGCCGTCCCGGCCCTGGCTGAGGCCCTGCCCGTCACGCGCCCGGGCCGTGGGATACGACGAGGTCCCCGTGAAGGCGTCGTGGACGGAGACCACGGCGGCGTTGAGGACACCCTTGTCCGGGTCCTCGTCGTAGGCGAGCCGGAAGATGATGCCGGCGGCGAGGAAGGACACGGCCATCGGCATGAACAGCAGGAGCTTGAAGGCGGTGGCCCAGCGGACCTTCTCCACCAGGACGGCCAGGATCAGGCCGAGGCCGGTGAGCAGTGCCGGGGCCACGACCACCCAGATGGTGGTGTTGCGGATGGCCTTCAGGGTCGCCGGGTCGCGGAACATCTCGGCGTAGTTGTCGCCGCCCACGAACCGGGTGCCGGAGGCGTCGAAGAAGCTGCGGCCGACGGAGAACAGCACCGGATAGACGACGAGGGCGCCGAGCAGGAGCAGGGCGGGGAAGACGAAGAGCAGGGCGACGGTCCGGGCGCGCCGCCGGCCGCGGCGCCCGCGGGCCGCATCTGCGGCCCGCGGGTTCGCCTGTCGCTTGGCGAGAGTGGTCGCGGTCATCTGTCCGCTCAGTCCTGGTAGGCCTTGGCCGCCGCGGTCTCCAGCTTCGCCGCGGTGCCCTTCGGGTCGGAGGGGTCGCGCAGGAAGTCCTGGAGCAGCTTCCACTCCCCCGCGCCCTTGGTGCCGCCGAAGGCGGCCGGTGCCTGGTCGGACATGTCGAAGCGGACCGAGTCCCCGGCCGAGACGAGGGACTTGGCGGTGGCCCGGGTGACGTCGTCGCTGTAGGCGGCGAGGTCGAGCTTCTTGTTCGGGGACAGGAAGCCGCCCGCCTTCGCCCACACGGCCGCCGCCTCCGGGGTGGCCAGGTATTCCAGGAGCTTCATGCCGGCCTTGGCGTTCTTGCCGTCCTTGAGGACGACGGCCGCGTCGCCGCCGCTGACCACAGGTGCCGTGCCGCCGCCGACCGCCGGGAACGGGAAGAAGTTCGCGTCCTTGCCGATGGTCCTCTGGAACTGGTCGTGGGCGACCCCGGCGACGAAGTCGCCCTCGTAGACCATGCCGGCCTCGGGCTTGGGCCCGAAGACCTTCTCGACCGAGCTGGGGAAGTCGGTGTTCAGCGCCCCCTTCTGGCCGCCCGCGATCAGCTGCTTGTCCTTGAAGAGCTTGCCGAGCGTGGTGAGCGCCTTGACGACCGAGGCGTCCGTCCACTTCAGCTTGTGGGCGGCGAGGGCGTCGTACTTCTCGGGTCCGGCCTGGGAGAGGTAGATGTTCTCGAACCAGTCGGTGAGCGTCCAGCCGTCCTGCCCGGCGACGGCGAAGGCCGAGAGCCCGGAGTCGGAGACGGTGTGCCCGGCCTTGAGCATCTGGTCGTAGGTCTTGGGCGGCTTGACGCCGGCCTGGGCGAGGGCGTCGGGGCTGTACCAGACGGTCGACTTGTGGGCGGCCTTGAAGTAGAGGCCGTAGAGGCTGCCGCCGACGCTGCCGTACTTCTTCCACACGGGGGCGAAGTCGGCGTCGACCGTCTGCTCGGCGGTCGGGGACAGGGGCTTGAGCCAGCCCTGCTTCGCGAACTGCTGGAGCACGCCCACCTGCGGGACCATCACGACGTCGGGCGCGTTGCCGCCCTCGATCTTGCTGCCGACGACCGTGGAGACGTTGTCGCCGGTGGAGACGAACTGCGTCTTGGCGCCGGTCTTCGCGGTGAACGCGTCGAGCACCTTCTGGAAGTTCTTCTGCTCGCTGCCGGACCAGACGCCGGCCACGGTGACCGTCTGGCCGCTGAGCGCCTTGTCGCCACCTCCCGCGGTGACCGGGCCGCCGCCGCAGGCGGTCGCGCCGAGGGCCAGGGCGAGGGCCGTGCAGCTGGTGAGCAGGGTGGTACGGCGTCGCATCATCGTTGATGTCCCTTCGAGGGGTGTGAGTTGGCGGAGGATCAGAGGTCGGAGTCGCTCAGCCACCAGGCGGCCGTCGAGCCGGGCAGCACCCCGGCCGGACAGGGACCGCTGGACAACAGGGGCGTGCCGGAGGCCGGCGCGGGCGTGGGGGACGTACCGAAGTTGACGGCGCAGACGAAGCCGTCGCCGCGGACGAAGGCGAGAACGCCCGGCGGGGTGTCCAGCCAGCGCAGCGCGCCCTCGCCCAACTGGGGCAGCGATGCCCGGAGCTGGAGGCCGTCTCGGTACAGGTGCCAGAAGGATCGGGTGTCGGCGAGGGCGCGGTCGGTGGCGTACTCGGCGAAGTAGGAGGGCTGCGGCAGCCACGGCTTGGCGCTCTCCGCCCCGGAGGTGAAGCCGAACGGGGAGGCCTGTCCGGACCACGGCAGGGGCACCCGGCAGCCGTCGCGGATGCGGGCACGGCTTCCGGTGCGGTGGAAGATCGGGTCGGTGAGCACGTCGTCGGGCAGGTCGACGACCTCGGGCAGGCCCAGTTCCTCGCCCTGGTAGATGTACGCGGCTCCGGGCAGCGCCAGCATCAGCAGCGCGGCGGCGCGGGCGCGGACGGTGCCGAGGCCGCTGCCTTCGGGGGTCGGTTCGCCGTAGCGGGTGACGGTGCGTACCTGGTCGTGGTTGTTGAGCACCCAGGTGACCGTGGAACCCGTGCCGGCTATGTCCTGCATGGCCTCGGAGATGACCTTGCGGAAGGCGTCGGCGTCCCAGGCCGCGCCGAGCAGGTCGAAGAAGAAGGCCTGGTGGAGTTCGTCCGGGCGGACGTACTGGGCGTGTTCGCGGGCGGTGGGGACCGAGACCTCGCCGACCAGCAGCCGCTCGCGTCCGTCGCGTGCCGTGTACTCCTCGCACACCGCGCGCCAGTGCCGCCACGTGTCGTGCACCTCGGGCTGGTTCCAGGCGAGCGGGTTGACCGAGTCGCGGGTGCGGGCGTCCGCCTCCGGGTCGTCGGAGTCGGGCAGTTCGGGGTGCTTGTAGAGGCCGGCGGCGACGTCGATGCGGAAGCCGTCCACGCCGCGGTCCAGCCAGAAGCGCAGGACGCGGTCGAACTCGGCGGGGATCTCGGGGTTGCGCCAGTTCCAGTCGGGCTGTTCGGGCGTGAACATGTGCAGGTACCACTGGCCGGGGCGACCGTCCGCCTCCGTGACCCGGGTCCAGGCCGGGCCGCCGAACATGGCGTGCCAGTTGTTGGGCGGCTCGCTGCCGTCCGGGCCGCGGCCGTCGGCGAAGTGGAAGCGGGCGCGGGCCGGGCTGCCGGGCTCGGCGGCGAGGGCCTCGCGGAACCACGGGTGCTCGCTGGAGCAGTGGTTGGGGACGATGTCCAGGAGCACCCTGACGCCGAGCCGCCGGGCGGCCGCCATCAGCAGGTCGAACTCGGCGAGGTCGCCGAAGAGCGGGTCGACGCCGCAGTAGTCGGCGACGTCGTAGCCGTGGTCGTGCTGGGGCGAGGGGTAGAAGGGGCTCAACCAGATGCCGTCGACGCCGAGCTTCTTCAGGTACGGCAGTCCCGCGCGGACTCCGGCCAGATCGCCGATGCCGTCGCCGGTGCTGTCGAGGAAGCTGCGGACGTAGACCTGGTAGATCACCGCGTCACGCCACCAATGATGCCTGTTCAACCCTGTGGCCTGTCTCTGTGAAGGGCAGCAGTTATGCATGCATGTTAGGTAGGCGTGTCGCGAGGGTGTCAATGAAAAGAACAAGGCTACTGCGGAGTTGGGGTAACAAATACGGACTTATTGGGGCACTCTGAGGCCAGATGAGATATCCGCGTTACCTAACAAGTAACTAGCGACTGGAGACGGCGGCCAGCTCGCGCGCCAGTCGGCGCACCGCGGCCTCGGGCGTCTCGTGCCCGGTCAGCGCGTCCTGCACGACCGCCTGCACCACCAGACTGACCTGGTCGTAGTGCGGACTCTTGGGGCGCGGAGCGGCCGTGAGGACGGCCGTGCGCAGGGTCGGCAGATAGGGGAACTTCCGTACGAGCGCGGGGTCTTCGTAGAGCGCGGCGCGTACGGGAGGCAGCGAGCCCCGGGTGAGCACCTGGCGCTGGACGCCCTCGCTGGTGAGGTACGCGATCAGGCGCGCGGCCGAGTCGGGGTGCCGGGCGTGGGTGTTGACGGCCAGGTTGGAGCCGCCCAGGACGCTCTTCCCCGGCCCGTCGGGCCCGGGCAGCGGTACGGCGCCGATCCGGCCGGCGACCTTGGAGCCCCTGGCCGAGGCCACGGCGTAGGCATAGGGCCAGTTGCGCAGGAAGAGCAGCCGGCCGTCCTGGAAGGCCTGCTTGGACTCCTCTTCCTTGTACGTCAGTGCCGCCTTCGGGATCCAGCCCTCGCGCAGACCGCGGGCGAGGAAGCCGATGCCCTCGCGGGCCGCGTCCGAGTCGACGGTGACGCGGGTGCCCTCGTCGCCGAGGATGGAGCCGCCCGCCGAGTACACGGCCTCGGCCGCGTTGACGGTCAGACCCTCGTAGGGCAGGAGCTGGCCCGCGTACCCGTCCAGGCCGTACTTGGGCGCGATGGTCTTCGCGTCGTGCTCCAGCTCGGCCCAGGTGCGCGGTGGCGGCACACCCTCCCTGGCGAGGACGTCCTTGCGGTACAGCAGCAGTCCGGCGTTGGTGACGTACGGCACGGCGTACAGCCGCCCGTCGTACGTCGCCGTGTCCACGACCGGCTGCAGGAAGCTCTTCAGCGGGAAGCGGTCACGCGGCAGCGGACGGATCCACCCGGCGGCCGCGAACTCCGAGGTCCAGTTGACGTCGATGTTGAGCACGTCGAACCGGCCCCGGTCGCCGCCGCGCAGGTCGGTGGTCATCTGCGCGTGGGTCTCGTCGGCGGAGTCCGGCAGCTCGACGAGGGTGACCTTCTCCGCGGGATGCGTACGGTTCCAGCCCTCCAGGAGCGGACCGAGGTAGCCGGTGAGGTCACCGGCGGTGGCCAGGGTGAGCGGACCGCTCCGGTCACGCTCCTCTGCGTGCGCGCCGGAGGCCGTGTACCCGGTCAGGACCACGGCGAGAACGAGGAGCCCCCTACCGGCGGCGCGCATCCACCGCATAGGTTCCTCCCTGAACACGTACACCCGGCCACGGGCACCTTCGCCCGACGGTCAGAGGCCATGTATACCTGTTAGGTATGGGCGATACTAGGGCCTGGAGCACATTACGAGAACAGGAGGACAGCACGAGTGCGCCTTGCCCTCCTGGCACTCCTCGCCCGCGGCCCGGCCCACGGCTACGAGCTGAAGCAGGACCTTGAGCAACTGCTGGGCTCCGCGTACCCTCAGCCGAACGTCGGCCAGATCTACGTGACCCTCGGCCGCCTCGAGAAGTCGGGACTGATCGAGGGCGAGGACGTCGAGCAGTCCAGCCGGCCCAACAAGAAGGTCTACCACCTCACCGACGCCGGGCGAGAGGCGCTGCACGCCTGGTTCGAGGAGACCGAGGACGAGCCGCGGGTCCGGGACGAGTTCTTCATGAAGCTCGCGCTCGCCCCGCAGACCGGTCTCGCCGAGCAGATCGCCCTCATCAACAAGCAGCGGCGCCAGTACCTCAACACCATGCGCAACCTGTCGAAGCTGGCCGCGGCCGAGAACCGGGACAACCGAATCGCCCATCTGCTGATAGAGGGCGCGATGCTGCACCTGCAGGCCGACCTCGACTGGCTGGAGCGGTGCCAGGAGGAACTGGAGGAGCTGGAGTGAGTGACGTCTCCTCTCCTGTGCGCGGGCACGCTCCTGTGCTGCGCGCCGAGGGTCTGGTGAAGACCCACCACGGCGAGGGCGCGCCCGCGCGTGCCGTCCGCGGGGTCGACCTGAGGGTCGGGCGGGGCGAGTTCGTGGCGGTCACCGGACCGTCCGGCGCCGGCAAGTCCACGCTGCTGCACCTGCTCGGCGGCCTGCAGCGGCCGGACGAGGGCAGCATCTGGCTCGACGGCCGGTGCACGGACTCCTTCAGCGAGGCGCGCTGGGCGGTGGAGCGCAGGAAGGCCATCGGGATCGTCTTCCAGTTCTTCAACCTGGTGTCGAACCTGTCGGTCGCCGACAACGTCGAGCTGCCCGCCCTGCTCGCCGGGATCCCGCCGAAGCGAGCCCGGGCCGAGCGCGAGACGCTCCTTTCCGAGCTGGGTCTGGAGGGCAAGGAACGCAGCATGCCGGGCGAGCTGTCCGGCGGCGAACAGCAGCGGGTCGCGCTCGCCCGCGCCCTGGTCAACCACCCGCCGCTGCTGCTCGCGGACGAGCCCGCCGGCAGCCTCGACAGCAAGGGCACCCGCGAGGTGATGCGGCTGTTGTCCCGCTTCCACGGGCGCGGGCAGAGCATCGTACTTGTCACCCACGACGCCCGGCTGGCCAGCGCCGCCGACCGCGTGATCAGCTTCTTCGACGGCCGCATAGCCGACGACGCCGCCCTCGACGGCGCCCCGTCCCGCAAGCCCGGGACCTCGGGTGTACTGGAGCTGAGGGACTGATGGCGCGCCGACCGCCCGGGGCCGGGGACTGAGCCGTGCGAGCCACCCTCCGCTGGGCCCACTCCGATCTGCGCACGCACCGCGGCGAGGCGCTGTTCATCACGCTCGCCACCGCCGGCATCGTCGCCTCGCTGCTGCTGGCCACCGCCCTCTTCGGCTACGCCACCAACCCCTGGCAGCGGACCTTCACCCAGGCACGCGGGGCCCACGTCTGGATCCACACGGCCGCCTCCACCGACGCCCACCGGCTCGCCCGGCTGGACGGCGTCGAGTCCGTCGCCGGCCCCTACCGGACCGAGGCCGCCACCGTCGCCTCCCGCGGCACTCGCGCCGCCGTGGAGCTGCGCGGCACCCCGCACCTGCCCTCCGTCGGCCGCCCGCTGCTCACCGCCGGCCACTGGCTGGACCCGGCAGAGCCGGACGGCGTGGTCCTGGAGAGCCGCCTGGCCCGGGCCCTGCTGGCCGAGCCCGGCGACACCCTCACGCTGCCCGGCACCGCCCGCACCCTGACCGTGGAGGGCATCGCCGACAGCGCGGAGCCCGGCTACAGCCCGGGCGCCCAGCCGGGGCTCGTCTGGGCGCTGCCGTCCGCCGTCCGCGCCCCCGGCGGCCAGGTGACCGGGCTGCGTCTGAAGGACCCTTCCGACACGGACTACGCGGTCCAGCGTGCCGTCACCGTGCTGGGCGCGGGCGCGGTCGGCGAGGTCTCCACCTGGCAGCAGGCGCGGGCCGACGCACAGGGCGAGAACCGGCTCCTCGGTCAGGTGCTCGGCGTGTTCGGGCTCGGCGCCCTGGTCGCCGCGGGATTCGCCGTGCACGGGGCGATCGGTACCCGCATCCGGGGCCATCTGCGGGACATCTCGGTGCTGAAGGCGATCGGCTTCACGCCGGGCCAGGTCGTACGGATCTTCCTGCTCCAGCACCTGGCGTACGCCGTGCTGGGTGCGGTGGCCGCGGCCGCGGTGACCGAGAGTCTCGGCACCCGGATCCCGGGGCGGCTCGGCGACGCGGTGGGCGTGTGGCAGGGCTTGCCGGGGCACACCGTGGCGCTGTCCGCGGTACCCGTCGCGGCGGTGCTGTTCATCGGCCTGACCACGGGGCTCGCGGCCTGGCGGGCGGGCCGGGTGCCTCCGGTGCCGGTGCCCCGCCCGTCGGCTCCGGCGGGCGGCCGGCTGACCGGCCTGGCCCGCCGCGCCCTGGGGCTGCGGCTGCCGGCCGCGCTGGTCCTGGGCTGCCACAAGGCGTTCGCCGGCCGCGGCCGGTCGCTGGCCGGCGTGGCCCGGCTGACGCTGCCACTTCTGCTGATCGTGGTGGCGCTCAGCGCGTGGACCACCATCGACCGCTTCCACAGCAGCCCGGAACGGGTGGGTCTGCCGACGGCGCTCACCCTCCGCTCGGACGGCGATCTGAGCGACCCGGACGTACGGGCTCTGCTGGCGGCGAACGACCAGGTCACCGCGGCCTACCCGGGCGTCGAGCTCGCCGCGCTGGTCCCCGGCCAGACCGGCACGATCGCCCTGCGCGGCCTCGGCACGCGCTCGCAGCCGTACCCCTACACCCTCGCCGAGGGCCGGGCCGCGCACGGACCGGACGAGGCCGTGGCCGGCCAGGGTCTGCTGGACCTGCTGCATGTGCGGGTCGGCGACTGGGTGCGGATGACGGTGGGTGAGCAGCCGCAGATCCTGCACATCGTGGGCCGCAGCATCGAACCGCAGAACGCGGGCCGGGTCGTGACGACCTCCCTGGACACCCTGCGCGAGAACGACCCGCGGCTGTCCCCGGCCTTCTACCAGCTGCGGCTGCGCCCGGGCGCCGACCCGCAGCGGGTCGCCTCCGCCCTGGCCACGGCCGGTACGGGACACCTGGACGTGCACGCGGTGACCAACCCGGCCGACGGGCTGTCCCCGCTGCGCGCCGTCGTCGCCGGGCTGATCGCCGTGCTCGCGCTCATCGGGCTCGTCGAGCTGCTCACCGCGATCGGCGGAAGCGTCCGGGAGGGCGAGCGGGACATGCTCGCCCTCAGGGCGATCGGCATGTCCCCTCGGCAGATCACCGCGATCACCGTCACGGCGACGACCAGTACGGCCCTGGCCGCGGTCCTCGCCGGTACGGCCCTGGGGCTGCCGCTGGCGCACCGGCTGATCGACGCCCAGGGCAGCTCCAACGGCATCGGCGCCGGCATCGCCCAGTCACCCTCGCCCGGCCTGCTGCTCCTGCTGGGCGCGGGCGCCGTGCTGGGAGCCGCGGCCCTGGCCGCCCTCCCCGCTGCCCGGGCGGCACGCCGCCGCCTGGCGGACACGCTGAGCGCGGTGGCCTGACCCCGGCTCCGGCGGGATGCGCACGTCGTTGATCTCGGCGGGGGGCCCGGTCCCTGCGGATCCTCGACTCCGCCCGCGCGTTCGTACGCCTTCTGGGCCGCGGTCACGAACGAGCGGTACTTCATGGTTCTGACGGCCGGGTCGAAGGCCGTACTGCGCACGCCGCGGCGAACCCCCTGCGTCTCACGCGTTTCCTCCCCTGAATCCAGTGGAACCCCAGGGGACGCGGACAGAATGCGCACAGGAGAATCGTCCGCGGCAGCGCTCGTGCGTGCGGGTCAGCTCCGGCCGCGCAGCTCCCGGTACTTGGCGACCAGCGCCTTCGTGGAGGCGTCCAGGCCGGGGACCTCCGTGCCCTCGGTCAGGGCCGGTTCGACGCGCTTGGCGAGGACCTTGCCCAGCTCCACGCCCCACTGGTCGAAGGAGTCGATGTTCCACACGGCACCCTGGACGAACACCTTGTGCTCGTAGAGCGCGACCAGCTGGCCGAGCACGGACGGGGTCAGCTCGCGCGCGAGGATCGTGGTCGTCGGCCGGTTGCCCGGGAACGTCTTGTGCGGGACCAGCTCCTCGGGCACGCCCTCCGCACGGACCTCCTCGGCCGTCTTGCCGAAGGCGAGCGCCTGGGTCTGGGCGAAGAAGTTGGCCATCAACAGGTCG
>NZ_JBSFHY010000016.1:0-163130 GCF_053597295.1 Streptomyces sp. NPDC001450
ACGCCCGGTTACATTCCGAACCCGGAAGCTAAGCCTCACAGCGCCGATGGTACTGCAGGGGGGACCCTGTGGGAGAGTAGGACGCCGCCGAACAATCTTTGGAGGACCCCTGGTCCCAGCGTTCAGCTGGGACCAGGGGTCCTTTCGTTTTTACAATGCTTGCGGTACCGAAGACAGGAGTCACCGATGTCCACCAACTCTCCCGAAGACCGGCCGGAGCGCGACCAGCGGCGACGGGACAGTGGTGACCGCGGGGATCGCGGCGGTTACCGCGGTGACCGTGGTGACCGTGGTGACCGTGGTGACCGTGGTGGGTTCCGTCGGGACAACGACCGTACCGACCGCGGTGGTTACGGCCGGCGTGACGACAACCGTGGCGGCTTCCGTCGCGATGACCGTCGTGATGACAGGCGCGATGACCGTCGTGATGACCGCGACCGTGGTGAGCGCGGTGGCTTCCGCCGGGACGAGCGCCGTGATGACAGCCGTGGTGGTGGCTACGGCGACCGTGGTGACCGTGGTGGCTACGGCCGTCGCGACGACCGGCGTGAGGGCGACCGGGGTTCCCGTCCGGCGTACCAGCGTGACGACCGGGACCGTGGGCCGCGCCGGGACGACCGCGGTGACCGCGGCTTCCGCCGTGATGACCGCCGGGACGACCGCCGGGACGACCGCCCCGCCTACCGGCGCGACGACCGGCGTGACGACAGCCGTGGCGGCGGTTACGGCGACCGTGGTGACCGTGGCGGTTACCGTCGTGATGACAGGCGCGATGACCGTCGTGATGACCGCGACCGTGGTGAGCGCGGTGGCTTCCGCCGGGACGAGCGCCGTGATGACAGCCGTGGTGGTGGCTACGGCGACCGTGGTGACCGTGGTGGCTACGGCCGTCGCGACGACCGGCGTGAGGGCGACCGGGGTTCCCGTCCGGCGTACCAGCGTGACGACCGGGACCGTGGGCCGCGCCGGGACGACCGCGGTGACCGCGGTGACCGCGGTGACCGCGGCTTCCGCCGTGATGACCGCCGGGACGACCGCCGTGATGACCGCCGGGACGACCGCCCCGCCTACCGGCGCGACGACCGGCGTGACGACAGCCGTGGCGGCGGTCATGGCGACCGGCGGGACGACCGCCGGAGCGAGGACCGCGGTGGTTTCCGTCGCGACGACCGCGACCGCGACCGCGGCGAGCGCGGTGGCTTCCGCGGCCGGGACGACCGAGGCGGCCGTGGGCCCCGTAGGGACGACCGCGGCGGTCGTCCGGGCGGCTTCCGGGGGCGTGACGGGCGGGACGACCGCCGTGACGACCGGCGCGGTGGCGGCCGCTTCCGTGACGAGCGCGACCGGGACCGGGACCGTGAGCCGATCAAGCGGCTGCCGATCCCGGAGGACGTCACCGGTGACGAGATCGACAAGGACGTCCGGCAGGAGCTGCTGAGCCTGCCCAAGACGCTCGCGGACGACGTCGCCAGGAACCTGGTGATGGTCGCGCGGCTCATCGACGAGGACCCCGAGGGTGCCTACGGCTACTCGAGGGTGGCCCTGCGCCTGGCGTCCCGTGTGGCCGCCGTGCGCGAGGCCGCCGGGTTCGCGGCGTACGCCAGCCAGAAGTACAGCGAGGCCCTCGCCGAGTTCCGGGCCGCGCGGCGCATGACCGGCACCGTCGACCTGTGGCCCGTGATGGCCGACTGCGAGCGTGGGCTCGGGCGGCCGGAGAAGGCGCTGGACATGGCCGGCGCACCGGAGGTGCACAAGCTGGACAAGGCCGGGCAGGTCGAGATGCGGCTCGTCGCGGCGGGCGCCCGGCGTGACATGGGCCAGCTGGACGCGGCCATCGTGACCCTGCAGAGCCCGGAGCTGGCCTCCAACTCCGTCCAGCCGTGGACCGCGCGGCTGCGCTACGCCTACGCCGACGCCCTGCTGGCCGCGGGCCGGCAGAGCGAGGCGCGGGAGTGGTTCGCGAAGGCCGTCGAGGCGGACCGGGACGGGAGCACGGACGCCTCCGACCGGCTCGCAGAGCTCGACGGCGTGGAGTTCGTCGACGCCCTCGACGAGAGCGAGAGCGAGAGCGAGAACGAGAACGACGACAAGGGTGGCAACGAGGAACAGCGCGATGAGAGTGCTGCTTCCTCTGTCGACGCCACCGCCGCTCAGGATGACGACAAGGACTGACCCGAGCGGGTGACGACGTGAGGAAGGGCGGGACCGAACGGTCCCGCCCTTTCGCATGTACGCGGTCAGATATCCAGCGCCCGCAGCACCAGCCCCGATGCCGGCTTCGGGCCGAACGACGTCGACTTGCGGGGCATGGTCACGCCCTGGCGGGCCAGGTCGCGTACGACGTCCTCGTGGACCGGGTGGAGCAGGACGGCCGTACCGCCGTCGCGCTCCGCCTTCGCCACCGTGGCGGCCGTGTCGTGTATGTAGGCGATGTGGGCCGGGGAGTCCTCGGGGATGTGCCAGACGTGGTCGAGGAGCGTGGCGTGCAGGACCGTGGCGTCCAGGGAGCGCCAGGCGGCCGGGCGGTCCTCGGGGATCGTGCGGGCCAACAGGTCCGGGTCCGGGCGGTCGACGAGGTGGAAGGCGCCGTCGCCGGCCAGCAGGAAGGCGTTGCCGGCGCAGGCCGCGTCCGCCAGCAGCTCCAGCGCCTTGGCCAGCGGCACGTCGAGGTGTCGTACCCGGAAGAGGTCCTCCAGGGCTGCCAGCGCCTCCGCGACCGGCAGGCCGTTCAGCAGGCGGTGGATGGCTCGGACGCGCAGGGGGTAGCGGGCGGTGTCGACCAGCAGGACCAGGCCGTGGTCCCAGGGGCTGGGGGAGGCGTGTTCGGCGCGCAGTAGCAAGTAGGTGGCCCAGCGGTGGTGGCCGTCGGCGATGAGGGCCTGGTGGTGGGCCAGGTCGGACTGGATGCGGGCCACGTCGGCCGGGTCGGTGACCGACCACAGGCTGTGGTGGAAGCCGTCCTCGGTGGTGGTGGCCAGCAGCGGGGGCTGTTCCGCCGTGCGCTCGACGACCTCGGCCGCCGTGCCGTTGCCGTGGTAGGTCAGCAGCAGGGGTTCCAGGTTGGCACGGGTGGCGCGCATCAGGGCCGCGCGGTCGGCGACCACCGGGGGCATGACGTCCTCGTGCGGCAGCACCACGCCCTCCGCGGGCTCTGACACGCGTAGAGCGCCGATGACACCGCGCTGGAGCATGCCGTTGCCGTCCCGCTGCTCGTACACGTACAGGGCGGGGTCCGGGTCGGTGGTCAGGACGCCGTCGGCGAGCCAGCGGCGCAGGGTGTCGGCAGCCTGTTCGTTGCGGGCGCTGGGGGTGCCGGCCTGGGGAAGGATCAGACGGACGATGTTGTACGGGTCGGCGGCCTCGAGGTAGTGCAGGCCGTCGGGGCGGATGACGACGTCGTACGGCGGGGAGGTGACGGAGGCCAGGCTGCCGACCCGGTCGGGGTCGTAACGAAGGCCTCGGAACGGGGTGAGTTCCAGGCCTCGGCGCGCCGTTGCTTCCGAGTGACCTGCAGTGTTCATCCCGGCATCGTACGTGTGTCAGTGGCGTGCGGGATGATCGGGGGAGAGAGCGTCGAGCAAGGAGCGATGTGGAATGAGCCAGGGCGTCAGGAAGAGGCCCGAGGGCAGTGAGCAGCCCCTGAGCGAGGCGTACGACACGGCGCTGCTCGATCTGGACGGGGTGGTGTACGCGGGCGGGAGCGCGATCGTGCACGCCGTCGACTCGCTGGCCGAGGCCCGCGCGTGCGGGATGCATCTGGCCTACGTAACCAACAACGCGCTGCGCACGCCGGACGCCGTGGCGGAGCATCTGACGGAGCTGGGGATACCGACGGGGGCTGACGACGTCATCACCTCGGCGCAGGCCGTCGCGCGGCTGATCAGTGAGCAGGTGCCGGCCGGGTCCCGGGTGCTGGTGATCGGCGGTGAGGGGCTGCGGGTGGCGCTGCGCGAGCGCGGTCTGACGCCGGTGGAGTCGGCGGACGACGATCCGGCGGCGGTGGTGCAGGGGTACGGCGGGCCCGAGCTGACGTGGGGGCGGTTCGCGGAGGCGTCGTACGCCGTGGCGCGTGGGGTGCCGTGGTTCGTGTCCAACACCGACCTGACGATTCCCAGCGGGCGGGGCATCGCGCCGGGCAACGGGGCGGCCGTGGAGGTCGTCCGGATCGCGACGGGCGCGGAGCCTCAGGTGGCGGGCAAGCCGTTGCCACCCATGCACCGGGAGACGATCCTGCGTACGGGCGCGGAGCGGCCGTTGGTGGTCGGGGACCGGCTGGACACGGACATCGAGGGCGCGTTCAACGGCGGGGTGGACTCGCTGCTGGTGCTGACCGGCGTCACGGACGGCCGGCAGCTGCTCGCCGCGCCGCCGCAGCACCGGCCGACGTATGTGGACGCCGATCTGCGCGGGTTGCTCACCGGCCAGCCGGAGGTCACCGGGGACGATGCCGGTTTCCGCTGCGGGGGCTGGACGGCGACTGCCGGCGCGGACCGGCTGGAGCTGGACGGCGAGGGCGACGTCCTGGACGGGCTGCGGGCGCTGTGCGCGGCGGCCTGGACAGCGGCCGGGGACGGTTCCTGCGAGCTGGACGGAGGGAAGGCGCTGGCGCGGCTCGGGCTCTGACCGCGCGTCAGCCTCGGGATCGAGAACCTCGGTATCGAGGACCGCGGTATCGAGGACCGCGGTATCCAGGACCGCGGTATCGAGATCGCATGCGAGGGTAGGCTAACCTAACCTGGTGTTGGTCGACAGTCCTCCGGAACAGCGCGCGGAGACCGCCCCCGCGCCCCCAACCCGTCGGGCGGTACGGGCCCTTGGGCTCCTCCTCGCCGTCGCGATCCTGGTGCTCGTCGCCCTGGCGAGCATCGCGATCGGGGCGAAGGCGCTGACGCCGGACCAGGTCTGGCACGGCCTGTTCCGCGACACGGGGACGTACGGCGACGTCGTCGTCGACGAGCGGCTCTCGCGTACGGTCCTCGGTCTGCTGGCCGGCGCCGCGCTCGGCCTGTCCGGGGCGGTGCTGCAGGCGCTCACCCGCAACCCGCTGGCCGACCCGGGACTGCTCGGCATCAACGCCGGTGCCTCCGCCGCCGTCGTCACGGCCATCACCTATTTCGGCGTCACCAGCCTCACCGGCTATGTGTGGTTCGCCTTCGGCGGGGCGGCGGCGGTCGGCGCGCTGGTGTGGTTCCTCGGTGGCAGCCGGGGTGCCACACCGGTACGGCTGGCGCTCGCCGGTACGGCGATCAGCGCCGCGTTGTACGGCTATCTCCAGGCCCTGATGATCATGGACGGCGCGGCGCTGGGCAGGATGCGCTTCTGGACCGTCGGTTCGCTGGCCTCGGCGACCGGCTCGACCATCGTGCAGGTGCTGCCGTTCCTCGCGGTCGGTACGGTCCTCGCGCTCGCGCTGGCCCGGCCGCTGAACGCCGTGGCGATGGGCGACGACACCGCCCGCGCCCTCGGTGCCAGCCTGGCCCGCACCCGGACGCTGGCCATGCTCGCCGCCACCGTGCTCTGTGGCGCCGCGACCGCCGCCTGCGGTCCGATCGTCTTCGTCGGTCTGATGGTCCCGCACGTCGTGCGCTCCTTCACCGGCCCCGACCTGCGCTGGATCCTGCCGTACGCGACGGTCCTGTCACCCGTGCTGCTGCTCGGCGCCGATGTCATCGGCCGGGTCGTGGCCCGCCCCTCGGAGCTCCAGGTCGGCATCGTCACCGCGATCATCGGCGGCCCGGTCTTCGTTCTTCTCGTACGACGGCGGAGGACGGCCCAGCTGTGAAGACCAACCGTGTCATCAGGGCGCCGGGCGGGCTCTCGCTGCGGCTGGACGTCCGGGCTGTCACCGTCGTCGTCCTGCTGCTGCTGGCCGCGCTCGCCGCGAGCGTCGTGCTGATCGGCACCGGCGACTTCCCGATCTCCGCGGGTGACGTGGTGAAGACGCTGCTCGGCGACGGCAACGCCGGCCAGGAGTTCATCGTCAACGAGCTGCGGCTGCCGCGGGTCCTGGTCGGGCTGCTGGTCGGCGCCTCGCTCGGGCTCGGCGGGGCGCTGTTCCAGGCCGTCACCCGCAATCCGCTGGGCAGCCCGGACGTGCTCGGCCTCGGGCAGGGGGCGACCGCCGGGGCGCTCGTGGTGATCGTGCTGTTCTCCGGGAGCGCGGCCCAGGTCACCGTGGGCGCGCTCGTGGGCGGACTGGTGACCGGGCTCGCCATCTATCTGCTGGCCTGGAAGCAGGGCGTGCACGGTTATCGCCTGGTGTTGGTCGGAATCGGCGTCTCCGCGATCGTCACGGCGATCAACGGCTATCTGCTCACCGTGTCCGACATCGTCGACGCGGCCCGTGCCGTCGTCTGGATGACGGGGTCCCTGGGCGGCCGCGACTGGGACCAGGTCTGGCCGCTGCTCGGGCTGTGTGCCGTACTCGTGCCGCTCGTCCTCGCCAACGCGCGCGGCCTCAGGATGACGGAGATGGGCGACGACGTCTCGAACGCCCTCGGCGTGCGCGTCGAGCGCGTACGGGCGCTGCTGATGGTGGCCGCCGTCCTGCTCACCGCGACCGCCACCGCCGCGGCCGGCCCGGTCGGCTTCGTGGCCCTCACCGCACCACAGCTCGCCCGTCGCCTGACCGGGTCTCCCGGCCCGAACCTGCTGCCGTCCCTGTGCATGGGCGCCGCCCTCCTGGTCACCGCGGACTGGGCCTCGCAGCGGGCCTTCGGCGCCGACCAGCTGCCGGTCGGCGTGGTCACCGGAGTCCTCGGCGGCGTCTACCTGCTGTGGCTGCTGGTCACCGAGCGCAGGGCAGGCCGGATATGAGCGGCTCGGGGCAGCCGGACACGAGCGGCTCAGCGACCAAGAACACCCGAAGGAGCACTGTGAACCGCCTGTCCGCCGAGAACGTCACGCTCGCCTACGACCAGCGCGTCATCGCCGAACAGCTGTCGGTGGAGATCCCCGACAACTCCTTCACGGTGATCGTCGGCCCGAACGCGTGCGGCAAGTCGACACTGCTGCGGGCGCTGTCGCGGATGCTCAGGCCGAGCCAGGGCCGGGTGCTGCTGGACGGGCAGGTGATCCAGTCGATGCCGGCCAAGAAGGTCGCGCGGACCCTCGGCCTGCTGCCGCAGTCGTCCGTCGCGCCGGACGGGATCACCGTGGCCGACCTCGTCGGCCGCGGCCGCTACCCGCACCAGGGCATCCTGCGGCAGTGGTCGGCGCAGGACGAGCGGGTCGTCCAGGAGTCCATGGCGCAGACGGGCGTCGCCCAACTCGCCGACCGGTACGTGGACGAGCTGTCCGGCGGCCAGCGCCAGCGCGTGTGGATCGCCATGGCGCTCGCCCAGCAGACCCCGCTGCTGCTCCTGGACGAGCCGACCACCTACCTGGACATCCAGCACCAGATCGACGTCCTCGACCTGTGCGCGGAGCTGCACGAGACTCAGGGCCGCACCCTGGTCGCCGTCCTGCACGACCTCAACCACGCCGCCCGGTACGCCACCCACCTGATCGCCCTGCGCGGCGGCCGGGTGATCGCCGAGGGCGCCCCGAACGACATCGTGACGGCCGAGCTGGTCGAGGAGGTCTTCGGGCTGCGCTGCCAGATCATCGACGACCCGGAGACGGGGACCCCGCTGGTGGTGCCGGCCGCCAGGAAGGCGCGTGCGGCGCGGGTTACAGCAGCTTCCTGAGCCGGAACAGGTCCAGCAGGTTCGCCTCCAGCCGCACCCGGCCCGAGCCCCAGGCGGTGGCGAAGTTCACCTCGCCGTTCACCAGGGCCACCAGGTCGTCGCCGGCCATGGCGAGCCTGATCTGCGCCTTCTCGCGCGGTGGCCCCGGGTGGGTCTCGTCCACATCGATCCGGCCGCCGGTGAGCCGGCCGGCGAAGGTGACGTCCAGGTCGGTGATGTGGCAGCTCACGGAGCGGTCCAGGGCGGCGGCCGCGCGGGCGTCGCCCTCGGCGCCCTGCATGTTGTCCGAGAGCTTTCCCAGTGCGGCGCGGCACTCCTGGATCGTGGCCATGGCGCACGACGGTACCCCAGCGGTTCGGGGTAGCGTCTGGGCATGAGCGAGTCCGTGTCAGAGGCCGAGGTCGGCACCGAGTTCATGGCCGAGGCGGAGGCCGTGGCCGACGTCGCACCCGAGTACGACCCCGCCGCCCCCGCCCCCCTGAACGTCCCCCGCACCCCCACCGGCAACGCCGAGGTCGACGCCCAGCTGGAGCGGCTGGGCGACACCGACCATCTCGCCACCGACGGACACCTCGAGGTGTACGAGGATGTACATCAGGGGCTGCGCGACGCGCTCACCGCGCTCGACGCCCGCCCGGGACCTCCGGCGCCCCCGTCCTCGTATCAGAGCAGGAGCTGAACCGAACGTGGCAGGAGTCGCACGCCGCCGTCTGGACGCGGAGCTGGTCCGCCGGAAGCTCGCGCGCTCGCGCGAGCACGCCAGCCAGCTGATCGTCGCCGGGCGGGTCACCGTCGGCAAGACCGTGGCGACCAAGCCGGCCACGCAGGTGGAGACCGCGGCGGCGATCGTGGTCCAGTCCGACGACAGCGATCCCGACTACGTGTCGCGAGGCGGGCACAAGCTCGCGGGTGCGCTGGAGGCCTTCGTACCCCAGGGGCTGGTGGTCGAGGGACGGCGCGCGCTGGACGCCGGCGCGTCCACCGGAGGCTTCACAGACGTCCTGCTGCGCGCGGGCGCCGCGCACGTGGTCGCCGTGGACGTCGGATACGGCCAACTCGCGTGGTCTCTCCAGAACGATGAACGCGTCACCGTCAAGGACCGTACGAACGTACGCGAGTTGACGCTCGAGGCGATCGATGGGGAACCTGTGGATCTTGTCGTGGGTGATCTGTCCTTCATCCCGCTGGGGCTGGTGCTGCCCGCCCTGAAGCGGTGCGTGAAGCCGGACGCCGACCTGGTGATGATGGTCAAGCCGCAGTTCGAGGTGGGGAAGGAGCGGCTCGGCAGCGGGGGTGTCGTACGGAGTCCGCAACTGCGGGCGGAGGCCGTGCGGGGGGTGGCCGAGAAGGCCTGGGAGCTGGGCCTCGGGGTGCGTGGAGTCACCGCCAGTCCGCTGCCCGGTCCCTCGGGCAATGTCGAGTACTTTCTCTGGCTGCGGTCCGGTGCCCCCGAACTGGACCCGGCCGACGTTGACCGTGCAGTGGCGGAGGGGCCGCGTTGACACAGAACCGAGCGCGTACTGTTTTCCTGCTCGCCCACACCGGGCGTCCCGCGGCGATCCGCAGTGCGGAACTCGTGGTCAAGGGACTGCTGGGGCACGGCATCGGGGTGCGGGTGCTGGAGGAGGAGGCGCGCGACCTGCCGCTCCCCGATGAGGTCGAGCTGGTCAAGGAGGCGACACCGCAGTGCCTCGACGGCTGTGAGCTGCTGATCGTGCTCGGCGGCGACGGCACGCTGCTGCGCGGCGCGGAGTTCGCCCGGGCGTCCGGGGTGCCGATGCTCGGCGTCAACCTCGGACGGGTGGGGTTCCTCGCGGAGGCCGAGCGGGACGACCTCGACCGGGTCGTCGACCGGGTGGTGGCGCGGTCGTACGAGGTCGAGGAGCGGATGACCGTCGATGTCGTCGTGCACCGCAACGGGGACATCGTGCACACGGACTGGGCGCTGAACGAGGCGGCCGTGCAGAAGGCCGGCGCCGAGAAGATGCTCGAGGTCGTGCTCGAGATCGACGGGCGGCCGGTTACCGCTTTCGGGTGCGACGGGATCGTGCTGTCGACGCCGACCGGGTCCACGGCGTACGCGTTCTCCGCCGGGGGGCCGGTGGTGTGGCCCGAGGTGGAGGCGCTGCTGATGGTGCCGATCAGTGCGCATGCGCTGTTCGCCAAGCCGCTGGTCACTTCGCCGAATTCGGTCCTTGCGGTGGAGGTTCTGCCGCATATTCCGCCCGGGGTGCTGTGGTGTGACGGGCGGCGGACCATCGAGTTGCCGCCGGGGGCGCGGGTGGAGGTTCGGCGGGGGGCTGTGCCGGTGCGGCTGGCCCGGCTGCATCACGCTTCGTTCACGGACCGGCTCGTGGCGAAGTTCGCGCTGCCGACTCATGGGTGGCGGGGGGCGCCTCACCACTCGCCGGAGTGAGATAGGCGGGCCGTGTGCACTCTCCCGCCGGGACCTCGTATGGTCTGTTCCGTGTTGGAGGAGATGCGGATACGGTCGCTCGGGGTCATCGACGACGCTGTCGTCGAGTTGTCGCCGGGGTTCACCGCCGTCACCGGTGAGACGGGTGCGGGCAAGACCATGGTGGTCACCAGCCTGGGGCTGCTGCTCGGTGGGCGGGCGGACCCGGCGCTCGTGCGGATCGGGGCCGGGAAGGCGGTCGTGGAGGGGCGGATCGCCGTCCCCACGGACGCCGCCGCCGTCGTACGCGCCGAGGAGGCCGGGGCCGAGCTGGACGACGGCGCCCTGCTGATCAGCCGTACCGTTTCCGCCGAAGGGCGCTCGCGGGCGCACCTGGGCGGGCGCAGCGTGCCCGTGGGGCTGCTCGCCGAGCTGGCCGACGACCTGGTGGCCGTGCACGGGCAGACCGACCAGCAGGGGCTGCTGAAGCTGTCCAGGCAGCGACAGGCCCTGGACCGGTACGCGGGCGACGGCGTCGCCGTGCCGTTGGCCAAGTACACCGAGGCCTACCGGCGGCTGCGGGCGGTCTCCGTCGAGCTGGAGGAGATCGTCACGCGCGCGCGTGAGCGCGCCCAGGAAGCCGACATGCTCCGGTACGGGCTCGAGGAGATCGCGGCCGTGGAGCCGCGGGCCGGGGAGGACGTGGAGCTGGCCGAGGAGGCGGAGCGGCTCGGGCACGCCGAGGCGCTGTCGTCCGCCGCCACCGCCGCGCACGCCGCCCTCGCGGGCAATCCCGAGGATCCCGAGGGCATCGACGCCTCGACCCTTGTCGCGGGCGCGCACCGGGCCCTGGAGGCCGTCCGCTCCCACGATCCCGCGCTCGCCGCCCTCGCCGACCGGATCGGTGAGGTCGGGATCCTGCTCGGTGACGTGGCCGGCGAGCTCGCCGGGTACGCCGACGACCTGGACGCCGACCCGCTGCGGCTGGCCGCCGTGGAGGAGCGCCGGGCCGCGCTGAACGGCCTCACGCGCAAGTACGGCGACGACATCGACGCCGTTCTCGCCTGGGCCGAGCAGAGTGCAGCGCGGCTCACCGAGCTGGACGGCGACGACGAGCGGATCGACGAGCTGACCGCAGAGCGGGACGCGCTGCGTACCGAACTGGGTGGGCTGGCGCAGGCGCTGACGGACGCGCGGACGGAGGCCGCCGAGCGGTTCGCCGCCGCGGTGACCGCCGAGCTGGCCTCGCTGGCGATGCCCCACGCGCGCGTGTCCTTCGACATCCGGCAGACCGAGGACCCGGAAGGCGTCGAGGTCGGCGGGCGCACGGTGGCGTACGGGCCCTCGGGCGCGGACGAGGTCGAGCTGCTGCTCGCCCCGCACCCGGGCGCGCCGCCGCGGCCCATCGCCAAGGGCGCCTCCGGCGGTGAGCTGTCCCGCGTGATGCTGGCCGTGGAGGTGGTGTTCGCGGGGACCGACCCCGTGCCGACGTACCTCTTCGACGAGGTCGACGCCGGTGTCGGCGGCAAGGCCGCGGTGGAGATCGGGCGGCGCCTGGCGAAGCTCGCCAGGACCGCACAGGTCGTCGTGGTCACCCACCTGCCCCAGGTCGCCGCCTTCGCCGACCGCCAGCTGCTGGTCGAGAAGACCAACGACGGCTCGGTCACCCGCTCCGGCGTGAAGGTCCTGGAGGGCGAGGAGCGGGTCCGCGAGCTGTCCCGGATGCTGGCCGGCCAGGAGGACTCGGAGACGGCGCGTGCGCACGCGGAGGAACTGCTGGCCACGGCTCGCGCGGATCTGTGACGCTGTCGGGATGATCAACCGCGCCCGAAGGTCCCGCTCGTTCCTGCTGTCCGCCGCGCTCACCCGGGCCGGCCAGGCACTCCTGCGCGCCGAACCGCCCGGCGGGCGTGAGCGTTGGGAGCGGAGGAACCACGCGGGGCGGACCGTCGGGCTGTACGCCGGGCCCGCCTCGGCTCTCGGCACGGCGGTCGCGGCCGCCCGGGTGCACCCCGGTGCCGGGCTCGCGGTGCTGGCCGCCGGGGCCTGCGGGGCGTACGACGACGTCGCCGGGGCCGGGGATCCGCGGCGCGGGTTCCGCGCACACCTGGGTGCGCTGCGGGACGGCGAAGTCACCAGCGGGGCCGTGAAGTTGTTCGGGATCTCCGCCGCCGCCCTGGTGGCGGGCGCCCTGCTGAAGGAGCGGCCCCTCGACAAGGTGCTGGCGGGTGTCGTGATCGCCGGCGCCGCTCACTTCGTGAACCTGGTCGACGTACGGCCGGGGCGTGCGGCCGGTGCGGTGCTCGCGCTCGGGGTGCCGGGGCTGCTGCGGAACGGGCCGGGCGGGGAACTGAGCGCGGCGGCCCTGGGCGGTGCCGCGGCCGTGCTGCCCGACGACCTCGGGGAGCGCGTGATGATGGGCGACGCGGGGGCGCACGCCCTGGGGGCGGCGCTCGGTGCCGCCGTGGTCGCGTGCAACGGGCGCGTGGGACTGCTCGCGCACGCTGTCGTGGTGGTGGCGGGCGCGGCATACGGGGACCGGGTGAGTGCCGGGGTGCGCGCGCTGTGAGCCTGTGACCTCGGGGTACGGGCGCACGGGCCGTTCCGTCGAGCCGGAGCTTTATTCACTCGTGTGGGTGACGTGCTCCGGCGCACTGCTCCGGCCCGCCGCGCTGTGCGCCTCCCCGGATTGCCCGGAAGGGCCGTACGTCCTGGCATGCTTGGCAGGGAACGCAGGGCGGGCGGCGGGTTGACGCAGCGCGGGTGGCGGGTCGAACGCAGTCCGCGCGGGAGGCGCGCGGTACGTCCTTCCGCCCCTCTCCGCCCGCTACCTTCAGTACGTTTCTTCCTTCAGTACGTTTCTTCGTGACCGCCCGCGCCGAGTCAGGAGCCCCGGCCTCGTGAGCCCCGTGAGCAGCAACGCACCGCTCGGCCAGTCGCCGCTGCGCACCGTGCAGGTGCTGGGCGGAGGCAACGCCGGCAGCAGTGCGCACGTGCGCTCCCTGGCCGAGGGGCTCGTCGCCCGGGGCGTGCGGGTCACGGTGTGCGCCCCCGTCGAGGCCGATCACGCCTACGACTTCACCGGGGCCGGCGCCGACCACGTGCATGTCCCACGCAGCAGCGACCCGGGGTCCGTGGCCGCGCTCCGGGCGGCCTGCGCGGACGCCGACCTGGTGCACGCGCACGGGCTGCACGCCTCCTTCCGTGCCGTGCTCGCGCTCAGCGGGCGCCACACCCCGCTGGTGGTCACCTGGCACAACCGGGCCCGGGCCGAGGGCGCGCGGGCGCATCTGCTGCGGCTGCTGGAGCGGCGCGTGGTCAGGACGGCCGCCGTGGTGCTCGGCACCACCTCCGACCTGGTGGACCGGGCGCGCCGGACGGGCGCCCGGGACGCCCGGCTCGCGGCCGTGGGCCTGCCCGGGCGGCGCCGCCCGGTCGACCACGACGACCCCGACCGGCTGCGGCCCAAGACCCGCGCCGAACTCGGCGCCACCGGACGTCCGTTGCTCATGGCGGTCGGCTCCCTCGACCGGGAGCGCGGCTACGACGTCCTGCTCGACGCGGCCCGCACCTGGCGGGACCTCGACCCGGTACCGCTGGTCGTCGTCGTGGGGGAGGGGCCGCTGCGGCCGGTGCTGCAGCGGCGGATCGAGGACGAGGAACTGCCGGTACGGCTCGTCGGACGGCGCGAGGACGTGCCCGAGCTGCTCGCGGCCGCTGATCTCGCGCTGCTGACCAGCAGTTGGGAGTCCCGGTCCGTCCTCGCCCAGGAGGCGCTGCACGCGCGCGTGCCGCTCGTCGCGACGCGCGTCGGCGGCATCCCGGACCTCGTCGGCGACGCCGCCGAACTCGTCCCGTACGGCGACGCGGAGGCACTCGCGGACACCGTGGTAGGGCTGCTCGCGGATCCGGACCGGCGCGAGCTGCTGCGGGAGCGGGGCACGCGACAGGCGGCGACCTGGCCGACGGAGGACGAGACCGTCGCCCAAGTGCTCAGCGTCTACGACGAGTTGACCCAGCCGAGGCCGCTCACCTAGGGCCTAGGGCACGTGCCGACGGGCCCGCAGGGCGAGGCTCAACGCCAGTACGGTCTGCGGGTCGTCGAGGTCGGTGCCCAGCAACTCCCCGATGCGGGCGAGGCGGTTGTAGAGGGTCTGGCGGTTGAGATGCAGCTCGCGGGCGGTCTCCGCCTTGCGGCCCGCGTGCGCCAGATAGGTCTCCAGGGTGGGCAGCAGCGGCGGCTTGGAGCGGTGGTCGTGGTCGCGCAGCGGGCCGATCGCGCGGTCCACGAAGGCCGCCAGGTCCGGGTGGTCCCGCAGCCGCCACAGCAACAGGTCGATGTCCAGGCGGCGGGCGTCGTACCAGGGGCGGTCGGTCAGGCCCTGTGCCGCCGTCGCCGTCTCCGCCGCGTGCCGCAGGCCCGCCGACGCGGCCGCCCAGCCACCGGCCACCCCGACCACCACGACCGGCGGCGGGGCGCCCGGCCGCTGCATCCCGGCCCGCTCGACACCCGCCCGCAGCGCCGCCGCCACCCGGTCCGCGACCGCGGAGCGCTCCGACTCCGAGCGCAGCCCGAGCAGCACCGGCACCCGGCCCTCGACCGGCCGCACACCCAGCAGCACCGGCACGCCCACCGAGGCCAGCTCCTCGGCGACCGCCCGCGCCAGCACAGCCCAGCCTCCCCCACCGGGGGAGAGGGAGTCCCCGACCCGCATCACCACCGGCAGCAGCGGGCTGTTGCCGGGCTTGAAGCCGAGGACCCGGGCCTGCGCCGGGGCGTCCTCCGCCGTGATGCGCCCCTCGGCGAGGTCGGTCAGGAAGTCGCCGCGCCCGCGCGCCGCCAGTTCCTCCTCCTGGCGGGCCTGCATCAGCACCACGGCCAGGATGCCCGCGGCCCGCTCGGCGGCGATGCGGTGCACCGGAGCCAGCGGCGAGCGCACCGGCAGCAGCACCAGCCGGGCCCGTACCGACCCCGGCCCCGCTCCCGGCCCGCCGCCGGGCACGTCCACGAGCACCGAACCGGCGGGCGGCGGCGCGTCCTTGTGCGGACCCCGCAGCCCCTCCCACACCTGCAGCGGGTCCGCGCCCTCGGGCCCGGACCCGGCGGCGTACAGCAGGCGGCCGTCCACCGTCTCCAGGAACACCGGATTGGCGCTGAAGTCGGCCAGGATGCCCAGCACCTGCGGCACCCCGCCGCCGCCCAACAGCGCCTCGGTACACCGCCGGTGCACCTCCTCAGCGCGCTGGAGCAGCGCGTAGTGCCCGTTGACGATCTCGGTGTGGATCTCCTCGGTGACGGTCACGAACGGCACCTCGCGGTGCAGCTGGACCAGCGGCAGCCCCGCGCTGCGGGCGGTGTCCACCAGGGCGGCGGGCAGCCGGGTGAAGCGCGGGCCCAGCTCCACCACCAGCGCGGCGATCCCGCGCTCGGCGAGCGTGCGCACGAACGCGCGCTGCTCGGCGGGGCGGGTCCCCAGGCCGTAGCCAGTGGTCAGCAGCAACTCGCCGCCCTTGAGCAGCGAGGCGATGTTCGGCACCTCACCCGCGTGCACCCAGCGGACCGTGCGCCCCAGCCGGTCGGCGCCCGCCAGGATCTCCGGGAGCCCACTGCGCAGTCCCGGAAGCTCAAGCGCCCGTTGAACGGTGATCCCGGCGCCCTGAGTGGCGAATCTGCTCTCCGTACCGCTGTCCATGGAGCGGACGCTACCTGCGCAAACGCCCGGACGACAGCTCGGGAGCCGGCTACACCGGACGGATGTTGTGGTTGAAGCGGAACACGTTGTCGGGGTCGTACGCCCGCTTCACCTTCTCCAGCCGCAGCAGGTTCCCGGCGCCCAGCCCCGCCCGCACCCGCTCGGCGCCCTCCTCGCCGATGAAGTTCAGGTACACATCACCGGTGCTCCACGGCCGGACACCCGCGCGGACGTCCCGGACCCAGGTGGCGGCCCGCTCGTCGTCGGCCGGGTTCTCCCAGACGGCGAACGGGTGCGCCGCCCAGGGCGCGTCCCGGTACGGCACCGGGTACTCGTGCGGACCGGCGGCGATCGCGCCGCCCTGCGGGAAGAGGATGTGCTGGGTGGCGGTCGGCACGGGCATGTCCGCGGCCCGGGCGCAGAAGACGTCCACCAGCTCGTCGGGCAGAGCGCTCAGAAACTCCGCCGACCAGTGGTTGCGCAGGCCGGGCGGAACGTCCAGCATGCACTGCAGGTCCACGTAGGGCACCGCCCCGACCAGCTCCGAGGCGTGCGGCAGTGCCAGCAGCGGCTCGGCCAGCCTGCGCAGGTCCTCCTCGCCGCCGGCGTACGTCAGCAGCGCCGCGCACACGAGCCTTCCGACCAGGTGCTCCGGCACGAACTCCGCGGGCGGGCCGGTGAGGTACAGCACCGCGCCGCCCAGCTCGTCGGGGCCGGTGCCGATGACCTGCCGGAAGGTGCGGACCGCCTCCGGGCCGCCCTCCGGCAGGTACAGCAGCAGGGCGACGGCGAACTCCGGCAGCTCGTGCAGCTCCAGGGTGAGCGCGGTGGCCACGCCGAAGTTGCCGCCGCCGCCGTGCAGGGCCCAGAACAGCTCGGGGTTCTCGTCGGCGTTGGCGTGCACCTGCTCGGCGTCGGCTGTCACCAGTTCCACCGCGATGAGGTTGTCGACGGCCAGGCCGAAGGCGCGGTCCAGCCACCCGGTGCCGCCGCCCAGCACGAACCCGCCGACGCCCGTGGACGAGATCCGGCCGCCGGTGGTCGCGAGGCCGTACGGCTGGGTGGCCCGGTCCAGCCGGCTCATCGTGGCGCCGCCCTCGATCCGGACCGCCTCGCCCGCCGGATCCACGGTCACCCGGTGCATCCGGCGCAGGTCCACCACGAGCGCGCCGTCACCCAGGGCCGTGCCGGCCACGCTGTGCCCGCCGCCGCGCACCGCGACGGGCAGGTCGAGATCCCGCCCGAAGCGCACTGCCCGGACCACGTCGGCCGCGTCCGCGCACTGCGCGATCACGGCCGGACGCTTGTCGATCATCCCGTTGAAGACGGCACGCGCGTCGTCGTAGCCCGCGTCCCCCGGGGCGAACACCTCGCCGGCCAGATCCTCGCGCAGTGCGGCGAGGGCGGTGCGCGCCTTGGATCGGGAATCCATGGCCGCCCCCTTCCAGCAGGGTCGGCTCCCAGCGTAGCCGGGGCGCGCCCCGAAGGGGCGCGGGTCTGATACGCGGCTACCGCCGCGCGGGCGCGACCAGCCACAGCGGACCCCCAGACGACCACGGCCCCCCGCGGCCCCCCACGGCGCCCCCAGCGGAGCGCCTAGCCGCCGTAGGCCCCCGAAGCCGTCAGCCGCAGAGCGGTGTCGATCAGCGGAACGTGGCTGAAGGCCTGCGGGAAGTTGCCGACCTGGCGCTGCAGGCGCGGGTCCCACTCCTCGGCGAGCAGACCGAGGTCGTTGCGCAGCGCGAGGAGCTTCTCGAACAGCTTGCGGGCCTCGTCCACCCGGCCGATCATCGCCAGGTCGTCCGCCATCCAGAACGAGCACGCCAGGAAGGCCCCCTCGTCGCCCGGAAGCCCGTCGACGCCCTCGCTCTCGCCCTCCGTCGGGTAGCGCAGGATGAACCCGTCCGTGGTGGACAGCTCGCGCTGGATCGCCTCGATGGTGCCGATCACCCGCTTGTCGTCCGGCGGCAGGAAGCCCATCTGCGGAATCAGCAGCAGCGAGGCGTCCAGTTCCTTGGAGCCGTAGGACTGGGTGAACGTGTTGCGCTCCTGGTCGTAGCCCTTCTCGCACACGTCCCGGTGGATGTCGTCGCGCAGTTCCTTCCAGCGCTCCAGCGGGCCGTCCGCGTCACCGGACTCGATCAGCTTGATGGTGCGGTCCACGGCCACCCAGGCCATCACCTTCGAGTGCACGAAGTGCCGGCGCGGGCCGCGCACCTCCCAGATGCCCTCGTCCGGCTCCTGCCAGTGGTCCTCCAGATAGCGGATCAGCTTCAGCTGGAGCAGGGAGGCGTAGTCGTTGCGGGCCAGACCCGTCATGTGCGCCAGGTGCAGGGCCTCGGTGACCTCGCCGTACACGTCCAGCTGGAGCTGGTGCGCCGCGCCGTTGCCGACCCGGACCGGGGCGGAGGCCTCGTAGCCCGGCAGCCAGTCCAGCTCGGCCTCGCCCAGCTCGCGCTCGCCCGCGATGCCGTACATGATCTGCAGGTTCTCCGGGTCGCCCGCGACCGCGCGCAGCAGCCACTCGCGCCAGGCCCGGGCCTCCTCGCGGTAGCCCGTGCGCAGCAGCGAGGACAGGGTGATCGCCGCGTCCCGCAGCCAGGTGTAGCGGTAGTCCCAGTTGCGGACGCCGCCGATGTCCTCGGGGAGCGAGGTGGTGGGGGCGGCGACGATGCCACCCGTCGGGGCGTACGTCAGCGCCTTCAGGGTGATCAGCGAGCGGATCACCGCCTCACGGTACGGACCGTGGTACGTGCAGTGCTCGACCCACTCGCGCCAGAAGTCCTCCGTCGCCTCCAGCGACTGCTCAGGCTCCGGCAGCGGCGGCGGCTCCTTGTGCGAGGGCTGCCACGAGATGGTGAACGCGATCCGGTCACCCGGGGCGACCGTGAAGTCGGCGTAAGTGGTCAGCGACTTGCCGTAGGTCTCGGCCTCCGTGTCGAACCACACCGAGTCGGGCCCGGCGACCGCCACCGTCCGGCCCTCGTGCTTGTGCACCCAGGGCACCACCCGGCCGTAGGAGAACCGCATCCGCAGCGCGGAGCGCATCGGCACCCGGCCGGTGACGCCCTCCACGATCCGGATCAGCTGCGGTGCGCCGTCACGCGGAGGCATGAAGTCCGTCACGCGCACCGTGCCGCGCGGGGTGTCCCACTCCGACTCCAGGATCAGCGAGTCGCCGCGGTAGCTGCGCCGGGCGGCCGTGGGTGGCTGCGCGTCGGCCGCGTGCGCCGGGCCGAGCCGCCAGAACCCGTGCTCCTCGGTGCCCAGCAGGCCGGCGAAGATGGCATGCGAGTCGAAGCGGGGCAGGCACAGCCAGTCGACTGTGCCGTCCCGGCAGACCAGTGCCGCGGTCTGCATGTCTCCGATGAGTGCGTAGTCTTCGATGCGCCCGGCCACGTGCAACTCCAGTCGAACGGCCACGTCACCCCCGCACAGGGGGCTGTCGCTAGTGCGGTCAAGGGGTCGTTGTTGTGCGTCGTTGAGCGGTGAAGCAAAGCAGCCCGCCGAGCCCTGAGGCAAAACGGCAGTCTTTGCTCAACGAACTGCCGCGCTCTCGTTGTTCCGGGTGATGCAGGCGGGGGTGTGCCGTCGTTCCGGCTGGGCTCGGCAGCGAGTGTCCGAGCAGGATACGACGCACGTAGATGATCTGCGTGCCGCTCCGGGCAACCCGTGTGGGCCGAACGAGTGACCAGCGGGTGATATCGCTGTGACCACTGTGCACCGGTGTATACGCACGTGGCGCCATCCCGTGTCGGCGCGAGCGCGGAGCGTGGCCGTGAGCCATCCCGCCCAGGCGCTGATACGCTGGTAGCCCGTGGACCGGTGGGCGACAAACCCCCGAACCGCAGCGACGGCGCCTCCGCGAGAAAACACGGAAATCTCCGGGCCGGCAGCCGCACAGCACAGACAGCGACCACGGGAGCCCCCTCTTGGCCATGCCGCCGAAATCTACGACGACCAAGCACATCTTCGTCACCGGGGGTGTCGCCTCCTCGCTCGGCAAGGGCCTCACCGCCTCCAGCCTGGGCATGCTGCTCAAGGCCCGTGGCCTGCGCGTCGTGATGCAGAAGCTCGACCCGTACCTGAACGTCGACCCGGGCACGATGAACCCCTTCCAGCACGGTGAGGTGTTCGTCACCAACGACGGCGCCGAGACCGACCTGGACATCGGCCACTACGAGCGCTTCCTCGACCGCGACCTCGACGGCTCCGCCAACGTCACCACCGGTCAGGTCTACTCGACCGTGATCGCCAAGGAGCGGCGTGGCGAGTACCTGGGCGACACCGTGCAGGTCATCCCGCACATCACCAACGAGATCAAGCACCGCATCCGGCGCATGGCCACCGACGAGGTGGACGTCGTCATCACCGAGGTCGGCGGCACGGTCGGCGACATCGAGTCGCTGCCGTTCCTGGAGACCGTCCGCCAGGTCCGCCACGAGGTCGGCCGGGACAACGTCTTCGTCGTCCACATCTCGCTGCTGCCGTACATCGGCCCCTCCGGCGAGCTGAAGACCAAGCCGACCCAGCACTCCGTCGCCGCCCTGCGCAACATCGGTATCCAGCCCGACGCCATCGTGCTGCGCTGCGACCGCGAGGTGCCGACCGCGATCAAGCGCAAGATCTCGCTGATGTGCGACGTCGACGAGGCCGCCGTCGTGGCCTGCCCGGACGCCCGCTCGATCTACGACATCCCGAAGACCGTGCACGGCGAGGGCCTGGACGCCTACGTCGTGCGCAAGCTCGACCTGCCGTTCCGTGACGTGGACTGGACGACCTGGGACGACCTGCTCGACCGCGTCCACAACCCCGACCACGAGATCACCCTCGCGCTGGTCGGCAAGTACATCGACCTGCCCGACGCGTACCTGTCGGTCACCGAGGCGCTGCGCGCGGGCGGCTTCGCCAACAGGGCCCGTGTCAAGATCAAGTGGGTCACCTCGGACGACTGCAAGACCCCGGCGGGGGCCAAGGCGCAGCTCGCCGACGTGGACGGCATCTGCATCCCGGGCGGCTTCGGCGACCGCGGTGTGCTCGGCAAGGTCGGCGCCATCCGCTACGCCCGCGAGAACAAGATCCCGCTGCTCGGCCTCTGCCTCGGCCTGCAGTGCATCGTGATCGAGGCCGCGCGCAACCTGGCCGACATCCCGGACGCCAACTCCACCGAGTTCGACCCGGCCACCGCCCACCCGGTCATCTCCACCATGGCCGAGCAGATGGACATCGTCGCCGGTGAGGGCGACATGGGCGGCACGATGCGGCTCGGCATGTACCCGGCGAAGCTGGCCGAGGGCTCCATCGTGCGCGAGGTGTACGACGGCAAGGAGTACATCGAGGAGCGGCACCGTCACCGCTACGAGGTGAACAACGCCTACCGCGCGGAGCTGGAGAAGAAGGCCGGCATCCTCTTCTCGGGCACCTCGCCGGACGGCAAGCTCGTCGAGTACGTCGAGTACCCGCGCGACGTCCACCCCTACCTGGTCGCCACGCAGGCGCACCCCGAGCTGCGCTCGCGGCCGACCCGTCCGCACCCGCTCTTCGCCGGCCTCGTGAAGGCCGCGGTCGAGCGGAAGAATTCCAAGTAACACACCAGTTGTACGGTGGCCGGGGTGCATACCTTCAAAGGTGCGCACCCCGGTTTCACTTTTGCCGGGTTTTTTGAAAGCGTGTGGGAGGACAGGGCATGACGATCAAGGACACCCCCGAGGAGTGGGAGATCCGTGCGACGGAGACGCCCTTCCAGGGCAACAAGACGTCCGTCCGTACGGACGACGTGGTCATGCCCGACGGCTCCGTGGTCCGCCGCGACTACCAGGTGCACCCCGGCTCGGTCGCCGTCCTCGCCCTCGATCAGGAGGACCGCGTCCTGCTCATCCGCCAGTACCGCCACCCGGTGCGGCACAAGCTGTGGGAGATCCCGGCCGGCCTGCTCGACGTGCCCGGCGAGAACCCGCTGCACGCCGCCCAGCGCGAGCTGTACGAGGAGGCGCACGTCAAGGCCGAGAACTGGCGGGTGCTGAGCGACGTCTACACCACCCCCGGCGGCTGCGACGAGGCCGTACGGATCTTCCTCGCCCGCGATCTGTCCGAGGCCGAGGGGGAACGCTTCGAGACGGAGCACGAGGAGACCGACATGGAGTACGCGCGCGTGCCGGTCGACGAGCTGGTGCGCCTGGTGCTCGCCGGTGACGTGCACAACAACTGCCTCGTCGTCGGCGTCCTCTCCCTGGTGGCGGCCCGCGGCGGGGACGGTCTGGACGCCCTGCGCCCGGCCGACGCGCCGTGGCCCGCGCGCCCTTTCGAGTCCTGAACTCACCCGTCCGAGCATTGGTGTGACGATCGCCTGATCCGATCGGGCGACGTGCCCGCCGTGCTCCTCCCGGAACGTCGCAGAGCGTGAACTAGGCTCTGGAAAACGCCCGTACCGGAAGATCCGGCGGGCTTGCGCGTGCGGTGGGACGGGAGCGTGGCCCGTGACGGATCAGGCGGTGGACACAGGCGGCGGGCGGCTGTCCGCGCACCCGGCCACGGCGGACCATTTCCTGGGCCGCACACGGGAGTTGAAGGGACTGCGCGCCGACATCGAGCGCGCGGGCCTGGACACCCTCTCCGGCCGCAAGGCACCCCGCGCGCGCGTGCTCCTCATCGCGGGCCGCCCCGGCTCCGGCCGGAGCGCCCTTGCCGAGGAACTCGTACGACAGGTCGCCGAGCGTTACCCCGACGGAGTGCTGCGGGCCCGGCTCAGCGAGCCCGACGGCACCCCCGTACCGATCGAGCGCACCGCCCGCGAGCTGCTCGCCGCGCTGGATGTGCAGGCACCCCCCGGGGCCGCCGAGGACGACCTGACCGAGGAGCTGCGCGCGGCCCTCGCCGAGCGGCGCGTCCTGCTCCTGCTGGACGACGCGGCCGGCGCCGAGCAGGTCGACGCGCTGCTGCCGGACGCCCCGGACTGCCTGGTGGTCGCCGTCTCCGGCGGCCCGCTCACCGGCATCGCGGACGTCCGCCCCTGCACCCTGGGCGGCCTCGACACCAAGTCCGCGGTGGAACTCCTCACCCGCTACACCGGCTCGGTCCGCATCACCGTCGACCCGCGCTCCGCCGAGAGCCTGGCCGAGGCGTGCCAGGGCCACCCCGCCGCGCTCACCCTGGCCGGCGGCTGGCTCGCCTCCCGGCCCCAGGCGGCCGTCTCCGACCTCGCCAAGCGGATGCACACATACGCTGTCGAGAGTGCCGCGGGCGCCGAGGGCGCCGACAGCACCCCGCTGGCCCGTGTCTTCCGGCTCGTCCACGACCAGCTGCCGGGCCCCGCCGCCCGGACACTGCGACTGCTCTCGCTGGCCCCGGCCGGCCTGATCGACCCGCACACCGCCTCGGCCCTGGCCGGCTGCTCGGTGGGCGCGGCCCGCGCCGCCCTGGACGAGTTCGTCCTGCTCGGCCTGCTGCGCGTGGTGGACTCCCCGCTGCCCGAGTACGACGTCCCCGGCTGTCTGCACCCGCTGCTGCGCTCCTTCGCCGAGAGCCAGGAACGCCCGGCGGAGCTGCAGCTGGCACGGGCCCGCATGCTGGAGCGGACCGTACGACTGCTGCAGTCGTGCCGGGCGATCACCGAGACGGACAGCCCGCAGGCCCGGGAGAAGCTGCAGGAGATGCCCAAGGCGCTGCGCTTCCCCACCCCCCGGGCGGCCGAGGAGTGGCTGCGCGTGCGCCGGCCCGCCCTGCTGGCCGCCGTCCGCGTGGCCGTGGCCGACGGGGAGCTGGACACCCTCGCCCGCCGGCTGATGTCCCAGCTGGTCAGGGCCATGGCGGCGCATTTCGGCACGCAGGCGGCCGCGCCCGACCTGTACGGCGTCCACGGCCTGGTCCTGGATGTCGCCGAGCGGCGCGGGCTGCACCGGGAGCGGGCCGCGGCGCTGCTGAACCTGGGCGATCTGGACGCGCAGACCGGCCGCACCCGGGCCGCGCTGACCCGCTACCGGGCCGCCCTGGACGCCGGACGCGAGGCGAATGACCCGTACGCGACCCGCCGCGCGATGGAATCCGTAGGCGGCGCGCACCAGGAGCTGGGGGACTACGACCGGGCCGCCGACTGGTTCGGCCGGGCGCTCGCCGAGCGGCTGGCCCGGGGCGAGCGCACCGAGGCCGCCCGGCTGTACGGCCGGATCGCCACCGCCCACACCTACGCGGGCCGCTACGGCGAGGCGCTCAGGAACTGGCGGGCGGCCGTCGCCGGGTACCGCAAGGAGGGCGATGTCGCCGCTCACGCCCGGGCGTTGAGCGAGCTGGCCCGGGTCCAGGAGTACGCGGGGCGGCCCGAGGAGTCGCTGCGCACCTGCCAGGAGGCCGTGGAGTGGGCGCGGCGCGCCGACGAGGTACGGCTGCAGGCGGCACTGCAGCTCCGGCTGGCCGACACCCTGGACCGGCTCGGCGACCCCACGGCCGCCCGCCTGCACCGTGCGACGGCAGAGCGCATGCTGAACGAGGAGCACTCGGAGGAGGACTCCGGCCCGGAACAGGACGCTAACGCCTGCGAAATCCGTACTGCATCCAGTGAAGATTGATGCAATGAAAGGCTAGACAGTCGGAACACCTTCATTAAACTGGCTCTGCCGCTCGTTCTCCTGCGGTGTCTCCCGGTGTGCCCCTGCATGCCTGGGTATGTCTTGTAATGCACCCCCCATACCCTCTGAGCCAAGGACCGTGATCGACGTGAAGGTCGGCATCCCCCGCGAGGTCAAGAACAACGAGTTCCGGGTGGCCATCACCCCCGCCGGTGTGCACGAGCTGGTGCGCAACGGGCACCAGGTCGTCATCGAGCGGGGCGCCGGTGTCGGCTCCTCGATCACGGACGACGAGTACGTCTCCGCCGGCGCCGAGATCCTCGGGACGGCCGACGAGGTCTGGGCCGCCGCGGACCTGCTGCTGAAGGTCAAGGAGCCCATCGCGGAGGAGTACCACCGCCTCCGCAAGGACCAGATCCTCTTCACCTACCTGCACCTGGCCGCCTCCAAGGAGTGCACGGACGCGCTCATCGAGTCCGGCACCACGGCCATCGCCTACGAGACCGTCGAGCTGCCGAACCGCGCGCTGCCGCTGCTCGCCCCGATGTCCGAGGTCGCGGGCCGCCTTGCCCCGCAGGTCGGCGCCTACCACCTGATGCGTCCGGCCGGCGGCCGTGGCGTGCTGCCGGGCGGTGTCCCGGGCGTGACCCCGGCCAAGGCCGTCGTCATCGGTGGCGGTGTCTCCGGCTGGAACGCCACCCAGGTCGCCGTCGGCATGGGCTTCGACGTGACCCTGCTCGACCGCGACATCAACAAGCTGCGTGAGGCCGACAAGGTCTTCGGCACCAAGGTCAAGGCCATCATGTCCAACTCCTTCGAGCTGGAGAAGGCCGTCCTCGACGCCGACCTCGTCATCGGCGCCGTCCTCATCCCGGGCGCCAAGGCCCCGAAGCTGGTCACCAACGAGCTGGTGTCCCGCATGAAGCCCGGAAGTGTTCTTGTCGACATCGCGATTGACCAGGGCGGCTGCTTCGAGGACTCGCGTCCCACCACGCACGCCGAGCCGACCTTCCGGGTGCACAACTCGGTCTTCTACTGCGTCGCCAACATGCCGGGCGCGGTGCCGAACACCTCCACCAACGCCCTCACCAACGCGACGCTGCCGTACATCGTCTCGCTGGCCAACAACGGCTGGGTCGAGGCGCTGCGCCGCGACGCCGCGCTCGCCATGGGTCTCAACACCCATGACGGCAAGGTCGTTTACAAGGAGGTCGCCGAGGCCCACGGCCTGGAGCACGTGGAGCTGGAGACCCTGCTCGGCTGAGCCTCCGACCTGGTGAGTCTCTAAGTCACCGACAGGTAAAAGGCGATTCGTCAACACACATCGTCAACGCCGCGCACCCGGCCGGACCTTGCCCGACAAGGTCCGGCCGGATGTGTGTATGGTCACTTTGCGGCTCTCGGTCAACTCGCCTCGAACGTAACCCTTCGACCGATTCGCACACCGGTGAAACCTGCTGTGCGACGGCCGTACGCCCTTGACAGCGGGATGTTTCATTGCCGACACATCCTGCCGGGTCCGGCGGATTGTGTTGCTGCGGACCGCCGACACGCCATAGAGTCGCCAACCGTCGGCATGGTGCCACGCTGACCTTGTCTAGAAGTTTCCTGGTCACCAAGGAGGTAAGACGACTTGTGAATGAGTCGACATTTTCTCCCGGGGGTGGTCAACCAGGAATGCCTGTACGGGGCCAGGGCTCCGCGGGATTCGAGGCTGTCGGCTCCGTAGCTGTGCGCACCTTCGCAGCCCACCAGAGTCCGGGTCAGCAGACCGCCCGGACAGCACACCAGAGCATGGATGGCCATCACGTGAACGCCATGGCCGGCGACGGAAGTGGCGCGCCCCACAACCACTTCGCCGACTACGACGAACTGCCCGAGGGGCACTTCTACGACCCCGACGCCGAATACGAGCCGGACCCGGAGTACGCGGCCACGCTCGCGCCCGACGCTGCCCGTCAGCGCCGTGAGCGCGTCGGCCCGACCGGACGCCCGCTGCCGTACTTCCCGATCCCGGGCCCGCTGACCGACCACGGCCCCGCGAAGATCATCGCGATGTGCAACCAGAAGGGCGGCGTCGGCAAGACGACGTCGACCATCAACCTGGGTGCCGCGCTCGCGGAGTACGGCCGGCGCGTGCTGCTCGTGGACTTCGACCCGCAGGGCGCGCTCTCGGTGGGTCTCGGCGTCAACCCGATGGAGCTCGACCTCACCGTCTACAACCTGCTCATGGAGCGGGGCATGTCCGCGGACGAGGTCCTGCTGAAGACGGCGGTCCCCAACATGGACCTGCTGCCCTCCAACATCGACCTGTCGGCCGCCGAGGTCCAGCTGGTCTCCGAGGTCGCGCGCGAGTCGACGCTGCAGCGGGCCCTGAAGCCCCTGCTGCCCGACTACGACTACATCGTGATCGACTGTCAGCCCTCGCTCGGCCTGCTCACGGTCAACGCGCTGACCGCCGCCCACAAGGTGATCGTCCCCCTGGAGTGCGAGTTCTTCGCCCTCCGCGGTGTCGCGTTGCTCACCGAGACCATCGAGAAGGTCCAGGAGCGGCTCAACCCCGAGCTGGAACTGGACGGCATCCTGGCCACGATGTACGACTCGCGCACGGTCCACAGCCGCGAGGTGCTGGCCCGTGTGGTCGAGGCGTTCGACGACCACGTCTACCACACGGTCATCGGCCGCACGGTCCGCTTCCCGGAGACCACGGTCGCCGGTGAGCCGATCACCACGTACGCCTCCAACTCCGTCGGTGCCGCCGCCTATCGCCAGCTCGCCAGGGAGGTGCTCGCCCGGTGTCACGCCGAGTGAGTCTGCCCGGGGCCGACGAACTGTTCCGTACGACAGGGGGGATGGCGCTCCAGCCGTCCACGCCCCGGCGCGCGGCCAACGGCGAGGCCCGGGTGCCGGCTCCCGCGGGGGAAAGCGACGAGGTGGCCGCCGCTGAGGACGTGCCGCCGTCGGTGCCCGTCCAGGGCGGTGACGGAGAGGGCGCGGAGCATGTCGCGGCGGAGGCGGAGCCGGCCGAGGCCGGCGAGTCCCGCACGCGGCCGGCCCGGCGGCAGGCTGCGCAGGAAGGTTCTGCCGCCGCCGCGCAGCCGCGCAAGCGGGGGCGGGCGGCGGCCCGGCGGCCCAGCGGGCGCGAGCGGCACGACGAGAAGATCACGGTGTACGTCTCCGCCGAGGAGCTGATGGACCTCGAGCACGCGCGGCTGGTCCTGAGAGGCGAGCACGGGCTGGCCGTCGACCGTGGCCGCATCGTCCGCGAGGCGGTGGCCGTCGTCCTGGCCGACCTGGAGTCCCGAGGGGACGCGAGCATCCTGGTACGGCGGCTGCGGGGTCGGTAGTCGGCCTCGCGGGCGGTAAGCGGTAGCCTGCGACGGCCATGACCTCGAACGACGCCCCCGCCCCCGGCTCAGCGGCCGGCCGCAGACGCGTGCTCGGACGGGGCCCCGGTGCTGCGCGACCCGAGCCACCCGGGCCCACGTCACCGCAGGCCACGGCACCGGCCTCGCCGACATCCGCACCTGTGGCATCCCAGGCAGCTGCCGAGCCGTCGCAGACAGGCGTGGAGGCTGAGCCCGGGGTTTCGCCGGCAGCTGTCGGGTCTGAGTCCGTTGCACCGTCGGCAGCTGCCGAGCCGGAGGCGGTGGCTTCGCAGACAGGTGTGGAGGCTCAGCCCGGGGTTTCGCCGGCAGCTGTCGGGTCTGAGTCCGTTGCACCGTCGGCAGCTGCCGAGCCGGAGGCGGTGGCTTCGCAGACGGTCGTGGAGCCGGAGGCGGTGGCCTCGTCGGCAGTCGTCGAGCCGGAGTCCGGGGTATCGCCTGGAGTCGTCGGGCCGGAGCCCGGGACGCTGTCTTGCGGGGCAGCGGTACCTGGGCGCGGGGCGGACACCGCCGTCGTACCGGGGCCGGTGGCCGGAGACCGGCCGGAACCGTCAGCCGGGAGTGGGCCCGCAGAACCTCTCGCCGAGGACCCCGCCCCCTCCGGTGGCGTCTTCAAGGTGCGGCTCTCCAACTTCGAGGGGCCCTTCGATCTGCTTCTCCAGCTCATCTCGAAGCACAAGCTGGACGTCACCGAGGTCGCGCTCTCCAGGGTGACCGACGAGTTCATGGCGCACATCCGGGCCATGGGGCCGGACTGGGACCTGGACCAGACGACCGAGTTCCTCGTCGTCGCCGCCACCCTGCTGGACCTCAAGGCGGCCCGGCTGCTGCCCGCCGCCGAGGTCGAGGACGAGGCCGACCTCGCGCTGCTGGAGGCCCGGGACCTGCTGTTCGCGCGGCTGCTGCAGTACCGCGCCTACAAGCAGATCGCCGACATCTTCAACCAGCGCCTGGACGAGGAGGCCCGCCGCTACCCCCGTACCGTCGGCCTCGAACCCCAGCACGCCGAGCTGCTGCCCGAGGTCGTCATCAGCATCGGCCCCGAGGGCTTCGCCAAGCTCGCCGTGAAGGCGATGCAGCCCAGGGCCAAGCCGCAGGTGTACGTGGACCACATCCACGCCCCGCTGGTGAGCGTGCAGGAGCAGGCGGGCATCGTGGTCGCGCGGCTCAGGGAACTCGGCGAGGCCAGCTTCCGCGCGCTGGTGGAGGACACCGACGACACCCTCACGGTCGTGGCCCGGTTCCTCGCGCTGCTGGAGCTGTACCGCGAGAAGGCGGTGGCCCTGGAGCAGGAGACCGCGCTCGGCGACCTGCTCGTGCGCTGGACCGGCGGCGACGGGGACGCGGCGCCGATGGTCACCGACGAGTTCGACCGGCCGCCCGAGGAGCCCAAGGAGGAGAAGAAGGCATGAGCGAGGAGACCGCGGAACTCGCGGCGGGACCCCGCACCGTCGCCGATCTCGACCTCAAGCCCGCCCTGGAGGCGGTCCTCATGGTCGTGGACGAGCCCGCGACCGAGGAGCACCTGGCCAGGATCCTGGACCGGCCGAAGCGGCAGATCGCGGACGCCCTGCGGGAGCTGGCCGACGACTACACCGTGCAGGGCCGCGGCTTCGAGCTGCGGTTCGTCGCGGGCGGCTGGCGCTTCTACAGCCGCGCCGAGTACGCGCCCGCCGTCGAGCGGCTCGTGCTGGACGGCCAGACGGCCCGCCTCACCCAGGCGGCGCTGGAGACCCTGGCCGTCGTCGCCTACCGCCAGCCCGTCAGCCGCAGCCGCGTCTCGGCCGTGCGCGGAGTCAACTGCGACGGCGTGATGCGCACCCTGCTGCAGCGCGGTCTGGTCGAGGAGGCGGGCGCGGAACCCGAAACAGGTGCGATCCTATACAGGACGACGAACTACTTCCTGGAGCGGATGGGCCTGCGCGGCCTGGACGAGCTCCCGGAGCTCGCGCCCTTCCTGCCGGAGGCGGAGGCGATCGAGGCCGAGACGCAGGAGGGCGTACCGTCGTTCGATCCGGACGCTCCGGATTCCGAGGACGCAGACGACAAGACGGAACTTTGATGCGAAGCAGTAGCGGCAGGAACAGCAGCGGAAACAACGGCGGGAGCCGTGGTGGCAACAGCGGCGGCCGCGGCGGGAGCAGCGGTGGCCGCGGTAATTACCGCGGCGCCGGGAACGCCCGCGACGACAAGCAGGGCGGCCGGCCGAAGAAGCCGCGCCCGGAGGAGCGGCGCTACGACGTAGGCCCCGGCGCCACTCAGGACGGCCCGAAGTCGGGTCGTGGCGCTTCGGCGCGCGGCGGCGCCAAGGGCGGGCCCAGGCAGAGCCAGGGCACCGGGCGCGGCCGTACGGCTCCGGCGAGTTCCCGTGAGTACGACGCCCGCGCCGAGGAGCGCAACCGGGAGCGGTACGCGGGCAAGAAGGACGTCAAGCCGCCCAAGACCTTCCCGGGCGCCGAGCAGGAGGGCGAGCGGCTGCAGAAGGTCCTCGCGCGCGCGGGCTACGGCTCCCGGCGTGCCTGCGAGGAGCTGATCGAGCAGGCGCGCGTCGAGGTCAACGGCGAGATCGTCCTGGAGCAGGGCCGCCGCGTCGACCCGGAGAAGGACGAGGTCAAGGTCGACGGCCTGACCGTCGCGACCCAGTCGTACCAGTTCTTCTCGCTGAACAAGCCCGCCGGTGTCGTGTCGACGATGGAGGACCCCGAGGGGCGCCAGAGCCTCGGGGACTACGTCACCAACCGCGAGACCCGGCTCTTCCACGTCGGCCGGCTCGACACCGAGACCGAGGGCGTCATCCTGCTCACCAACCACGGCGAGCTGGCGCACCGGCTGACCCACCCGAAGTACGGCGTGAAGAAGACCTACCTCGCCGCCATCGTGGGCCCCATCCCGCGCGACCTCGGCAAGCGCCTGAAGGACGGCATCCAGCTGGAGGACGGCTACGCGCGCGCGGACCACTTCCGGGTCGTCGAGCAGACCGGCAAGAACTACCTGGTCGAGGTGACCCTGCACGAGGGCCGCAAGCACATCGTGCGCCGCATGCTCGCCGAGGCCGGCTTCCCGGTCGAGAAGCTGGTGCGCACCTCCTTCGGCCCGATCACCCTGGGCGACCAGAAGTCGGGCTGGCTGCGCCGACTGTCCAACACCGAGGTCGGGATGCTCATGAAGGAGGTCGACCTCTAGGAGGCGCCTGCACGGCGTTCTGACGGCCGGTCCCGGGTTCTCCGGGACCGGCCGTCGGCGTCTCCGTGAACGGGGCTCCAAGGGGCTCCAAGGGGCGCTGAGGGGCTTGCGGATCACCACACGCGCCCTTTATGGTCGTAGCGACTATTAGTCGGGCCGACGGTGAAGGCCGGGCCGTGGAGGCCGGCGCTGAAGGGGGGGACCGGGGCATGGAGGGCTACGACAAGTACGCCTACGAACCGTTCGCCGTCACCGTCGACCTCGCCGTGCTCACGCTCCGCGCCGGCGCCCTGCACGTGCTGCTGGTCGAGCGCGGGCAGGAGCCGTACGCCGGTCAGTGGGCGCTGCCCGGCGGCTTCCTGCTGCCCGCCGAGTCCGCGGAGACGGCGGCCCGGCGCGAACTCGCCGAGGAGACCGGGCTCGACGACGTCTCCGGGCTCCACCTGGAGCAGCTGCGCACCTACAGCGAGCCCGACCGCGACCCCCGGATGCGGGTCGTCTCCGTCGCCTTCACCGCGCTGCTGCCCGAGCCTCCCGAGCCGCGCGGCGGCGGTGACGCGGCCCAGGCCCGCTGGCTGCCCCACGACTCCGCCCGGCCGCTCGCCTTCGACCACGAACGGATCCTCGCCGACGCCCATGAGCGGATCGGCGGCCGGCTGGAGAACAGCTGTGTCGCCACCGCCTTCTGTCCGCCCGAGTTCACCCTCGGCGAGCTGCAGCAGGTCTACGAGACGGTGTGGGGCACGGCCCTGGACCGGCCCAACTTCCGCCGCAAGGTGCTTGCCACGCCCGGATTCGTGGAACCCGTCCCCGGCGCAGCCCGGCTGACCGGCGGCCGCGGCAAACCGGCCGCGCTCTACCGCGCCGGTTCCGCCACCACCCTGCACCCGCCCCTCCTCCGACCGTCCCGGGAAGGACGCCCCGCATGACCACGTTCCACGGGAGCAAGCGCCCCGCCTCCGGATCCCTGATCGGACTCGCCCTCGGGGACGCCCTCGGCTTCCCGACCGAGTTCAACGACGTGCCCTCGATCCTCGCCAAGTGCGGCCCCTGGCGGGAGATGCAGCTGCCGCAGCGCGCCTTCGTCTCCGACGACACACAGATGACCCTCGCCTTCGGGCGTGCCCTCAGGACGGCCATGGACCGCGGTGTGCTCGCCCCGAGGCGGCTGGAGCGGCCGCTGCGCGAGGAGTTCGTGGACTGGTACCAGTCCCCGGAGAACAACCGCGCCCCCGGCCGCACCTGCCTGACCGCGTGCGGTCTGCTCAAGGAGGAGGGCCGGATCTGGCAGGACGCCAGCCAGATCGGCTCCAAGGGCTGCGGCGCCAACATGCGCGTCGCCCCCGTCGGGCTTGCCCCCGGCCTGAGCGACGAACAGCGCGCCGGCGCCGCCCAGTTGCAGTCCGCGCTCACCCACGGACACCCCACCGCACTGGCCGCCTCCGACCTCACCGCCCGCGCCGTCCACCTGCTCGCCCGGGGCACCGACCCGGCCGGACTCGTCGGACAGCTGCGCTCGTACGCCCACGACAACCGCAACCGCTACCACCACACCTGGCTCGGCGACCTGTGGACCCGCTCCCAGGACCCCAGCCCGGAGCACTACATCGCGCGCGGCTGGGACGAGTGCCTGGAGATCCTCGGCCGCCTCCAGGAAGCCGTGTCCACCGTCTCCCCGGAAGCCGACCCGTGCCTGGCCACCGGCGAGGGCTGGATCGCCGAAGAAGCCTTCGCCACCGGGCTGCTGTGCTTCCTGCTCTTCCCCGACGAGCCCGTCACCGCCCTGCGCCGGGCCGCCTGCTCATCGGGCGACTCGGACTCGATCGCCTGCCTCACCGGCGCCTTCGCGGGAGCCTGGCTGGGTGCGGACGCCTGGCCCACCGAGTGGGCCGACCGGATCGAGTACCGGGGTGACCTGTTGGCCCTGGGAGCGCTCTGGGACGCTTAGGCCCGTGATCGACGACCTCGGCATGGACCTGACGCCGGTGATTGCCGAACAGCCGGACCCCTTGCTGTTCGCGACCGTCTCCGGTGCCCACCTGTACGGCTTCCCTTCCCAGGACTCCGACCTGGACCTGCGCGGCGCCCACCTGCTGCCCACCGCCGACCTGGTCGGGCTGCGCGAACCGGAGGAGACGCGGTCGCGGGCGTGGGTGCGGTCCGGCGTCGAGATGGACCTCGTCACCCATGACGTGCGCAAGTTCGTACGGCTGATGCTCCGGCGCAACGGCTATGTGCTGGAGCAGCTGCTCTCGCCCCTGGTCGCGCACACCACCGAGGAGCACCGGGAGCTGATCGCCCTGGTGCCGGGCGTCCTCACCAGCCACCACGCCCACCACTACCGCGGGTTCGCGGTGACCCAGTGGCGGCTGTTCGAGAAGACCGGCGAACTCAAGCCGCTGCTCTACACGTTCCGTGTGCTGCTCACCGGCGTCCACCTGATGCGCAGCGGCGAGGTGCAGGCCCATCTGCCCACGCTCCTGGAGCAGGTGGACGCGCCCGGCTATCTGCCCGAGCTGATTGCCGCCAAGGCGGAGCAGGAGCACGGCACCGCCGACGTCGAGCACGCGCGCGTGGAGGCCGACGTGGAGCGGCTGCACCTCGTGCTCGACGCGGCGCAGGCCGCCTCAGCCCTGCCCGACGCGCCCAGCGCGCACGACGCCCTCAACGACTTCGTGGTGCGCGTCCGGCAGGCAGGCTGACGTACGGCGCACCCGGTGCAGGAGGTCGGCCACGCGCGCGTGGTCCGGCTCCGGCGGCAGCGGGGTGCGGTGCAAGGCCTCCTCGGTCTCCGCCGCGAGCCGGACCATCCACGCCTCGACCTGTGCCCAGGGGACCTCGCCCCGCTTCACCGCCAGCAGCGGGTCCCGCTGGTCACCGACATCGAGCCGCAGCTCTCCGGTGCGCAGCAGGTCGCGGGCGCTCATCAGCAGGCGGAGCAGGTGCATCGCGTGCTTCCAGCGCGGTGCGCCCGTCGTGCGCACGTCGGCGTCCAGCTTGCGGCGCTGGCCGAGGGCGTAGCGGGTGAAGGTGTCGTAGGCGCGCCGGGAGAGGAAGGCGCCGCGCAGGGACAGCAGCTCGCGGCCGGTGTCGTCGACGTGTTCCACCAGCGGGGAGTGCAGGCACTCCAGGATGTTCGGGTTGCCGCGCAGCGCCAGCTCGCAGAACCGCTCCAGCTCCCAGGAGAACCGCTCCTCGCCCGGCCCCTCCACATGCGTCGGCGGCTTCTCGAACCGCCAGAACAGCGGGGTGGGGGCGAGGTAGACGCCCCTGCGGTCGGTGTCGCTGCTGTCCGTGGCCAGGCCGAAGGCCCGCGATCCCATCACACAGGAGTAGATCGTGTGGTCGCGTACCAGGTCCTCGGCGTTCTCGGGCTGCATGCCCCGGAGCGTACGCGGGCCGCTCACGCCAGGCGGATCGAATTTCCGTCCACCCTGATCGTCTTGGGAGGCAGCGGCTTGGCCGCCGGGCCGTGCGCCACCGAACCGTCGGCGATGTGGTACTTGCTGCCGTGACAGGGGCAGTCGATGGTGCCGTCCGCCACCTGGGCCACCGTGCAGCCCATGTGGGTGCAGACCGCCGAGAAGGCCTTGAAGTCGCCCTTCGTCGGCTGGGTGACCACGACCTTCTGGTCCTTGAAGATCCTGCCGCCGCCCTCCGGGATGTCACTGGTCCGGGTCAGCTGCTCACCGCCGGGCGATGTGGAGTCGATGCCGCCGCAGCCGGCGGCGAGCGCCGCCGCGCCCGTCGCGAGAACCGTGCGCCGCGTCGTGCTGTGGGTCATCTCGTCACTCCGAACATCGACAGGAGGAAAGACGCAATTTGCGACATCTTTGCATCAAAAGTGTCCAAGTCGAAGGAAATGAAGGGGCCGGTGGACGGCCGGCACCGGGCCGGCCCCTGTCTCAGCCGGCGGGCGCCGCGCGCCCGGCCGGTGTGGTCTGACTACGCTGGACGGACCAAGAGCCGATACGCATGTCAGCAAGGAGCAGCGCCGTGGCGGTACGAGCGGTCCGGGGGGCCGTCCAACTGGAGCGGGACGAGGCCGGTCACATGGACGAGCAGGTGGGCGCCCTGCTCACCGCCGTCCTGGAGCGGAACGGGCTCACCACCGACGACCTGATCAGTATCTGGTTCACGGCCACCCCCGACCTGCACAGCGACTTCCCGGCGGCCGCCGCCCGCAAGCTCGGCACCGGCTTCGCCGACGTACCCCTGATCTGCGCCCAGGAGCTGGACATCGAGGGCGCCATGCCCCGGGTCGTCCGGGTGCTCGCGCACATCGAGTCGGACACGCCGCGCGCCGACATCGCCCACGTCTACCTCGGCGCCGCCGCCGCCCTGCGCAAGGACATCGCCCAGTGAGGACCGCACTCGTCATCGGCACCGGGCTCATCGGCACCTCCGCCGCGCTCGCCCTCACCCAGCGGGGCGTCGTCGTCCACCTCGACGACCGCGACCCCGAGCAGGCCCGTACGGCGGCGGCACTGGGCGCCGGCACCGACGAGGCCCCCGGCGGTCCGGTGGACCTCGCGATCGTCGCCGCCCCGCCCGCCCACGTGGCCGGAGTCCTCGCGGACGCCATGGCCCGGGGAGTGGCGCGCGGCTACGTCGACGTGGCCAGCGTCAAGGGCGGCCCGCGCCGCGAACTGGAGGCCCGCGGCCTCGACCTCTCCTCCTACCTCGGCACGCACCCCATGTCCGGCCGGGAGAAGTCCGGCCCCCTGGCCGCGACCGGCGACCTCTTCGAGGGCCGCCCCTGGGTGCTCACCCCGACCCGGGACACCGACACCGAGGTGCTGAACCTCGCCCTGGAACTGGTCTCGCACTGCCGGGCCGTGCCGGTCGTCATGGACGCCGACGCCCACGACCGGGCCGTCGCCCTCGTCTCCCACATGCCCCACCTGGTCTCCAGCATGGTCGCCGCGCGCCTGGAGCACGCCGAGGAGGCGGCCGTCCGCCTGTGCGGGCAGGGCATCCGGGACGTGACCCGGATCGCCGCCTCCGACCCCCGGATGTGGATCGACATCCTCTCCGCCAACCCCGGACCGGTCGCCGACCTCCTCGCGGACGTCTCCGCCGACCTGGACGAGACCGTCAGTGCCCTGCGCGCCCTGCAGTCCTCCGACGAGGACAAGCGGCGCGAGGGCGGCCAGGGCATCGAGGACGTGCTGCGACGCGGGAACGCGGGGCAGGTGCGGGTGCCGGGCAAGCACGGCAGCGCGCCGCGCGTGTACGACACCGTCGTCGTCCTCATCGACGACCAGCCCGGCCAGCTGGCCCGCATCTTCGCGGACGCGGGACGGGCCGGGGTCAACGTCGAGGACGTACGCATCGAGCACGCGACCGGACAGCAGGCGGGTCTGGTCCAGCTCATGGTCGAGCCGAAGGCCGCACCGGTCCTGAAGGAGGCCCTGCGGGAGCGGGGCTGGGCCCTGCGGCAGTAAAGCCCGGTGAGGGCGCCTCCCGGGAGCCAGTAACCTTGTGCGGGACGCCCTCGCGTCCCCCACCCACCCACCACCCTTCACCAGGAAGGTGCCCTCCCGTGGAAAACGGCGCCGCCCCGACCGCCAAGCCCGTGATCGTCGCGATCGACGGCCCCTCAGGCACGGGCAAGTCGAGCACGTCGAAGGCCGTCGCCGCGCAGCTCGGCCTGAGCTACCTGGACACCGGCGCCCAGTACCGGGCGATCACCTGGTGGATGGTGACCAACGGCATCGACCTGGAGGACCCGACCGCGATCGCGGCCGTCGCCGGCAAGCCGGAGATCGTCTCCGGCACCGACCCGGCCGCCCCGACCATCACGGTCGACGGCGTCGACGTGGCCGGCCCGATCCGCACCCAGGAGGTCACCTCCAAGGTCAGCGCGGTCAGCGCGGTGCCCGAGGTGCGCTCCCGGATCACCGAGCTGCAGCGCTCGCTGGCCGCCGGCGCGGAGTACGGCATCGTGGTCGAGGGCCGCGACATCGGTACGACCGTGCTGCCGGACGCCGACCTCAAGATCTTCCTCACCGCCTCCCCGGAGGCCCGTGCGGCCCGCCGCAGCGGCGAGCTGAAGGGCGCGGACGTCCACGCCACCCGCGAGGCGCTGATCAAGCGGGACGCGGCCGACTCCAGCCGCAAGACCTCGCCGCTCGCCAAGGCCGGCGACGCCGTCGAGGTCGACACCACCGAGCTCACCCTCGCCCAGGTCATCGAGTGCGTCGTCACCCTGGTCGAGGAGAAGCGGGCCGGGAAGTGAGCCTTCCGTCCGAGCGGGGCGCCGAGGTGGGGCGGCGCATCGGCGTCGGCCTGATGTACGGGCTGTGGAAGCCGCGGGTGCTCGGCGCCTGGCGGGTGCCCGCGACCGGTCCGGTGATCCTCGCCGTGAACCACTCCCACAACATCGACGGCCCCATGGTCATGGGCGTGTCGCCCCGGCCGACGCACTTCCTGATCAAGAAGGAGGCGTTCGTCGGTCCGCTGGGCACGTTCCTGACCGGCATCGGCCAGCTGAAGGTGGACCGCACCTCCGCCGACCGCACGGCGATCACCGACGCCCTCGGCGTCCTGGACGGCGGGGGAGTGCTCGGCATCTTCCCGGAGGGCACCCGGGGCGAGGGCGACTTCGCCTCCCTGCGCGCCGGGCTCGCCTACTTCGCCGTCCGCGGCGGGGCACCGATCGTGCCCGTGGCGGTCCTGGGAAGTTCCGAGGAGCCGGGACGGTTGATAAAGGGACTGCCCCCGCTGCGCTCCCGCGTCGACGTCGTCTTCGGCGACCCGTTCGAGGCGGGCGACGGCAGCGGACGGCGCACGCGCAGGGCGCTGGACGAGGCGACCGAGCGCATCCAGAAGCAGCTCACCAGCCACCTGGAAAACGCCAGGCGCCTGACCGGGCGCTAGGCGACACTTGAGTAGTGGATCAGCCCCTGACGGGCCGCTCCACCGATCACCACGATGAACGACGAGGTACGGACTTCATGAGCGACCAGATCCAGCCCGACGGCTCGGCCGAGCACGAGTACGAGCACGGGGCGCTCGGCGACGCCGAGTACGCGGAGTTCATGGAGCTCGCCGCCGAAGAGGGCTTCGACATCGAGGACGTCGAGGGCGCCATCGAGGCGGCAGGCCACGGCCCGCTGCCCGTGCTCGCCGTCGTCGGCCGCCCCAATGTCGGCAAGTCGACCCTGGTGAACCGGATCATCGGCCGCCGCGAGGCGGTCGTGGAGGACCGGCCGGGCGTCACCCGCGACCGCGTCACCTACGAGGCCGAGTGGGCGGGCCGCCGCTTCAAGGTCGTCGACACCGGCGGCTGGGAGCAGGACGTCCTCGGCATCGACGCCTCCGTGGCCGCCCAGGCCGAGTACGCGATCGAGGCGGCCGACGCGGTCGTCTTCGTCGTGGACGCCAAGGTCGGTGCCACCGACACCGACGAGGCGGTCGTACGACTGCTGCGCAAGGCCGGCAAGCCGGTCGTACTGTGCGCCAACAAGGTCGACGGCCCGAGCGGTGAGGCCGACGCGGCCTACCTGTGGTCCCTGGGCCTCGGCGAGCCCCACCCGGTCTCGGCCCTGCACGGCCGCGGCACCGGCGACATGCTCGACGCCGTCCTGGAGGTCCTGCCGAGCGCGCCCGAGCAGACCTTCGGCGGCGCCGCGATCGGCGGCCCGCGCCGCATCGCCCTGATCGGCCGCCCGAACGTCGGCAAGTCCTCCCTCCTGAACAAGGTGGCCGGCGAGGAGCGCGTCGTCGTCAACGAGCTGGCGGGCACCACCCGCGACCCGGTCGACGAGCTGATCGAACTGGGCGGCGTGACGTGGAAGTTCGTCGACACCGCCGGTATCCGCAAGCGCGTCCACCTCCAGCAGGGCGCCGACTACTACGCCTCCCTGCGCACGGCCGCGGCCGTGGAGAAGGCCGAGGTCGCGGTCATCCTGATCGACGCCTCCGAGAACATCTCCGTGCAGGACCAGCGGATCATCAGCATGGCCGTCGAGGCCGGCCGCGCCATGGTCATCGCCTACAACAAGTGGGACACCCTCGACGAGGAGCGCCGCTACTACCTGGAGCGGGAGATCGAGACCGAGCTGGCCCAGATCGCCTGGGCACCCCGCGTCAACGTCTCGGCCCGCACCGGCCGCCACATGGAGAAGCTGGTCCCGGCCATCGAGACCGCGCTCGCCGGCTGGGAGACCCGTGTGCCCACCGGCCGTCTGAACGCCTTCCTCGGCGAGCTGGTCTCGGCCCACCCGCACCCGGTCCGGGGCGGCAAGCAGCCGCGCATCCTGTTCGGCACCCAGGCCGGCACCAAGCCGCCGCGGTTCGTCCTCTTCGCCTCCGGTTTCATCGAGGCGGGCTACCGGCGCTTCATCGAGCGCCGCCTGCGCGAGGAGTTCGGCTTCGACGGCACCCCGATCCACATCTCGGTGCGGGTGCGCGAGAAGCGCGGCACGAAGAAGAAGTAGTACCTCCACGACCCATCACGAAGGGCGGCTCCTGCTCCAGGAGCCGCCCTTGGCCGTGCTTACGTCACACACCCCGGCGCGGAGCCGGCGGCAGCCCCGCCGGAACGTGGTGCATCCCGGTGTCCTGCTGCCGCCCGAGGGTGCCGACCCGCTGCCACTGCGACTGCTGCCGCGCGCTGTAGGCCCCCGCGCTGTAGGCGCTGTACGAGCTGCTGAACGACCCCGGCCGGTGTCCGCCGTACGAGCCCGTGCCGTGCGGCATGTTCCCGAAGGCCGTGAAGTCCAGCCCCTCCTCGCCGCTGCGGTCACCCGGCAGCGTACGGAAGGCCTTGACCCACTCCGCGTAGAGCGAGTCGTAGATCGGCGTGGCCGATGGCCCACCGAACCCCTCCTGCCCCGACCGCGCGGACGGGACAGAGGGGAAGGCGGACCGGCGGGAAGGAGCGTCGTATGCGTGCACGTATGTCCAAACGACCGGCACCTTAAAGAGATGCGGTCGGACAAATCGGGGCGCGGGGCTGCATCACTGTGCGGCTCCGCCGCCTGGAAGCGACAAGCCACGAATCATCCGCAGCCCGCACCCCTTGGATGACTGTCAGGTACCCGCAAGCGGCAGCGCCGCCGCCACCAGCTTCCCGTTCGCCGCAGCCTTGTCCAGCGCCTCCCGCAGCAGATCCTCCCGGGGCTGCCGCCCGATGGAGCCCACCGGCGCCGCGAACATCAACACCTGCTGGTGCTTGTTGGCGGCAGCCCGCCAGCTGTCCGTCACCTGCAGCGGCTGATGCGCCTGCCACCAGGCCACCGGCTGCCCCCCGTTGGTGCCCGGCTGCAGCACCGCGTGCAGCTGGCCGACGGCGAGCAGCACCGACCAGCCGTGCAGCACCGGCGGAACGGTCGCCAGCTCGGTCACCGGCATGAAGCCCTGCTCGATGAGGAGCGGAAGGAAGTCGTCGCCGACCGCGGTGGAGCCGGGACGCACGATGGGCGCGGTCGGCTCGACCACGAGCGCGGGGTGCAACTCGCCCTCGATGAGGACGAGTCCGCTGGTCACGCCGAGCACGGCCTGCTCGGGCACCGCCTTGTGCGGCTCGCCCATGCCGGCGGCGCTGCCGCCGATGGAGCGGACCGCGCCCTGCAGCTGCTCCTCGGTGACCTGGACGACCTGCGAGGGCAGGCAGCTGGCGTGGGCGAAGGCAAGGACGGCGGTCTCGTCGCCGACGAACAGAACGGTGCTGGTGCGCTCCTGCTCGGAGTCGCCCGGGGTGCGGCAGGACGTGCAGTCGTAACTGCCCGGGGCGTTCTCTCCGGCGAGCAGCCGGTCGGCTTCTTCGTCGCCGATCTCGGCGCGTACGGCGTCACTGACGTCGAGCATGCGCGGCACGGTGGCTCCCATCGGGATGCGGTGCTGGGTCGGCCGGGTGGCTCCCGGCCCCTGAGCCCCGGGGTTCCGGGCTCATGAAGAAGACAACGGGCTTCCTGTGGTGGTGGTCACGCCCAGGGGAGAACGGAATCGAACCATCCACCGCACAGGGTCACCTTCGGTGCGGAATCGGCCACTCATCGTCAACTCCGCGCACAGTCAAGGAACTTGAACGGGTGAAGTGGGTCACAGATCGCCCGAGCGGGTGGTCGAAAAATCATGAAATCAGCGGATGAAATGGCTGGCCGAAAATCGCCGATACCCAGGGTAACGGCGAACTGGCCTGGAATGACAGAGAGTTGGTTGATATCGGCGGCCCGATCTCCCTACATTCCTCCGCCGTGTGCAGCGAGCACCGCTCGGGTACGTCCGCCGGCCGGCACCAGGCAGAGCACGATCAGGAACCGGCCGCGGCGGACGGGGCGGGCGCGACGAACCGCGGTCCTACGCGGGGAGGCGTGCTCCGTCCGGGGGAGCCCGGGTTCGTGGAGAGGGAACTACATGTCCGAGTGTGCCGATACCACCCGCAACACCGCTCGTCACGGCAGCGCCCGCAAGGGCCGTGCGACGGCCGCCCTCGCCGGGGCGGCGCTGCTGGCCCCGCTGGGGCTGCTGGCCGCGACCGGCAACGCCGCCGCGGCGGACAACGGAGTGTGGGACCGCATCGCCCAGTGCGAGAGCGGCGGCAACTGGCACATCAACACCGGCAACGGCTACTACGGCGGGCTCCAGTTCTCCGCCGGCACCTGGCGCGCGTACGGCGGCACCGCCTACGCGCCGACGGCCGACCAGGCCTCCAGGAGCGCGCAGATCGCCGTCGCCACCAAGGTCCAGCGCGCCCAGGGCTGGGGCGCCTGGCCGGTCTGCTCGGCCCGGGCCGGAGCCTCCGGCACGGCACCGGCGGCCGGCTCCCCGGGTACGAGCACCTCGGGTACGAGCGCCTCGAAGAGCAGCGCGACGACGAAGTCCGCCCCGACGAAGTCCGCCCCCGCGAAGTCCGTACCGGCGAAGGCGCCGGAACGCCCGGCGGGCCACACCGACCGCAGTGCGTCCCGCGGGGACTACACCGTCCGCGAGGGCGACACCCTGAGCGCCATCGCCGCCCGGCACGGGACCAGCTGGCAGCGGATCTACGCCGCCAACGAGAAGGTCATCGGCGACGACCCCAACCTGATCGTGCCCGGCCAGCGCCTCGCGCTCTGAGCGTTCCGAGCGCTCTGAGCGGGCCACGGGTGCCGAGCACCTGACCGGTACAGCCGCTGTCCTGAATGAGGACAGCGGCTGTCCGCATCGGCTGGCAGACTCGGCCCCATGTTGGAGACCTCGGCACGACTGCTCCGCCTGCTCTCGCTGCTCCAGGCCCACCGCGAGTGGTCCGGCGCCGAACTCGCCGACCGGCTCGGTGTCACCCCGCGCACGGTCCGCCGGGACGTGGACCGGCTGCGCGAGCTGGGCTACCCGGTCAACGCGAGCCCCGGCACCGGCGGCGGCTACCGGCTCGGTGCGGGCGCCGAACTGCCCCCGCTGCTGCTGGACGACGACGAGGCCGTCGCCGTCGCCGTCGGACTGCGCACCGCGGCGGGGCAGGGCATCGAGGGCATCGGCGAGACCTCCGTGCGCGCCCTCGCCAAGCTGGAACAGGTGCTGCCGGACCGGCTGCGCCGCCGGGTGGGCGCCCTCAACGCCTTCACCGTGCCGATGCTGCGCGGCGGTCCGCCGTCGACCCCCGTCGACCCGGCCGTGCTCACCGAACTCGCCCACCTGTGCCGGGACGCCGAGCGGCTGCACTTCGAGTACCTGAGCCTTGCCCGGTCTCGAACAGACTCGGCCGGGGGAACCCCCATGGGCAGCATCAGCCGCCGTACCGTCGAGCCGCACCGGCTGGTGTGCACCGAGCGGCGCTGGTACCTGGTCGCCTGGGACGTCGACCGGGCGGACTGGCGGACCTTCCGCGTCGACCGCATCACGCCGAAGCCGCCGCACGGCCCGCGCTTCGACCCGCGCGAGCCGCCCGCCGAGGATCTCGCCGCCTATGTGTCGAAGGGCGTCTCCACGAGCGTGTACGCCACGCACTCCACCGTCCGGCTGCTGGTGCCGCTGCGAGAGGCCGCAGAGCGGATCTCGCCGTCCGCGGGGATGCTCGAGGCCGACGGCGAGGACGCGTGCATCCTGCGCAGCGGTGCCCCGAACCTCGACGTGATGGTCATTCACATCATGATGACGGGCCTCCCCTTCGAGGTGCTGGAACCCGTCGAGCTGAACGACGTGATCAGGAGGGTCCGGGACCGGCTGGACGCCGCACTGGCGCGGGCCGCGGGGCCGCGGGGCGGATCCGGGACGGACTGACACGTACGTCGGTTGTGTGCTGAATCCGTGAAATTCCTATGCGGTGTCAGCTCGCCGGGCATGGCGCCGGATTCCGTGGGGAATGCCACTCGGGACCCACTCCGATCCGCACTGCGGCACATTCCGGCGGGTAATTCGAGGGGCTGCTCCGACACGCGGGAATTCTGTTCGATTGCCCCGGCGAGCGGTACGGAAACCCCCGTACGTGTGATGGAGTTCGAGGGAAGCGCGTGACGGGAACCTGTGACAGAAGTGTGACCGGAGAGGAACCGGAGGGGAACCGGAGAGGGCTCCGGGACGCGGTCCGCCGGCTCCGGCTTCCGTCGCCGTCCGATGCGGCCTAGCGTGGCCGCATGGCACCGATTCCCACTCCGCCAGCGGAGCCCCAGGACAGTCCGGACGGGTATGTCGGCCTCGACGCCGCGCGCGCCGAGCGGCTCGCTCGGGAGCGCGGGTGGTCGACGGTACGGTCGCTGCCGCCGGGCACGATCATCACCATGGAGTACCGGGTGGGCCGGCTCAACTTCGAGGTACGGGACGGCCGGGTGGCCCGCGCCTGGAAGGGCTGACCCCGCTCCCGCCGGCCACTGCGACGAAGGCCCCGCTCCCTCTTCCGGGAGCGGGGCCTTCGCCATGGCGGGGGTTGGCTGTGCGTACCGGCCCCGCCGCCGTGTGGAGCGTCAGTTGCCGGTCAGGGGCCGAGCCGGCTGGGGGGTGCCGCGCGGGAGGCGGTCGGCGTGCGGCGGGCGGCGGCTGCCCGCCGGGGTGACCGGGGTGCGCTCCGAGCGGGCCGTGTGCGGGCCCGGGGCCAGATGGATCGGGGCCCGGGAGCCGCGCACCGGCGACACCGGCTCGCGCGCCGGCGCGGCGACCTGTTCGGCGGGCGCGGGGCGCGGCTTGAGCAGCACCGGTGCGGGCCTGACCGGGACGGCCGGCGCGGGCGCCGTACGGCCGCGGCGGGCGCGCCAGCGGTCGCGCAGGTCGAAGAGCGCGGTCTCGGCCGTGGCGATCAGCGACTCGAACCAGGGCAGGGCGAGCAGGATCAGCAGGCCGGCGGCCCAGCCCAGCAGCACGTCGCTCAGCCAGTGCGTCCCGAGGTAGACGGTGGTGAGGCCGACGCCGAGCGAGGTGACCGCGGAGAGCGCGGACAGCCAGCGGCGCGCTCTCGGGGTGGAGGCCAGATACGCCAGGATTCCCCAGGTCACCACCGCGTTGGCGGTGTGGCCGCTGGGGAATATATCGCCGCCCAGACCCATCTCGTTCGAGCCGATCACGGTCGCGTAGTGCGGACCGAGCCGCCCCATGCCGAGCTTGGCGGCGCCGACCGTGATGTTCAGCAGCAGCAGCGAGGTGGCCAGGGTCAGCAGCGGGCGGAGCGTGTGCTGCCGCCAGGAGCGCCAGCCGAGCCAGGCCGCGACCATCACGGCGGTCGGCCCGCGCTGGCCGAGCACCACGTAGTAGTCGAGGAAGGCGTGGATCTCCGGCCACTGCTGGTACGGCCGGAAGAACATGACCTGCCAGTCGAGCCGGACCAGCCAGGAGGTGATCACCACGGCCCAGACGATCGCCAGGTAAAAGGCGAGGGTCGCGGTGAACAGCACGACCCGGTGCCGGCTCATCCTCGGCACATCGATGTGAGCCGGTCGTTCCGGCTCACGGTCCAGCCTGGCGAACACCCGGTCCAGACTCCGGGTGAGGTTTCGTTCGGTACGCACCCAATCGACGTTACAGCGAGTGAGCTCTGTTCCCGGTCGAAACAGCGGCTTTGTGATGACGATGTGATGTGGGAAACCTCTCAGGAGCGGTCCGAATTCCTGGGATTCCGCAATCCTGTGAGCCTGCTTCCTGCAATTCCTTTGATCATGCCGGAGGGCGGTTTTATGGCGCTTATGAATTCGTTCACCGAATCACGGGATGGAATTCAGGGGGTGCTCATCGAACCGCCGAAGTCGATCACGGGGGACCTGAGCCGTTCAGCCAGAAGGCGCCGTAGACCGCCGTCGCCACGGCCACACCCGCCGTGACCAGCGCCGATCTGGACGTGCGCAGCCGGGCCAGGGCGCGGGCGAGCGGGAACAGCACCGGGAAGGCCGGCATCAGCAGCCGCGGTTTGGACCCGAAGTAACTCGACGCGCACAGGGCGAGAGCCAGGACGACACCCGTGTACACCAGCAGTGCGACGGGCTGGCCCTGGCGTACGCCGGTCACGTAGAGCCAGATCAACAGGGCCACTCCGACGATCAGGCCCGCGCCGGCGAGAGCCGACGGAAATGACGTGAACTTGTCGACTACGAAGCGTGCGAAGGCGTACCCGCCGTCGAACCCGTTGCGCCACCCGGCCTGCACATCGAGATATCCGAGCGGACCCTTGCCGGTGCGGTGACCGACCCAGAGCACATAGCCGGCGGCGCCCAGGGGCGCGAGAAGCATGCCGAGGGCGCGATGCCAGGCGGGTGCGCCGGTGGTGAAAGAGGGGGCGCGTGTTGTTTCGTGTGTGCCGGTCGCGCGTCCGGCGCGCGTGCTGTCCGCCGGAGTGGGGGCGTGTTCGCCGTTTCGCGCGCCGTGCGTCCCCCGTGCGCTTCGGTCTCGCACGAACGAGATCACGCCCGCGACCCACACCGCTGCGACCACCGCGAGCCCCACCGGCCGGGTCAGCCCGGCCAGCGCGGCCAGGGCGCCCGCGCTCACCCACCGGCCGGTCAGCACCGCGTACAGCGACCACGCGGCCAGCGCCGTGAACAAGGACTCGCTGTACGCCATCGACTGCACGATCCCGACCGGCAGCACCGCCCACAGCAGGACCGCGCAGACCCCGACCCTCGGCCCGTACAGCCGGTCCGCGACCGCGAAGATCCCCCAGGCCGCCGCCGGCGAGGCGAGCAGGCTGACGACGAAGCCGGTGTCCGCGTACGACAGCGGTGTGACCGCGTGCAGCAGCCGCTCCAGCCAGGGCAGCAGCGGGAAGAACGCCAGGTTGGAGTGGACGTCGCCGTTCGGCAGCCGCACCTCGTAGCCGTAGCCCAGTTCGGCGACCCGGGTGTACCACAGGGAGTCCCAGCGTGCGGTCAGCAGTGTGTACGCGCTCTTGTCGCGAGCGCCGCTCCACACGGCAAGCGCGACCAGGCCCAGGGCGCGGACGGCCGCGTACCCGAGGAGGGCAGGCGCCGCCCGGCGCAGAGCGGGGGCGCGGGGTGGTGTCACGCGCGCGTCAAGATCGGTCACGGGCTCGATTATCGACCGGACGGGGAACCGGACCGCCCGCGGGGGCGTGGTCAAGAGCGGGCGCAGTGGTGTACGCCACACGTGTTCGGTCCTGCGTGTGAGAGGTCCGCCACGTGCCCCCGCAGTGAACTCGCGTACGCTGACGAGTCACCCGCGTGGGTTTGCGCGGGCCGGAGACACCGCTCCTCTCCGGCCGTACGACGGGGAGTCCCCACCCCGCCGATCCGCCGCCCGCGAGGGATCATCTGGGAGGTACGTACATGTCCGGGACGACCACGGCTGCCGTACGGCCGCGCCGTCGGGCGACCGGGGCCGGTGCAAACCGCTGGGTCGTCCTGATCGTCCTCTGCGTCAGCCTGCTGCTCGTCGCCCTCGACGCGACCGTGCTGCACGTGGCGGTCCCCGCCGTCACCGAGGACCTCAGGCCCAGCGCGATAGAGCTGCTCTGGATCGTCGACGTCTACCCGCTGGTCTGCGCCTCCCTGTTGATCCTTTTCGGCACACTGGGCGACCGGGTCGGCCGCAGGCGCATCCTCCTCCTCGGCTACGCCCTCTTCGGTGTCGCCTCCGCCGTGGCCGCCCTCGCACAGACCGCCGAGACGCTGATCCTCGCCCGCGCGCTGCTCGGCGTCGGCGGCGCGATGATCATGCCCGCGACCCTGTCGATCCTCCGCCAGGTCTTCCCGGACCGGCGCGAACGCGCGCTGGCCATCGGCATCTGGAGCGCGGTCGCGGCCGTCGGCGCGGCGGTCGGTCCACTGCTCGGCGGCTTCCTGCTGGAGCACTTCTGGTGGGGCGCGGTCTTCCTCGTCAACATCCCGCTGATGCTCGTCAGCCTGCCGGTCGGCCGGATGCTGCTGCCCGAGTCGCACGGTGACCGAGGCGGCCCGTGGGACGTGGTCGGCGCGCTGATGGCGGCGGTCGGCCTGTTCGGGGTCGTCCTCGGCGTGAAGCGGCTCGGCGGCGGTGAGGCGCCGACGAGCCCGTTCACCCTGGTGCCGCTGCTGGCGGGCGCGGCGCTCCTCTTCTTCTTCGTACGGCGGCAGGGGCGGCGCCCGCACCCGCTGGTGGACCTGCGGATGTTCCGGCGGCCGGCGTTCAGCACCTCGGTGGGCTGCATCGTGCTGGCGATGCTCGCGCTGGTGGGCCTGGAGCTGATCGCGGCGCAGTACCTGCAGCTGGTGCTCGGTCTGTCACCGCTGGAGACGGGTCTGAGGCTGCTGCCCCTGACCGTGGCCGCGATGGCGGCGGGCCTCGCGGGCGCGCGGATGCTGCGCCGCTTCGGACCGCGCCGGATGGTGTGCTTCGGCTTCTGCCTCACCGCCGCGGCGGTCCTGACGCTGACGGCGATGGGTGCGGCCGACAACGCGGGCCTGCTGCTGTTCGGCTTCGTCCTGCTCGGGTTCGGTCTGGAGACGACCCTCTTCGGGGCGTACGAGTCGATGCTGAGCGAGGCCCCGGCCGAGCAGGCCGGCGGGGCCGCGGCGATCGGCGAGACGTCGTACCAGCTGGGCGCCGGGATCGGGATCGCACTGCTCGGCAGCGTGATGAACGCGGCCTACGCGCCCGGCCTCGCGTCGGTGCCGGGCGTGCCCCCGCACGCGTCGGACGCGGCGGGCCACTCGCTGGGCGAGGCCTACGAGGTCGCCGGGCGGCTCGGCGGGCCCGTGGGGGCCGCGCTGCGCCGGGCGGCCCGGGACTCCTTCGTGCACGGGCTGCACGTGACCCTGCTGGTGAGCGCGGGCCTGTTGCTGCTGGGCGCGGTGATGGCGTTGCGGCTGCCCCAGATCATGCAGTGCGGGGAGGAGTCCGCCGAGGTGGAGCTGCCGTCCCCGAGGGGGGCCGAGAAGCCGAGGGTCGTCGTGGCGGCTCTGGACGTGCGGGACGCTGCACCGTAACGTCGGCCGCACAGCGTAACTAGCGTTGCTAGTTTTCACCGTGCCTCAGTGTGCCGGAGGGTGTTCCATGTCCGCGAAGTTGCCCCCGTTCGACGCCGCCGACCCGCTCGGGATCGACGACCTCCTGGAGCCGGAGGACCTGGCCGTACGGGACACGGTCCGCAGCTGGGCGGCCGACCGCGTGCTGCCCTACGTCGCCGACTGGTACGAGAAGGGCGAGCTGCCCGGCATCCGGGAGCTGGCGCGCGAACTCGGTGGGATCGGCGCCCTCGGCATGTCGCTCACCGGGTACGGCTGCGCGGGCGCGTCGGCCGTGCAGTACGGCCTCGCCTGTCTCGAGCTGGAGGCCGCCGACTCGGGCATCCGGTCCCTGGTCTCCGTGCAGGGCTCGCTCGCCATGTACGCGATCCACCGGTTCGGCAGCGAGGAGCAGAAGCAGGAGTGGCTGCCCCGCATGGCCTCCGGCGAGGTGATCGGCTGCTTCGGGCTCACCGAGCCCGACCACGGCTCCGACCCCGCCTCCATGCGCACCCACGCCAAGCGCGACGGTGACGACTGGATCCTCAACGGCCGCAAGATGTGGATCACCAACGGGTCCGTGGCCGGGGTGGCCGTCGTCTGGGCACAGACCGAGGACGGGATCCGCGGGTTCGTCGTACCGACCGACCGACCCGGCTTCTCGGCACCCGAGATCAAGCACAAGTGGTCCCTGCGCGCCTCCGTGACCAGCGAACTCGTCCTGGACGACGTACGCCTGCCCGCCACCGCCGTACTCCCGGAGGTCACCGGGCTGCGCGGACCGCTCGGCTGTCTGTCGCACGCCCGCTACGGCATCGTCTGGGGCGCGATGGGCGCGGCGCGCAGCAGTTTCGAGGCGGCCCTGGAGTACGCGAAGACGCGGGAGCAGTTCGGGCGGCCCATCGGCGGCTTCCAGCTCACCCAGGCCAAACTCGCCGACATGGCGGTCGAACTGCACAAGGGAATCCTGCTCGCCCACCATCTGGGGCGGCGGATGGACGCCGGCCGCCTGCGTCCCGAGCAGGTCAGCTTCGGCAAGCTCAACAACGTCCGCGAGGCCATCGAGATCTGCCGTACGGCGCGGACGATCCTCGGTGCCAACGGGATCTCCCTCGAGTACCCCGTGATGCGGCACGCGACCAACCTCGAGTCGGTGCTCACCTACGAGGGCACCGTCGAGATGCACCAGCTCGTGCTGGGCAAGGCGCTCACCGGGCTCGACGCCTTCCGCTGACCCCTTGGGGCCGAGGCAGGGCCGGTGAGCGGCCCTGCCTCAGCTCTGGTTGAAGAAGCCGTCCTCGCGGCGCGCCGTCGGCTCACCGCTGATGATCTCCGTGTTCGCCGGCGTCAGCAGGAAGACCCGGGTGGCGACCCGCTCGATCGTGCCCCGCAGGCCGAAGGTCAGTCCGGCTGCGAAGTCCACCACGCGCTTGGCGTCGGCGGGCTCCATCACCGTGAGGTTCATGATGACCGGGACCCCGTCCCGGAACAGCTCGCCGATGGCGCGGGCGTCCCGGAAGCTGTCCGGGGTGACCGTGCCGATCCGGCGGCCCTTCTCCTCGGCCGTGTCCGTGGCCACCTTCACCCGGGGGTCCGTGACCCAGGCGTCCCCGGACTCGGCGCCCTCGGAGTAGTCGTCGTCGTAGTAGCGCTCGTCATCGTTGTCGTCGACGAGGCCGAGCCACGCACTCGCCTTGCGTACCGATCCCATGGACGCCTCCTCTCACAGCGGTCCTTCTTGCTTCCGCATCCCTATGGTCATCCATGATGCGGACGGCGCGCCAAGTGGATAGACGCCGCGCGGGGGGTTTGTGACGGTACTGGTGCAGAGACGATCCGTCGAGAGTCCTTGTGTCCCAAGGGTCTTGACTCGTACGGCTGCTGACTGTGAGTGAAATACGATTGTCGGAGGCGGATGGGTGACGCACGGAGCGTACGGGTGAATGAACGTCAGTTCTCAGCTCCGGTGGGCTGATCCGGGACTCGGCGATCGTGCCGGTCCGCGGTTGTCGTACGTACGCGAGTGCGCCGTCGACGGTTTCGTCCTCGTCCCGCATCTCACGGCGCGTTCCGTACTCGGGCCACTCGCGCTCACGGGGACGCACTGGATCGAGGACTAGCCCGACGGCCGACTTCCGGACATCCCCGGGACCTGGGCGATCGACGGTGACGCGGCGGTGCTGACGGCCTCGCCGGCCGACGGCCTGGCGGTCGACGGGAAACCCTTCACCGGGGCGGTCCGGCTCACGGAGGACTCCGGGCCCGTGCCCGGGGCGCGGGTCGCGCTCGGCGAGCGCCGGTTCGTCGTGCTCGTCCGCGAAGGCATCTGGGGCGTAAGGGACTTCGACCCGGCCTCCGGTGCACGCCGGGCGTTCCGCGGCATCGACGCCCCTGCGTACGACCCGCGCTGGTCGGTGCCGGGGCGCTTCACGCCGTACGAGGAGAGCCGCACGGTCCGCGTGCGGAACGCGGACGGGCGTGAGCGCGGCCTCGGGCTCGCCGGCGAACTCGCCTTCGCCTTCGACGGACAGGAGCTGACCCTCCAGGTCGCACAGCAGGGCGACGGCACGCTGTGGGCGGTGTTCGCCGACGTCACGCTCGGCCTGGTGGTCGAGGCGGGGGAGCGCACCTTGAACTGGCGTCCTTTTCCGTACGTCCCCGGTATGCCCCCGGTCCGTCTCTTGTGCGCGCGGCTCTCCGGCGTCATCCTCACTGACGGCGCATGTCAGGAACACGCCATTTCGGCGCGTTCCGCGGGTCCTCACCCCCCGGCCCGGCCTTCCGCTTCCCAAGAGGAGGAACAGTGAGAGCCAAGCGCACCCGACTGCTCGCCGTCGCCGCAGGTCTCGTCGGCGCCACCCTGGCCGGAGCCCCCACCGCGGGCGCCGCCGGGACCCCCGCCCCCAGCGCCGCGAGCCTCGCACGGGTTTCGGACGGCGTCGCCAGGACCGCGGTCGACGGCACCGCCTGGTACACGGACCAGGCGTCCGGACGTGTCGTCGTCACCGTCGACAGCACGGTCTCCCGGGCCGACATCGCCCGCATCCAGAAGGCCGCCGGCGCCGGCACCGGCGCTCTGAGGATCCAGCGCACGACCGGATCCTTCCGGCCGCTGCTGTCCGCCGGGGACGCCATCTACGGCGGCCAGTACCGCTGTTCGCTCGGCTTCAACGTGGTGAGCGGCAGCACGTACTACTTCCTCACCGCAGGCCACTGCGGCAAGGTGGCCAAGACCTGGTACACCAACCAGGCGCACTCCACGCTCATCGGCCCGACCATCGACTACAGCTTCCCCGGCAACGACTACGCCCTGGTCCGCTACGACAACGCCGCGCTCAGCCACCCCGGCGGCTACAGCGCCGCCAACGCCTACGTCGGCGAGAACGTCAAGCGCACCGGCTCCACTTCGGGCACCCACGGCGGCACTGTCACCGCGCTCAACGTCAGCGTCCGCTACCAGGGCGGCGGCACGGTCAGCGGCATGATCCAGACCACGGTGTGCGCCGAGCCCGGCGACTCCGGCGGGCCCCTCTACGACGGCACGAAGGCGCTCGGCATCACCTCCGGTGGCAGCGGCGACTGCACGACCGGCGGTACGACCTTCTTCCAGCCGGTCACCGAGGCGCTCAGCGCCTACGGGGTCAGCGTCTACTAGGGCACTCGGCGCGCCGTAGAAGGTCAACGCGCTTGAGCGTGTGACAGTTGAAGGCTGCACGGCCGAAAGCCGCCCTTGCGAACGTCGGTCGTGCGGCCGAATACTCCCCCTCAGCGCTTGTCAGGGGCACGGCTTGTCCGGAACTCGGACAAGCGAGTCTCCGGCTGCGCCTCACGGGCCCCGACCCCACGCGGGCCCCCGACTTCCCCCAGGAGGGAACGAAACGTGAGGATCAAGCGCACCACTCCCCACAGCGGCACCGCAAGACGGACCCGGCTGATCGCCGTGGCCACCGGCTTCCTGGCCGCGGCTGCGTTCGCCGCCCCCACCGCGAACGCCAGCGACGCCCACACGTTCAGCGCCACCCAGCTCACCAAGGCGAGCGACTCCGTCCTCAAGGCCGACATCGCCGGCACGGCCTGGGCGGTGGACAGCAAGACCAACCGTGTCGTCGTCACCGTCGACAGCACGGTCTCCGAGGCCGGGATCGCCAAGATCAAGCGGCAGGCCGGCGGCAACGCGGGCGCGCTGACCATCAAGCACACGCCCGGCAAGTTCAACAAGCTGATCACCGGCGGCGACGCCATCTACGGCGGCTCCTACCGATGCTCGCTCGGCTTCAACGTGCGCAGTGGCAGCACGTACTACTTCCTGACCGCCGGTCACTGCGGCGAGGTCGCCTCGACCTGGTACAGCAACTCCAGCCACACCACGACGCTGGGCACGAACGTCGGCTACAGCTTCCCGGGCAACGACTTCGCGCTGGTGCGCTACACCAACTCCTCCATCGCGCACCCGAGCGCGGTCGGCAGCCAGACCATCAGCAGCGCGGCCACTCCGTCCGTGGGCACGACCGTCTACCGGCGTGGTTCCACCACCGGTACGCACAGCGGGCGGGTCACCGCGCTGAACGCGACCGTCAACTACGGCAGCGGTGACATCGTCTACGGCCTGATCCAGACCACGGTATGCGCCGAGGGCGGCGACAGCGGCGGTCCGCTCTACGCGGGCACCGTGGCCTACGGTCTGACCTCGGGGGGCAGCGGCAACTGCACCTCCGGCGGTACGACGTTCTTCCAGCCGGTCACCGAGGCGCTGAGCTACTACGGTGTGACCCTTCCCTGACGGGTCGGCTTCTGTGGGCCCCCGCGCGCGGGTTGCGTGCGGGGGCTCTCTCCTGTCCGGGGAAGGTTGCATTCCGGCCAGGGGTAACCGTCACTGTCCGCCGATGGGTTACTCGCGCGTAGTGTTTGCTGTGCGAATTCCCTGGGGTGGCTGTCCCCGATCCAGGCGGTGGGGGCGTACGGGCTTCTCGTGTGCGCGTCCTGAAGTCGACCTTGTGTGCTCCCTGTGCGGTTCGGAAGAGTGGGCGCCCGTCAACCAGCCTTCCGGCCCTTGAGGTCCCCACAACCTCCCGGGCCGACCCCCCACAGGAGGACGTGAGTTGAAGCACCGACGCATACCCGGGCGGCGGGCCTTCGTGACCGGCGCGGGGATCGCCGCACTGGTCGCCGCGGGTGTCACCTTCCAGACTGCGAACGCCAGCGAGCCGGCCAAGTCCGCCCCGGAAGCGCGGGTTCTGTCCGTTCCGGCGGCCGGAAAGCTCGCCTCGGCGCTCGTGAAGGACCTCGGGCCCGACGCGGCGGGCAGCTACTACGACGCCCGGACCAAGAGCCTCGTCGTCAACGTGCTCGACGCCACCGCCGCCAAGTCCGTCCGGGCGGCCGGCGCCAAGGCCAGAATCGTCGCCCACTCGCTGGCCGAACTCGACGGTGCACGGGCGACGTTGAAGAAGGACGCGACCATCCCCGGTACCTCGTGGGCGACCGACCCGGTCACCGACAAGGTCGTCGTCACCGCGGACAGGACGGTGTCCGGGGGCGAGTGGGCGAAGCTCGGCAAGGTCGTCGACGGGCTTGGCACCAAGGCCGAACTGAAGCGGTCGAAGGGGGAGTTCAAGGCCTACATCGCCGGTGGCGACGCCATCTCGGGATCGGGTGGGCGCTGCTCGCTCGGCTTCAACGTGGTCAAGGACGGGCAGCCGTACTTCCTGACCGCGGGGCACTGCACCGAGGCCATCTCCACCTGGTCGGACTCCTCCGGCGACGTCATCGGCAAGAACGCGCAGTCCAGCTTCCCGGGCAACGACTTCGGGCTGGTCAAGTACACCTCGGACGTGGATCACCCGAGCGAGGTGGACCTGTACAACGGGTCCGCCCAGCAGATCACCGGCGCGGCCGAGGCCACCGTCGGTATGAAGGTCGCCCGCAGCGGCTCGACCACCCAGGTGCACGACGGGACGGTCACGGGGCTGAACGCCACCGTCAACTACTCGGAGGGCACGGTCAGCGGTCTGATCCAGACCGACGTGTGCGCCGAGCCCGGTGACAGCGGTGGCTCGCTGTTCTCCGGCAGCAGCGCGATCGGGCTGACCTCGGGTGGCAGCGGTGACTGCACCTCCGGTGGGGAGACCTTCTTCCAGCCGGTGACCGAGGCGCTGTCGGCCACGGGGGCACAGATCGGCTGACGCCCTGGCTTCTGCATTGTCGGAGTCCCGTCCCGGGTGTGGGGCGGGACTCGTCGTTTCATACCTGCACGGTGTGAATACAACGTCCGGGATGCCTGGCGGTCCCCCCGGCACGTCCCCTTCCCGCCGCGCGCGGGCGCCGGTCTCCGGTGGCATCCGTGCAGGTGAGAGGTGCTCGAACGGACATCGCACACTTGTTCGGGAATGGGGGTATGGTGGGGGTGGGAACTGATGTTCGAGAGCTGTTTGGGGCTCACGAGTGCGGGAGGTGCGTGTGCCGGGCTTCGTGCATCTGCACACCGTCTCCGGGTTCTCCCTGCGGTATGGAGCGTCGCACCCGGAGCGGCTGGCCGAGCGCGCCTCGGAGCGGGGTATGGACGCTCTCGCCCTTACCGATCGGGACACCCTTGCGGGCACGGTGCGGTTCGCCAAGGCGTGTGCCAAGGCGGGAGTCCGTCCACTGTTCGGGGTGAATCTTGCGGTGGGTGAGCCGGTCGTCGCGCGGCGTGAGCGGCGGCGGGCTCCGGTGCGTGGTGGTGCCTTTGTCGACGAGTCGGCAGCCCGGGTGACCTTCCTTGCCCGGGACGGCGCCCGCGGCTGGGCCGATCTGTGCAGGATCGTCACGGCGGCACATGGGGACGAGGGTGCGCCTCTGCTGCCCTGGGACGGTAATCACGGTGATGGTCTGACCGTGCTGCTGGGGCCTGGCTCCGATGTGGGGCGTGCTCTTGCCGCGGGGCGTCCCGACCGGGCCGCGAAGCTGCTCGTTCCCTGGCGTGAGGTCTACGGTGACGCGCTGCGTCTGGAGGCCGTCTGGCACGGTCGTGAAGGTACGGGGACCGGTTCTCTGCGGCTGGCCGCCCGTACGGTCGGCTTCGCCGCCGAGCAGCGGGTCCGGCCCGTGCTCAGTAACGCGGTTCGGTACGCCGACCCCGGTCAGGGGCCGGTCGCCGACGTGCTGGATGCCGCCCGCCGGCTGGTTCCGATCGACCCCCGCAAGGAGCTGGACTCCGGTGAGGCCTGGCTGAAGGACGCGCAGGCCATGCTGCGGGTCGCCGAGCGGGTGGTGGAGGCGGCCGGCTATCGGCGCGACACCGCTCATCGGCTGCTGGAGCAGACCCGGGCCACGGCCGCCGAGTGTCTGGTCGATCCCGAGGACGACCTCGGCATGGGGAGTGTTCACTTCCCTGAGGCGCATCTTGTCGGTGCCGGGCGTCGTACCGCCCAGCGGGCGCTCGCCTCGCGGGCTGCCGCGGGCATGGTGCTGCGCGGCTACGCCGACCGCCGGGAGTACTGGGCGCGGATGCATGACGAGCTGGACATCATCGCCCATCACGGCTTCGCCTCCTATTTCCTGACGGTTGCTCAAGTGGTGGATGACGTAAGGGGTATGGGGATTCGGGTGGCCGCCCGTGGGTCCGGTGCCGGCTCCCTCGTCAACCACCTGCTCGGGATCGCGCACGCCGATCCGGTCGAGCACGGGCTGCTGATGGAGCGCTTCCTGTCCAAGCGCCGCCTCGCCCTGCCCGACATCGACATCGACGTGGAGTCCGCGCGCAGGCTGGAGGTCTACCGCGCGATCATCGGCCGGTTCGGCACCGAGCGGGTCGCGACCGTCGCGATGCCGGAGACCTATCGGGTTCGGCACGCGATTCGTGATGTCGGGGCCGCCCTGTCCATGGATCCCGCCGACATCGACCGCATCGCCAAGTCCTTCCCGCACATCCGGGCCCGGGATGCCCGTGCCGCGCTGGAGGAGCTGCCCGAGCTGAAGCGGCTGGCGAGGGAGCTTCAGCGGGAAGGTGCGCGGTACGGCAGGATGTGGGAGCTGGTCGAGGCCCTCGACGCCCTGCCGCGTGGGGTCGCCATGCATCCGTGCGGGGTGCTCCTGTCCGATGCCTCGCTGCTCGCCCGTACGCCGGTCATGCCGACCAGCGGCGAGGGGTTCCCCATGTCGCAGTTCGACAAGGAGGACGTGGAGGACCTCGGGCTGCTCAAGCTGGACGTGCTGGGCGTACGGATGCAGTCGGCCATGGCGCACGCGGTCGCCGAGGTGGAGCGGGTGACGGGGGAGCGGATCGACCTGGACGCCGTGCAGGGGGGTGACCCGGCTACGTATCGACTGATCCGGTCCGCCGAGACTTTGGGCTGCTTCCAGATCGAGTCGCCCGGTCAGCGGGATCTGGTGGGGCGGCTCCAGCCGGCCACCTTTCATGACCTGGTCGTCGACATCTCGCTGTTCCGGCCGGGGCCGGTCGCCGCCGACATGGTGCGGCCGTTCATCGAGGCGCGGCACGGGCGGGCGCCGATCCGCTGTCCGCACCCTGATCTGGAGGGGCCGCTGAAGGAGACGTACGGGGTCGTCGTCTTCCACGAGCAGATCATCCACATCGTCGACATCATGACCGGCTGCGGCCGGGCCGAGGCGGACGCGGTGCGGCGCGGGCTGTCCGATCCGGAGTCGCAGGGGCGGATCCGGGTCTGGTTCGCGCAGCACGCGGCGGCCAACGGATATGACGCGGAAACGATTCAGCGGACCTGGGAGATCGTCGAGGCGTTCGGGTCGTACGGCTTCTGCAAGGCGCATGCGGTCGCCTTCGCCGTGCCGACGTACCAGTCGGCGTGGCTGAAGGTCCATCACCCGGCCGCCTTCTACGCCGGGCTGCTCACGCATGATCCCGGGATGTACCCGAAGCGGCTGCTGCTGGCGGACGCCAGGCGGCGCGGGGTGCCGATCCTGCCGTTGGACGTGAATGCGTCCGGGGCGGCACACAGGATCGAACTGGTGTCTGAATCTGGGGTGTGGGGGCTGCGGCTCGCGCTCTGCGATGTGTACGGCATCAGTGAGGCCGAGGCGAAGCGGATCGCGGACGGGCAGCCGTACGCCTCGCTGCTCGACTTCTGGGAGCGGGCGCGGCCGAGCCGTCCCCTCGCCCAGCGGCTCGCGCAGGTGGGCGCGTTGGACGCCTTCGGTGCCAACCGCCGGGATCTGCAGCTGCATCTGACCGAGCTGCACCGGGGTGCCCGGGGCGCGGGCGGTGGTCAGCTCCCGCTGGCCGGCGGCCGGAAGACGGCCTCGGCCGGGCTGCCCGATCTGACCTCGGCGGAGCGGCTCAGCGCCGAGCTGGGCGTGCTGTCCATGGACGCCTCGCGCAATCTGATGGACGACCACCGGGAGTTCCTCAAGGAGCTGGGCGTGGTGTCGGCGCGTCGGCTGCGCGAGGCCCGGCACGGGGAGACGGTGCTGGTCGCGGGTGCCAAGGCGGCCACCCAGACCCCGCCGATCCGGTCCGGCAAGCGGGTCATCTTCAGCACGCTGGACGACGGCACGGGCCTGGTCGACCTCGCCTTCTTCGACGACTCGCACGATGCCTGCGCCCACACCGTCTTCCACTCCTGGCTGCTGCTGGTGCGCGGGGTGGTGCAGCGGCGCGGGCCGCGCAGCCTGAGTGTGGTGGGCTCGGCCGCCTGGAACCTCGCCGAACTGGTCGAACTGCGTGCCGAGGGCGGTCTCGACGAGGTGGCCGCCCGGCTGGCGGAGCCCGTTCGGGAGGGCGCGGGCGGGGAGGACCCGACGGGTGGCCGCCGGATCCATCTGCCGACCGGGTACGAGATGCATCCGTGGGCCGACCTGCGGCCCGCGGGTCAGGAGGCCGCACAAGGGCCTTCAGCGGTACGGAAGTTGTGGCACCAGAGTCCGGGGAGTGCGGGATGACCATTCTCTGCGTACGTTTCCAGCTGCCGCCGATGTACGAGGCGGCCCTGCCCGGGCTGCTCGGGCTGCTGGAGGAGTTCACCCCGGTCGTGGAGGCCTTGCCCCCGGACGGGGCGCTGGCCGATCTCCGGGGTGCCGAGCGGTACTTCGGGCGCAGCGCCGTGGAACTGGCCTCGGTGATCCGGGTCCGGGCCCTCGCGCTGTACGGCGTCGACTGTGTGATCGGCGCCGGACCGGGGCCGATGCTGGCCCGCGTGGCGTTGCGCGACGCCCGTCCCGGGGTGACCTGTGCCGTGCCCGACGAGCCGGACGCCATCGCGGAGTTCCTTGCCGAGCGGCCCGTGTCCGCACTGCCCGGCGTCGGTACGGCGACCTCCCGCACCCTGTGCGAGTACGGCCTGGACACGCTGGGTCTGGTCGCCGCCGCACCCCTGTCCACGCTGCAGCGGCTGATCGGTGCGAAGGCGGGGCGTGAGCTGCGGGAGAAGGCGAGCGGCGTCGACCGGGGGCGGGTCGTACCGAACGCCGTCTCCCGGTCCCTCGCCGCCGACCGCTCCTTCGACCTGGACGAGCTGGACCCCGACCGGCACCGCACGGCACTGCTGTCCGCCGCCGAGGAACTCGGGGCCCGGCTGCGTGCGGTGGGGAAGGTCTGCCGCACCCTGACCCTCACCGTGCGCTACGCCGACCGCTCCTCGACCACCCGCAGCCGCACCCTCAAGGAACCGACCGCACACTCGGCGTCCCTGACGCGGACGGCCTACGGCATGTACGAGGCGCTCGGCCTCCAGCGCGCCCGGGTCCGCGCGCTCACCCTGCGCGCCGAGGGCCTGGCCCCTGCCGACCAGGCCTCCTACCAGCTCACCTTCGACCCCGTGGACGAGAAGGTCCGCCGCATCGAGGAGGTCGCGGACCGGGCCCGGGCGAAGTTCGGGGCACGGGCCGTGATGCCGGGGGCGTTGGCGGCGTAACGCCCTGTCCCACGAAGTCAGTTGGCCCACGGCGGGGTGAGGACCGTGCCGTCGGCCAGTTCCGCCGTGAGGCCGACGGAGGTGGTGACCCAGGAGACCGCGGTGTGGTCGGTGGGGTTCTCGACGGCCAGGGTCGAGCCGGGGTTGATGATCACCGTGTCGCCGGCGGAGATCCGCTCGGTGCGGCCGTCGAGCGTGATCAGCAGTTCGCCGATGAGCAGGAGGAAGATCTCCTCCCGGTTGACGGTGTGGGCGGGCGCTTTGGTCCCTGCGGGGATCTCACCCCGCCAGGCGCACAGTTCCTTGCTCCCGGTCAGGGGGGTCGCGTACGACACGAAGCGGGCGCCGTGGATCTCGTGGGTCACGGCCTCGGACGAGCGGACGACTGGCACGGTGGTCTCCGTTTCATTTGGTCAAGTAACTTGACTACATGGTCAAGCTGCTTGACCGATCCGTCAAGGGTGTTTCAATGCCTCCGTGCAGAACTCCGAAGCCATGGCCCTGTCCGCAGCCCTGCTCGCCGCCGCGGGCGATCTCACGCAACGCATCCACGACGGGGTCGTGGCCCGCGGCTTCACGGACCTCCGGCCGGCCCACGGCTTCGCCTTCGCGCGGCTCGCGCCGGGCGGCGCCACCGTCACCGACCTCGCCGCGCACCTCGGGGTGACCAAGCAGGCCGCCAGCCAGCTGGTGGACGAGATCGTGCGCAAGGGATACGCCGAGCGGCGCCCGCATCCCGAGGACGCCCGGGCCCGGCTGATCGTGCTCACCGAGCAGGGGTGGGCCTGCACCCGGGCCGCGGAGGCGGCGGCCGCCGAGGTCGTGGGCGCGTGGGTCGAACTGCTGGGCGAGGGTGAAGTGCGGGTGTTGCGGGACCGTTTGACGCGGATCGCGCCCTACGGTCCGATCAGGCCTGCCTGGTGAAGGTTCATCGGCTACTGGATGAGCCTCTAATTATCACTGGAAGTTTTTACTGACGCGTAACTTCACAGCTGCGCTACTCGCCCGTAACTTGACGAGTGAACAGCATCCTCGTGATCCGGATCACAGGGTTAGGCCGTCGCACCTCCCCTTGAGCCGCAAGGAGATCACCCGATGCTGCCCTGGAAGCGAGTATTCAGGCCCCTCGCAGCGCTGCTCCTGACCGCCGCCGTGGCCGCCGTTCCCACCGCCACCGCCCACGCCGCCGACGCCGCTCCCAGCAGCGGCTGGAACGACTACTCCTGCAAGCCCTCCGCCGCCCACCCCCGCCCGGTGATCCTGGTCCACGGCACCCTGGGCAACTCCATCGACAACTGGCTGTCCCTCGCACCGTATCTGAAGGTCCGCGGATACTGCGTCTACTCCCTCGACTACGGCCAACTGCCCGGCGTCCCGCTCTTCTACGGCCTCGGGCCCATCGACAAGTCGGCAGAGCAACTGTCCGCCTTCGTCGACAAGGTGCTCTCCGCGACCGGGGCGGGCAAGGCCGACCTGGTCGGCCACTCCCAGGGCGGCATGATGCCCCGCTACTACCTCAAGTTCCTCGGCGGAGCCGCCAAGGTGAACTCCCTGGTCGGCCTCGCCCCCGACAACCACGGCACCGACCTGGACGGCCTCGCCAACCTGCTGCCGTACTTCCCCGGCGCCGAGGACCTGATCAAGGCCACCACCCCCGGCCTCGCCGACCAGATCGCCGGCTCCGCCTTCCTCACCAAGCTCAACGCGGGCGGCGACACCGTCCCCGGAGTGCACTACACGGTCATCGCCACCAAGTACGACGAGGTGGCCACACCCTGGCGCGACCAGTACCTGAGCGGCTCGGACGTCCACAACGTCCTGCTCCAGGACCTGTGCCCGCTCGACCTCTCCGAGCACGTCGCGATCGGGCTCTTCGACCGCATCGCCTTCCACGAGGTGGCCAACGCCCTCGACCCGGCCCACGCCAAGGCCACCACCTGCGCGTCGGCCTTCAGCTGACGCGCCGCCGGGGCCTGTCCGACCTGAGCCGCCGGACAGGCCCCGGAGTCCTGGATCACCGCCCGTGCCGGCCGCCCGCGGCACGCCGTCGCACCGACATGAACAGCGCCGCCGAACCCAGCGCCAGCGCCGCAGCGCCACCGATCGCCACGTACGTGGTGCCGGTGGAGGCGCCGGTCTCGGCGAGGTTCTCCGAAGTCCCGGCGGTCTTCGGCTCGTTGGCCGGGGTCGCCGGGGCCGCGGTGGTCGGCTCCGCGGACGTGCTCGCGTCGTCGTCCCCGTGCCCGTGGTGCTCGATCGTCGACTTGTCGGCACCGTCCGCGATCTGCTCGTCGGAGGGCGCGGAGGCGCTCGGAGCGGGGGTGCTGCCGCCCGCCGAACCGCCGCCGAAGTCGACGTCGGAGCAGGAGTAGAAGGCCTCCGGACTGTCCGAGCGCTGCCAGACCGCGTACAGCAGCTGCTTGCCCGAGCGCTCGGGAAGGGTGCCCGAGAAGGTGTAGAAGCCGCCCGAGGAGACCGGGTCGGTGGCCGTCGCGACCGGGTGCTCCAGATCCAGGTCGCCCCAGGCCAGCGGCTTCGACGGGTCGTAGCCCGGCTTGGTGAGGTAGACCTTGAAGGTGCCCTTGTGCGGCGCGGTCACGCGGTACTTGAAGGTGTACGACCCGCTGCGCACACTCGTCGCCGGCCAGTCCGCACGGGCCAGGTCCAGCCCCTTGAACTCCTCGTTGTCGGCGCTGCACAGCTTGCCGTCCGGAATCAGCTGCTGGTGCCGTCCGGCGGCGTCGCCGATGCGGATGCCGTTCCAGTCGTACAGCGCCTGCGTACCGCCCGCCGCGACCGCGGCCTTGCACGCGGCCGACCTGGGGCTCTCCGGCCCCTCCGCGTAGCACTGCGACACCCTGCTGACCGGATCCCCCATCGAACCGTGCGCGGAAGCGGGCGCGGCGGACAGCGTGAGCGCGGCGCTGCCGAGGGCGGCGACGACGGCGGCCTTACGGCGTGCGGACATGGGGAACTCCTCGGAACGGTCCTCGGGGGGGTGGGGTGAATCCCGTGGGGGTGATCAGAAGCTAGCCCCAAGAATCCGTGAAATCGCCTGTTGGGGGCGGGGGATGGAGATCCTTATGGTGCCGTTAAGGCGGGGCTAACTGGGGGCTCAGGAAGGAGCGCTGGGGAGCCCCGTGGCACCTGCTTCCGAGAGGTGTCGCCGTCCGTGGAAGTCCGCGTTCGTCCGCGCTCGTCCGCAGCCGGACGCCTCGGTTGGCTCCCGGAATGGCTCCTGGCGAGGCTGCCTACGTGGCTTGCCCCACGAGGATCCGAACCTGCGCACGCGGCTCCGGAGCCCAGGTGAGGGCGAGGACCTCCGAGGGCTCTGACCTGCGGGGGAGCGGTGCCAGGAGTCGACCCCGACCAAGATCATTATCGTGGGACGTCCCAGGGATGCGGAGGCTCGGTGTCCCAAGTCGCAGGTCACGTCGGTGAGATGGCGGCGGGACGCGTCCCAGCAGTCTTTGCGTACTGCTCGGCGGGGGGCGGCTGCATACGGTTGCGTGGGGCGTCGGCGGGGAGTCGGCGCCTGCGTGGTCCGGACTCCGGATGAGTCCGGAAAAAAATGACCGAAGTGCGAAACAGGGGGAACAGGCATGCGTGTCAAGCGCGTTGCTCAAGCGGTCGGAACGATGGCGCTCGCTCCGCTCTTCGTGCTGGCGACGAGCGTGGCGGCTCACGCCGACTCGGACGTCCACTGGACCCACAAGCGGGACAACATGTGCCTGGAGCCGAGCTACAACTGGGCAGGCACGCCGGACGACGTCGAGGTCGACAGCTGTCACAACACCGTCGCCTTCTGGCACGACGTGCACCAGAGCGACGGAAGCTGGCTGGAGAAGGACGCGACCAACCTCGGCTACTGCATGACGGCCTACACGGACCATGACGTCTACCTGGAGTCCTGCAGCGGAAACAACTACCAGCGCTGGGACGAGATCGACACCGGTAACGGCTGGAAGCTGCGGAACCGTCAGACGCGCGAATGCCTCGACAGCAACGGGAGCTCCGTCTACATGCACGAGTGCAACGACGGAAACGTCTACCAGCTCTGGTACTGAGACCGAGACAACCTGCCGCAGATCGCCACAACGAGAGGGAACCAAATTGATTCGGCAGCGTATTGGGCGCGTGCTGGGGGCAGTACTTGTCGCGCCGCTTCTGGTCGTCGGGGTGAGCACCGCAGCCCATGCCGACGGTGACGTCGTGTGGAACCACAAGCGCGGTGGAGGCTGTCTCTCCGGCATGTGGGACCACCACTTCGGCTGGAACGACGTGGGCCTCTACCCTTGCTCGTTCGGCGCCGCGAAGTGGCATGACGTCAATGTCGGAGGCGACGTCTGGATCGAGCAGATGGGGGAGGTCCCGGGCTCGTGTCTCGCCGGGTACACCGACCACGACGCCTACGTGGAGGCCTGCAGCAGCGGCCGAAACAACTACCAGCGCTGGCACGAGATCAATACCGGTGACGGCTGGAAGCTGAAGAACGTGGCTACCGGCGAATGCCTCGACGCCAACGACGCCAACAAGGTCTACACGCACGAGTGCAACGACGGAAATGTCTACCAGCTCTGGTCGTGACGGACTGACCGCCCGACGACCCCGCGCGTCCCGTGGGGTGAGACGGGTCCTGGGGTGACCAGGGCCCGTCTACGTCTACGCCGGCGAGGAGAGGAGGGATGGCGCCGTCTTCGGATACAAGCTCCGGCGGCCGGCCTGCGATGACAGCTTCGGAGCCCTCAGCTTGGGAAGCTTGGGTTCTCAGTGAGAGGCTGCTTGGCTGAACTGCGGCGGAGCGGGCGCGGGGCCTCACAGACCGGCGGCCTGGTCCCCGCCATTCCCCGTGGTTCCCCGCACGATCTGGCACGTGTCTGGCACGGGATCGCCCGTCCGATCTGGAGCAATTGTCAAATCCTGTGGATCTGGTCCGCGCGGCCGGACGTCAGTTGGTTCAGAACCGAGTCCGGTCTCACAGGGTGGTGTTCGCCTGCCGCATGGCGGATGAGCTGCTAACTTCCGCGTCATGGCGAACCAGAGCGACGGCACAGATCTCCGAAGCCGGGTGGCCGATGCCGACAGCGGTGTCCTGTTGTTCGGCATCACGCCGCCCCGCCTGAGCAACACTCCCGAGCGGATCCGGGAGATCACCGCAGCCACCCTGGCACGGTTGGAGTCCCTCGATGTCGACGGTCTGGCGCTGTACGACATCGACGATGAGAGCGACCGTAATCCGGCGCAGCGGCCGTTTCCGTACCTGCCGACCATCGACCCTGCCGTGTACCACGCGGACTATCTCGGCAAGTGGAACCGCCCGGTGGTCGTCTACCGGTGCGTCGGCAAGTACTCCCAGACGGAGCTGCGGACCTGGCTGCGGACGGCCGACGCCGACCGGCTGCTCGGCGTCTTCGTCGGCGCGTCCTCGAAGGGGAAGGCGGTGCGGACCGGCCTGTCCGAGGCGCAGGACCTGCGCCGCGATGTCCGCCCAGACCTGCTGCTCGGTGGCGTGGCCATCACCGAACGCCCCGAGGAGCATCTGCGGCTCGTCGCCAAGCAGGTGGCCGGATGCGCGTACTTCATCTCGCAGGTCATCTACAGCGCCGACGCGGCGAAAAGCATGGTCTCCGACTACTACTACGCCTGCCGCGAGCGGGACCTCGAACCGAGGCCCGTCCTGTTCACGCTCTCGGTGTGCGGCTCGGTGAAGACGCTGGCGTTCCTCCAATGGCTCGGCGTCGACGTCCCGCGCTGGCTGGAGAACTCCCTGCGCCATGCGGACGACACCCTGGCCGAGTCATACCAGCACTGCTTGGCGAACGCCCGGGACCTGATCGCCTTCTGCCGCAAGCTCGGCATGCCGTTCGGCTTCCTCGTGGAGAGCGTGTCCATCCGCAAGGTCGAGATCGACGCCTCGGTCGCCCTGGCCCACGAGCTCAGCAGGCTGCTCGGACGAGGTACACCCTCGGTGTGAAGCCGGGCACGAACGTGCGGCTGTCGAATCCCGCGATCGGGACGCGGCTCAGGCCGCGCTGGCGTCCTCCCGTTCGACGAGGACGCCGCGCTTGAAGCGGGCTCCGGCTCGCACAAGGGCGACCAGGTGCGGCGCATTGACCGCGCGCCAGCGTTCCTGGGCGGACTCGATCAGCTTGAACGTCATCGCCAGAGCGGCCGACCGCGACCCGGCGCCGCGGGTGACCTTGGTGCGCAGCCGCACAGTGGAGAAGGTCGACTCGATCGGGTTCGTGGTACGCAGGTGGATCCAGTGCTCGGCCGGGTGGTCGTAGAACGCCAGCAGCACGTCCTCGTCGTCGACGACCTTCGCCACGGACTTGGGGAACTTCGCGCCATACTGCTTCGCGAACGCCTTGACGGCGGCCCTGGCCTGGTCTTTGTCCTCGGCATTGTAGATGTCTGCGATCGCGTTCTTCGCCGCCGGCTGCGCCGACTTCGGGAGAGCGTCCAGGACATTTGCCGTTTTGTGCACCCAGCATCTCTGCTCGCGCGCTTCGGGGAACACCTCGCGCAGCGCCTTCCAGAAGCCCAGCGCGCCGTCACCGATGGCCAGTACCGGGGCGCGCATGCCGCGCCGGGCGCAGTCGCGCAGCAGGTTCGCCCAGGACTCGCCGGACTCCCGGTAGCCCTCGTCCAGGGCTATCAGCTCCTTGCTGCCGTCGGCCCGAACGCCGACCATGACCAGCACGCATGCCTTGGCCTCGTCCAGGCGCACCTTCAGGTGCACGCCGTCGGCCCACACGTAGACGAAGTCGGTCTTCGACAGGTCCCGTTTCTGGAACGCTTTGTGATCGTCGCTCCACTGCGCGGTCAGCCGCGACACGGTCGCCGACGACAGCCCGGCGGCCGAGCCGAGGAACTGTTCCAGTGCCGGGACGAAGTCGCCGGTGGGCAGGCCGTGCAGGTACAGCAGCGGCAGCACCTCCGATATCTTCGGGGTCTTGCGGGCCCACGGCGGCAGGATCGCCGAGGAGAATCGTTTGCGCTCCCCGGTCTCGGCATCGATCCGCCGGTCGTTCACTCGGCGCTTTGACCTGCACCGGCCCGGCCGAGGTGGCTATCGTCCGCTCTGCGTGGAAACCGTTGCGCACGACCAGACGGCGACCACGCTTGTCACGCTGGTCGGCCAGGTCAGCGAGATAGCCGTTCACCTCCGCTTCCAGCGCGGCAGCCAGCATCCGCCGGGCGCCCTCCCGGACGATCTCGTCGATCAGGAAGCCGTTCGGCGTCGTTCCGGCGGCATCAACTACGGTAAGCATGGGCGTGCCCTCCCAGCCGACGCGCCAACGCCGGCCTACTCAATGACCTTCGAATCGATCACTCGGGAGGGTGCGCCCTCACCGAGCCGATCCACAGGTTCTGAGCATTGCTCTCCGATCTGTACGTCTGCCTTGAGCCACGGACTACTCGTACGTGATCACAGCTCGTAGAGCTTCTGCGAAGAAGCTCCAGTGACCGCTGGCGGGCAGATTGCGACCGGCGTTGCTGTACCCGCCGTCCGCGTCGTCCAGGTGGTACGGGTTGATCGAGGAAGGCAAACGGCGCACGCAGCAGGTGATCGACAACGACCCCGTGCTGTCGTTCATGCTGAGTCTGCGCGATCAATCGGAGCCACGAGGTCTTCCGGCGTTGACGGCGCACATTCTCGCCTCGTCAGCGAAGCCAACGCGCAAGGAACAGACGGACGTTGCACAGCACTGGCAAGGTCGAAGTCGGGTTACCCGGGGCCTTCCAGGGAAAGATCTCGAGTGCATCTCAGTGAGTCGGAGGGGGCTGCTCATGAGCGGTACATCACGTTCGCGTCACGACAGGACAGAGCCGGGGCCGCCGCCCGAGCGCGGCTCCGATCGCTTCAGCGACGATCCCCCTGATCCCCTCGCCTCCCTGCTGGCCAAGGTCAACAAGGGGGAACACATTTCGACTCCCGGAGACAACGCGGGCGGCGAAGACCGCGACCCCCATGACGAGGAATGGCGGGAACATGATCGCCACGGCCCCTATGCGCAGGGGCGTCGCCGGAGGAACTAACGCACAGGGCGGAGTCCCCGTCTGCGGGAGCGCAGGCGGGGACTTGGCGTGAGGGCTGCTCACGCGGGCTGGAGCGGGGCGGCTTGCGAATCGACGAGCAGACAGCGCGCGCCGGGGGACAGCTCGCCGCTGTACGGGCACCTGTGGCCCGACTGTCTCAACGCGGTGGCCGACGCTCGTGACGTGACGCGTCAGTTCATGCTCGCGCGACGGAGGAACTCGTGTCGTTCACCGGACTGCCGCGCGGGCTGCTCGATCAGTGCGCAATCGAAGTGGCGGCCCGGGCTGGCGATCTTCTGGAGGGTGTACACAATGTGTACGGCCCGCCTGGGCAGTCCCAGACGGGCCATCACGGAACGCCCTCTGAAAAGGCGTTTCCCTTGGGGCCCCGGCAGGATTCGAACCTGCGACACCCGCTTTAGGAGTTCGATCCGAGCGCGACCTGGCGGCGTCAGTGGGTGGTCGGGTTATACGTGCTGGGCCGCGCACGGGTGCCTGTGTCCGGCACTGTTGATGTCAGCCGTGGCTAGCGCTTCCTTCTCCTTGGGCGTTCACCTGCGTTCATGCCCGTCTGATTGTTCAGCGCGAGCCGACGGCCGGACGCCCGCCTGACCAGGTGCGCTCCTCGATGCGAACTATCGGCGCGACGGTCTCGATTGGCTGGCCGTTGGCTTGCCAGGGGGCTTACTCGGTTGACTGTGGTCTGTGCGGTTGTTGTACTCCGCTGCTGTACAGCGACTTCGGGGGACCCGTGACCACATTGCCGGCAAGCGTAGATCGCGACATCGTCGATCATCGGATCGTCTCGGCGCTCAAGACGATCTGCGAAGTGTTGGGCTGTACGGTTCATGAAGCCATCGACGTGTTCGCGGTCCGGTATGAGGAACTGCGCCGTGATCGTCCGGACGACTTCAGTGTCGGGCCTGAGGAGTACGGCCGGGGCTTCTACTCCTGATCGGCGACGTACGAGTTTGGAAGATCGCGTACGCGGATGACAGGAGGCACCAGTACGGCCGTGATACCCGGCCTTTCAGGGCGATCCGTCCTCAGGTCCGTGACTGGCAGCCGGTGCGGACGAAGGCATTCGGTGATTGAGCCGTTCGGTTGGTTCCCGCCCGTTGTGCCAAGCCTTGTCCTGTCTCTGGCCTTGTGTCATGCGCTACTGGGGTCGCTGATGCATCCCCTCACCCCTCAGGAGTCTTGGCGGATGAACGCAAGAAGCCTTTTCAAGGCCATCGCGCGGGCCGCGGCCCACCGCGGACGGCTGTGTGCCCCCGCCGCGATGGCGCTCGCGCTGGCAGTGGGCCCGGGCTCCGCCGTGGCGGCCGAGCACCGTGACGGCGTACCCGCGTGTCCCATCACCCAGCTGCCCGCCCCGAGCACCACCGTCCAGGTTCCGGCCACGGCCGGTCCCACCGGGATCCCCGGCGCCACGGGCGTGATCGACACCGGCGTATGCGTACGCAGCGCCGTGAAGATCACGGCGACCGGAACGATCGCGATCCAGCGCAACGTCACCACGACCGAGACTCCGTGGGGCGTCAGCACGACGCTCGCGGGCTCGGACTTCCCGCTGCCGGGCGTCCCTGCCTGGTCGCTCATCGCCCGGATCGGAAACGGACCCTGGCACTACATCGGGGCGGGCCCGACGACCCTGGTGGGTACCGGAGAGCTGTACCTCGCGGTCAACGACAACGTCGACTCCGACAACAGCGGGTCGTTCACGGCGACCATCACACCGTGCGTGTGCGGTGACCACTTCTGGCCTGTCTCCACCGGTTTGGCGGACGGCCACCGGCCAGGGCCCGGCACGCCCTGCTCGGACTGAGGCGCAGTACGGCGAAGGCGTGAGGGCGTCGACGTGCGCCCTCATGTCCTCCTCCCTCGGCACCGCCGCCAAGTGCTCCGTTTGGTCATCCGCGATCACCTGCCGCTCGGATGGCCTGAGCTGGCCACTCTTCCAGCAGCCACCACTTACCCCCCGGCTCCCATCCCGTCTGCCGTCGACCCACACACCGTGGAGCGGGCGTGGGCCCTGGCGTCCAAGTGGAGCGCGCCACTGAACGAAGACCTGGACGCCAGGGGCCACGCCCGCTCGACTCTGTCTGGGCCGATGGCAGGCAGGATGGGAGCCCCCCCCGCGCACGCCACTCCACGGCCGCACTCGCAGACGGCGCCCCATCCGTCTCGGAGCCTGAGCGCCCCCGCCGGAGGCACGTTCTGACCGTGGCCGCATTCTGCGGTGCTCGAGCCCACACTCGTCCATCTGTGACCGGTTCTTCCTTCTCCGGCGAGGTGTGTGGGAGGTGCGTCGCGAACACCGCGAGGGCTTCGATGATCCCGTGCTGCCGCGCGGCGGTCAGGTCGTGAGTCGAGCCGGGCAGAGCCGACGAGGCCCAGAGCAGCCGTCCGAACGGATCGGTGGGGACCTGGACGTTCATGCCGTGGCGTTTGTGCTTCCCGGAGTAGCAGGTGTCGCCGCACCGCAGGTGGGCCAGGGCGAGCAGGGCCTGACGTGCGGCGGAAAGGTGCCGCCACCGCGTCCCGATCTCCTGCCGACTGGCTGTCAGCTGTCCGGTCAGGAACCGCAAGGTATGGCGGGACAGATCAATCGAGGACGGGTGGACATGCACGCGAAGCTCGTGGCGGGCGCGGGTGATCTTGGTCGAGAACCCGTCTACCAGGAGCTTCTTCGTTGCGCAGGACTGTCCAACTCGCGGTCAGCACCGTCGGCTTGGAAAGGGCTCACTGTGTCAAGAGCATGTAGGTGTTCTCAAGCTCGTCCTGGAGGACGTGCGCCTCTCCGGTCACGGTACGCAGCGAGAGGTCGTGTGCCGGGGTGTCCTCGCGGTAGGTCCATCCATCCGGGAGTTGCAGCCGGTCCGCCAGCCTGGGAAGCGCGTCCATGGTGAGGGTGTCGTCCACGATGTGTGAGTACGCCTGCATCACATACGTACGGCCATCGGGATCGAGCAGTTGATGGACGGGCTTGCCCGCAGCGAACAGCCATTCGGTGTCCCGGTTGATCACCACGTCCTTGTAGAAGCGCTCATTTCCCCTGCCGTTGAGGTCCAAGCCCGCGGGAATCTCCAGTGCGGCGACCCAGCGTGCCTCAAGCCCCTGGAACGAGCGGATGTCGCCGACCCTGGACGCGGTGATGCGGTCCATCAGCCAGAACCGTGGACCGTTCAACCAAGCGGCAGGCACCTCGGCTTCGCGGGCAACGCTGCCTGCGTCCAGAGCCGACCACTTCTCCGGCGGGCAGTCGTTGAGACCCATGGTGTTGTACACCTCGGCCCGAAGCTCTCCCCGTTCCCCAGGGCTGATCAGGACGATCTCTCCGTAGCGGGCGTTGCGGACCTCGTCGAGCTGCCTGGTCTCGTGGGTAGTTGACATCAGGAACTCCCTGCCGAACGTCTGGCCGACCTCACGCCAACCACGTTCGTCGCCGCTTTGGGCCGTGAGCGTCACCCTTCAGGGGTGAATGCCGGGCTGTACCGTCGCGAGGGGTTTCCCGGCGCCATTGCTGATCGAGCCGCAAGGCCGATCGGATGCGAGGGCAGTGCGGTCCGCCTAGCCTGAGGAGATGAAGCGCGTCGTCATTGATCATTTCGGCGGCCCCGAGGTCTTGAGGGTCGTGGAGGACGACGATCCACGGCCGGGGCCGGGCGAAGTGTGCGTCAGGGTGCTGGCCGCAGGCGTGTCGTTCACAGATGCCCAGCTGCGCGCCGGCACGTATCTCGGCGTACCGAAGCCGCCGTTCACGCCCGGCTATGAACTCGTCGGCACTGTCGAGGAGCTCGGGCCGGGCTGTTCGAGACTGCGCGTGGGGGACCGCATCGGTGCGCTGACGGTGTGGGGCGCGGACGCGGAGCGCGTGTGCGTGCCGGAGGCCGAGGCGGTCGAGGTGCCCGAGAACCTCGACCCGGCGGAGGTCCTGAACCTCGTCTTCACCTACATGACCGCCTTCCAGCTGCTTCACCGCGTGGCGAAGGTGAAGCGCGGCGAGACGGTGCTCGTGCACGGTGCTGCCGGCAGGGTGGGCACCGCGCTCCTCGAGCTCGGAGCGGTCGCCGGGCTTCACCTCTACGGAACTGCATCCGCCCGCGACGGCGCCGCTGTCGAACGGCTCGGCGCAGTGGCGATCGACTACCGCACCGAGAACTTCCTGGAGCGGGTGCGCGAGCTCCCCGGGAAAGGCGTGGACGTCGTGCTCGACGGGCTCGGCGGCGCGGTGTCCCTGCGCTCCTTCCGCGCGCTGAGGCCCGGCGGACGGCTTGTCGTGTACGGCCACTACGCCACGCTCGAGCACGGGCACAAGAACTGGCGAGCCTGGGCGGAGTGGTACGCGGCGACCGGGACCGTCTGGCTGTGGAGCCTGCTCTCGCCCCGCCGGCAGGCGCTCGCCTACCGGATCCAGAAACTGCACGGTCATCACCGCCAAGTGCTTCCCGTGGCCGGCGCCCACCCAGCACTTCCCGTGGGGGGCGGTCCCCGCGACCCGGACCAGTTCCGGGCGGACTTCCGCGCGCTGCTCGAGCTGCTCCGCGAGCACAGGATCCACCCGGTCGTGGCGGAACGCCTACCGCTGTCCGAGGCTCGTCGCGCGCACGAGATGCTCGAGCGCTCGGCGGCGAAGGGAAAGCTCGTGCTCGTGCCATAAGCCTCCGATGCTCGGACTGCGCTGAGGTGGATAGCGTTCCCGGCATGACGAACGACGAGATCCGGCCCGCTCGGGCCGCCGACGTGCCGACCGTGAAGGCCGTGACCGATGCGGCGTACCACCACTACATCGAGCGCATCGGGGTGGTGCCGCAACCCATGGAGGCGGACCATGCGGCGGACGTGGCCGCGGGCAGGGTGTTCGTGTTCGGGGAGCCGGTGGTCGGGCTCGTCGTCGTCGAGGCTCACGACGACCACCTGTTTCTCGACAGCATCGCCGTCCATCCCGACGCGCACGGCAAGGGAGTGGGGCGGCGCCTGCTGGAGTTCGTGGACGCGCACGCGCGTGCGCTCGGTCTGCCCGGTGTCAGGCTCTACACGAACGCGCTGATGTGGGAGAACCAGACGATCTATCCGAGGTTCGGTTACGAGGTCGTGGAGCGGCGCGTGGACGGGCCGTACGACCGCATCCACTACCGGAAACGACTGGTCTGACACCGGCGCCGGAAAGGGCTGGTCCGGTCAGCTGTCCGGCCACCAGGTGCGGGCGATGTCCTTGCGCACCTCCGGACGCCCCGCGGGGCGCTCCTCCGCCTCTTCGCGGATCCGGCGGCTGTCCGTCCTCTTCAGGGGCTTCTGCACGGTCACTCGGCGCATGACTGCCTCCTCCAGTGCCCACCTGGATCCGTGGTGCCACGGAGGCAGACCCTTTGGGCGAGAGTTCCTCATCGGTGCCGGTCTGTCAGTGGCGGCTGTCACGTCGGGACTGTCAGTGGCGGGTGTCACTCTTGGGGAATGACGAACGAGAGTGAGCATCTGGTTGCGGTGGGTGCCGAGGTGGACTGGGACGCGGCGGCCACCGCGTTCGACGACGAGCCGGACCACGGCCTGCGCGCACCCGAGGTGCGTGCCGCCTGGGCGGCCCTGCTCCGGTCCTGGCTGCCCGAGCACCCCGCCGACGTCCTGGACCTCGGCTGCGGCACCGGCAGCCTGTCGCTCCTCGCCGCCGAGCAGGGACACCGGGTGACCGGGGTCGACAGCTCGCCGGCCATGGTCGAGCGGGCCCGGGCCAAGCTCGCCGGGCGGGACGCCGTGGTCCTGCACGGGGACGCCGCCGCGCCGCCGGTGGGGGAGCAGCGGTACGACGTCGTCCTCGTCCGGCATGTGCTGTGGGCGCTGCCCGACCCCGCGCGCGTCCTGCGGCACTGGCGCACCCTGCTGCGGCCCGGAGGCCGGTTCGTGCTGGTCGAGGGGGTCTGGGGGACCCTCACCCCGGTCGGCATACCGGCCGAGCGGCTCACCGCCCTCCTGGCGCCCGTCGCCGGGCACGTGCGCGTGGAGCGGCTGTCCGACGACCCCGTGCTGTGGGGGAAGACCGTGGACGACGAGCGGTACGCGGTGGTCGCGACGGGGTAGCCGGGGTAGCCGGTGTAGCCGGTGTAGCCGGGGGGTGGGGCGTCCCGAGGCGTCAGGCCAGCAGCTTTCCGAAGCCGCCCTCGCGGGCCAGCGCCTCCAGTTCGTCCAGGGCGGCCACGGCGGCGGACGCGGCCTCGGGGTCCGTCTCCGCCAGCCCGCTCTCGGCGAACTCGTCCTCGTCCAGACGCCGTACGTCCCTGCCGTCGGCGGAGCGCCACAGGTCCAGGTCCAGGTCCTCGACGACCAGCTCGCTGCCGGACAGGACGGCCGGGCGGGTGATGTCGCAGTACCAGCCCTTGACGGTGCCGTCCCCGGCCCGGACCTCCTTCACCGAGTACCAGCGGTCCCGCCAGTAGTGCTCGGTGAAGACGTCGCCCGCCTCGAACCGCACGAAGCCGAAGTCGCGCACACCCTCGCCCGCCCACGGGGCACGGACCGAGACGCGGACGCCGTCGTCGGCCAGCAGCTCCGCCGGATAACGGATCTTCGTGCGGCCGCCCTTGACCAGGACGACCTCCACCCGGGCAGCGGCCTCAGCCGAGTTCGCGGACATAGCGCACCTCCGTCGCGCAGATCTCGTACCCGAGCCACTTGTTGATCGCGATCATCGGGTCGTTGCCGGCATCGTTGCCCGTGAAGGCCTCGGTGAGGCCGGCGGCACGTGCCCGGTACAGGGAGTGGATCTTGGCGAGCTTGGCCAGGCCGCGGCCGCGGTGGGCCCGGGCGGTGCCGGTCATCGCGGTGGTCATGGGGGTCCCCCCGCGCGAGCCTGTTCGAGCGTGGGGGAGGGTGGCGCCGGCGGTGTAGGCCACGCTGAAGGCGACCGGGCGGCCGTCGACGACCGCGGCCATGGACAGCTCGGGGTGCAGCAGCGGATGCTGCCACGTCTGCTCCAGCCAGGCGTCGTAGTCCGTGAACTCGACGTTGATCTCGCCCGGTTCGTCCGACACGGTCTCCGCGTCCAGCTCGAACAGCGGTCGCGGGTCGTCCGCGAAGTCGGCGGCCGGGCGCAGCTCCACGCCCGGCGGGACCTCCGGGAGCGGCGGGAGGGTGCCGTGCGCCAGGTCCAGACGGAGGAAATGCGCGGGGCGTCCCCGGGTGTAGCCGTGCCGTTCGGCGAAGGCGCGATGGGCCGGCTCGTCGAGGACCCAGGTGTACAGCTTGGTCGCGCCCACAGTGGTGAGATGCTCCTCGGCGGCTCGGGCGAGGAGCCGGCCGGCACCGCGGTGGGTGCGGTCCGGGCGTACGTAGATGTTCAGGTACCCCTGGCCCGGCTCCGTGCTGTCGTGCGCGAGGGAGACCCCGGCCGCGCCGATCACCTCGCCGTCCTCGACCGCGATCAGCGCGCGGAAGCGGGCGTCGGGGTGGCTGTGGGTGAGGGTGTGGCGGACGGACTCCGGGGTGAACAGGATGTACGGCAGGGCGAGATGGCGGACCTGGGCGTAGCCTTCGGTGTCGGCCTGGACGTCGGGCTGCAGGTCGCGCACGATCACAGTCATGAGGAGGCACCGTACGGGGAGATGTGCGGGGGATGCCTCTGATTTTCCGGTGGGTGCGGGACAATCGGCCTTGTGAGCCTGAAGATCCACATCGATGACAGCGCGCCGCCGTACGAGCAGGTGCGGGCGCAGATTTCCGAGCAGGCGCGGTCCGGGGTGCTGCCGGTGGGGTACCGGCTGCCGACCGTGCGGGGGCTGGCCGAGTCGCTGGGGCTCGCGGTGAACACGGTGGCCAAGGCGTACCGGGCGCTGGAGGGCGACGGGGTGATCGAGACGCGGGGGCGCAACGGCACGTTTGTGGCCGCCGCCGGCTCGGCCGCGGTGCGGGAGGCGTCGCTGGCCGCTCAGGCTTACGTGGAGCGGGTTCGGCGGCTCGGGCTTACCGAGGACGAGGCGTTGGCCGCTGTGCGGGATGCCCTGCGGGCGGCGTACGGGGAGGGCTGAGCAGGTTCGGCACCGCCGGGAAGGGCCGTCGTGGCTGAGCCCCGTTGTGGCCGACATCGCCTAACGGCGTGATGAGAGGGCACTCGGCGTTCGTGTCACCGTCAGGCTCGCTCTCGTCGCCGCCGTCCCGAACGTCACCGCGTCCTCCACCGCCGCTCCGCCGGGATCGTTGTTGAAGTACGCATACACGTCACATGCGTCGGACCAGGTCGTCGCGATGCGGTCCACCCAGGTCTCCAGAGACCGTCGGCCGTAGTGCGGCCACGGCTGGGCGCGGCCCTCGTGGAAGCGGACGTAGCCCCAGTCCGTCGTGCGCCACAGGGGAGTCACCGGCTGGGCCCGGACGTCGGCCCAGCACAGGGCCGCGCCTCGGGACTCCAGGACCTCCCGCACCTCGGGTGTCCACCACGAGTCGTGGCGTGGTTCGACCGCGACTCTCGTGTCGGAGGGGAAGCAGGCCAGGCAGGTGCCCAGCAGGGACGGGTCCACGCGCAGGGTGGGTGGGAGCTGGAGGAGGACCGGGCCGAGGCGGGCGCCCAGGCCCGCCGCGTGGGTCATCAGGCGGTGGACCGGCTCCTCGGGGTCCTTCAGCCGCTTGATGTGCGTGAGGTACCGGCTCGCCTTCACCGCCACCACGAAGTCGTCCGGCACCCGGTTCCGCCAGGCCTCGAAGTTCTCCCGCGTCGGCAGCCGGTAGAAGGCGTTGTTGATCTCCACCGTGGCGAAGCGCGTCGCGTACTCCTCCAGCCACAGCCGGATCGGACAGTCGCCCGGGTACAGGACCCCCCGCCAGTCCTTGTACTGCCACCCGGACGTGCCGACGAACAGGGTCATACATCCATCAAAGCACCGGAGGCGACCGGCTACAGGTACAACCTCGCGGCTACAGGTACAACCCCGCGTCCGCGCCGTCCCGGGCCCCGGGGACCGACGTGGGTGTCGTGCCCCGGCGCAGTGCGAACAGCTCGGCCAGGGTCGCGCCCTCCCGGCCGACGCCCTCCTCGGCGCCGAGCCAGTTCACCGCCTCGCGGCGGGTCAGCGGGCCCACCTCGATGCGGGCCAGGCAGCGGCCGGGGCGGACCACGGCCGGGTGCAGGCGCTCCAGGTCCTCGTTGGTGGTGACGCCGACCAGGACGTTGCGGCCCTGGCCGAGCAGGCCGTCGGTGAGGTTGAGCAGCCGGGACAGGGCCTGGCCCGCGGTGTGCCTGGCCTCGCCGCGGATCAGCTCGTCGCAGTCCTCCAGCAGGAGCAGCCGCCAGCGGCCCTTGCCCGCGCTGTCCTCCTCGCCGATCGCGATGTCCATGAGGTAGCCGACGTCGGAGAAGAGCCGCTCCGGGTCCAGCACACAGTCCACCTGGCACCAGTCCCGCCAGGAGCGGGCGAGCGTGCGCAGCGCGGAGGTCTTGCCGGTCCCGGGCGGACCGTGCAGCAGGAGCAGCCGACCCGCGATGTCCTCCGGGGTCGTCTTCATCAGGCGGTCCATCGCCTCCGCCACGGGGGCCGTGTAGTTGGGGCGCACCTCGTCCCAGGTGCCGGCGGAGATCTGGCGGGTGGTGCGGTGCGGGCCGCGCCGCGGGGAGACGTACCAGAAGCCCATGGTCACGTTCTCCGGCTGCGGTTCCGGTTCGTCGGAGGCGCCGTCCGTAGCCCGGTCGAGGACCGTCTTCGCCAGCTCGGCGCTGGTCGCGGTCACCGTGACGTCCGCGCCCCGGTTCCAGCGGGAGATCAGCAGGGTCCAGCCGTCGCCCTCCGCGAGGGTCGCGCTGCGGTCGTCGTCGCGGGCGACCCGCAGCACCCGGGCGCCCTCCGGCAGCAGGGTCGCGCCGGAGCGCACGCGGTCGATGTTCACCGCGTGCGAGTACGGCTGCTCGCCCGTCGCGAAGCGGCCGAGGAACAGCGCGTCGACGACGTCGGACGGCGAGTCGGAGTCGTCGACGTGGAGCCGGATCGGCAGAGCGTCGTGTGGGTTCGCGGCCATGCCGCCATGATCCGGCACCGATGCCCTCCGCGCACGGCATTTCCACCCCTTGTCCCGGGTGTTCCCAAGACCTGCCCCGTACGTGGTCTGCGCCGTTACTGTTGTCCATGATGGGACGTCATGAGTGGTATACGGGGACTCGGCGATGGCGGCTCACCGCCCTGCTCGGTGTGGGCGTTGCCGCTCTGGCCCTGGTGGTCACCCTGATCAGCACGCTGCCCGGCAGCGGAAGCACCGTCGGTACCTCGCGCGACGGCGACAAGGTCCACGGCACGCCCGCCACCGCGTCCGAGCGCCCGGAGCCGTTCGTGGGCTGGGGCTTCACCCACACCCAGTACAGCGCCGACCAGGGCAGCGGCGCGGCCACCGACCGGGTCGCGGAGCTGCTCGCGAAGAACGGCGGGCTGCCGCAGGACCAGGCCCTCATGGGCTGGGGCGCCGACAACCCCGAGCCGGTGAAGGGCCATTACGACTTCGGCGCCATGGACCGCCGGATCGACTTCATCCGCAGGTCCGGCGGCACCCCCGTGGTCACGCTGTGCTGCTCGCCGGACTGGATGAAAGGCGGCAGGGCCGGCGTCGACAACACCGACTGGAGCCAGGCCGCCCTGGAGACCGCGCCCACCCCGGACCACTACCAGGACTTCGCCGAGCTCGCCGCGACCGTCGCCAAGCGCTATCCCGACGTACGCCATTTCATCGTGTGGAACGAGTTCAAGGGCTTCTGGAACAACGCCGAGGGCCGCTGGGACTACGAGGGCTACACGACGATGTACAACCTCGTCTACAAGGCGCTGAAGAAGGTCGACAAGGACATCATGGTCGGCGGGCCGTACCTGGTCATGGACAGTGTCGACCCACGGCAGAAGGAGAACGCGTCGACCGCCCTCCGGGGCGCCTGGGGCGCGATGGACCAGCGGGTCCTCGACGCCTTCGCGTACTGGAACAGCCACAAGACCGGCGCCGACTTCGTGGTCGTCGACGGCTCCAGCTACACCAACGACGACGACCTGCTGCCCGACGAGTTCGCGGCCACCGACAAGCTCACCGCGGTCGGCCAGTGGGTACGGCAGCAGACCCATGACCTGCCCCTGTGGTGGGCCGAGTACTACGTCGAGCCCGCCGACGGCAAGGACGAACGCAGGGGCTGGTCCGAGGCCCACCGCCGCGCCGTGCACGCCACGGGGATGATCGCCATGGTCAAGGGCGGCGCCGACTCCGGCTTCTACTGGAACCCGGAGGAGAAGACGGGCACCGACTGTCCCGGCTGCCTGTGGACGCCGACCGACGTGCCCGGCGGGGGCGGGGAACTCCCCATGTACGACCTGGTGTCCCGGTTCGACCGGGCGTTCCCGCCGGGCACCCGGTACGAGACGGTGTCCGTCGCCCAGGACGACGTGCCCAACGTGCGGGTGCTGGCCAGCAGCAGGACGGTCCTCGTGGTCAACACCCTGGACCGGCCGATCAGCGCCCAGGTCGACGGGAAGCGGTTCGACATGCACGCGTACGAGGTGCGGTGGCTCGGCCGCTGAGCCACCACCCCGCACCCGTCACTTCATGGTCAGGAAACGCTGCACCAGTGAGGCCAGCAGCACCGCCAGCAGCGGCAGCGAGAACCAGAAGCTGCCCTGCAGCCGTCGCAGTTGCCGGGTGCTCGGCCGCGCCGCGACCCGGACCACCTCGCGCGCGGTGAGCAGCAGGATCAGCGTGACGGCGGCCAGCGCGCCGACCACCGACCACGGCGTCCACGTCACCTGCGGCCCGATCCGGCCCGGGTTCGGCTTCGGCACCGGGCCCGCCGGCTGCTTGCGCAGCGCGAACACGGTGACGTCGTCGTTGACCAGGACCTTCGTCAGCTCCTGCCGGTTGTCCAGGTTGTGGATCAGCCGGGACTTCCAGGTCGCCGAGTAGCCCGCGTCCAGCTCCAGATAGGTGACCTGGCTCTCGTTGATCATCAGGTACGAGTTCGGGCCCGCGTCCTTGAGCGCCTTCACCAGGCCGGACACCAGCACCGGGTCGACGGGTGCCGGCGTCGGCACGTAGTTCACCCGTTCCATGTCCCGGGCGCCCCACGGCATGGCCGGCGTCACGTCGTTGACCGTGTCCTGGCTCAGCCACAGCAGCCGTACCGTCGGCCGGTCGTGGGCGTACACCCAGTCCATGGCCGTGACCTCGCCCGGCCGGGTCCGCTCGAACGACTCGTTGCCCCACCGGGCCACCAGGAAGCCGCCCATCAGCAGCAGCCCGGCCAGCAGCGCGGCCAGCGGGGCGAGGCTGACCCGCTCCTTCTCGCGCTCCTTCGCGGTGACGCCGGTGCGCGGGAACAGGGCGAGCGCGCCCAGCAGAGCCGCGCCCGGTACCGCGAACATGAAGACGCGCAGGGCCATCTCGCCGCCGTACGACTGCATGCCGAAGCCCAGGAACGGGACGAAGGTGAGCACCAGCAGGGACCGTTCGCGGTACCGGTGCAAGCGCCGCCGCCACCAGCCCCAGCAGGCGAGGGCCAGCACCGAGCCGGCCAGCAGGACCCTGGTGTACAGGACCAGCTTGTGGGTCGAGTTCCCGCCCTGGATACGGCCGGAGACCGAGGTCGAGACGTTGCTGCCGACGCCGCCGACCCCGCCGAAGAGGTCGTCGAAATGCCCGGACCAGTACGGCTCGGCCATGAAGCCGACCCAGACCGCGACCAGCACCGCGAACAGGATGGGCAGCCCGCGCAGTTCGGAGCGGCCGAGCAGCACCAGCGCGGCGAGCACGCCGAGCATCACGAACGGGGTGAGCTGGTGCGCCGGGACGCTCGCCGCGTACAGACCGATCAGCACCAGGAGCAGCACGGCCCGTTGGCGCCGGTCGGTGGGTTCGACCTCGGCCTCTCCCGGACGGAACTTCGTCCAGATCACGTGAGGAGCGCGGAACCACACCAGCAGGATCGCCACGAAGACGAGGTAGAGGAGGAACGTGAAGCCCTGCGGGGAGAAGTAGTCCTGGCCGACCCAGCCGCTGAGCACGAAGAGCCACACGCCGGTCCACTTGGCCCGCCAGCTCGCCCGGAGCGACCGGGTGAGCAGGAACATCGGGGCCAGATAGGCGAGTTGGATGGCCGTCGGCCACCAGCGGATGATCTCCGTGAAGTCGTCGACCCCGCACGCCCGGGCGACGAACGCGGCCACCGCGAAGAATCCCGGCCAGCTCCAGCGGGCGTCCAGGTCCGGTACGGCGGACCCGGTGCGGTCGATGTAGTCGATGAAGCCGAGGTGCTGCCAGGCCGTCGCGAACCGTGGCTCGGTCTCCAGCACCGCGGGCAACGCGTGCAGGGACACCACGGTCGCCAGCAGCGTGACCAGCAGCAGGGCCCGGTGTTCACGGCGCAGCCAGAGCAGCGAGGCGAACACCGTGATCAGCAGGGCTGCCCCCACCAGCGTCGGCAGCGGCAGCACGGAGACCAGGCCGAGCCCGCCCATCCCGTCGAGGTCGGCCTCGCCGAGCCGCAGCGCGGGCACCCAGTACAGCAGGAGCGCGGCGATCAGCAGACAGCCGAGGACGACACCGGAGCGGGTGAGCCCCGGACGGATGGGCGGCGCGGGTGGCTCCTCGTCCACGGCCTCGTCCATGACCTCGCGCATGGCCATGTCCAGGGATTCGTCCGCGACTTCGTCCATCACCGCATTCTGGGGTGCCGCCGCCTCGAACGGCGCGTCGACCTCCGCCTCCTTCAGCAGCGCCGCCTCGGCCGGACCCAGCGACGCCTCCGCGCCCGGTTCCGGCTCCTCGACCGGTCGCGGCACGGGCGTGCCCGCGGGCGGGGTGCCGGGGCCCGGACGGACGTCCGGCCGGCGTTCGACGTGGTCGAAGTCGACGTGGATGCCGAGGGCGAGGGTGTCGTTGTCCAGCGCCCAGGCCGGGCTGTGCCGGGGCACTTGGGTGACGGCGGGCACCTCGCGCGCCCCCAGGTCGGCGAGGTCCCCGTCCGGTGCCGCCGTCTCCGGCAGGAGGGCAGGGGGTGCGGACCGGATGGTCAGCCACAGCTTCGGCGCGGCGACCGCCACGATCACCGCGAGGCTGGAGATCTCGGCGACGCCCGCTCCGGTCAGGCCCATCCGGGGCAGGAGCAGCAGCGTCAGGCCGAGCACGAGCACGCACAACAGGCCCTGCAGCCAGGCGAGCGGGGCGGTACGGCTCTGTGCGCGCAGCACCGCGAAGTACGTCTCCATGACGACCCGCAGCACCGTGCCCACCGCGAACCAGCGCAGCAGCGGGGTCGCCGCGTCCGCGTAGCCGGCGCCGAAGACGCCGAGGATCCAGGGCGCGCCGACGAACAGCACGCTCGCGATCGGCAGCATGATCCGGGCCATCCGCTTCAGCGCGGCGCGGGTGTTGGCGGCGAGGCGTCCCGGGTCGTGCGAGCCCTCGACCGTGAGGGACGCGCCCATGTTGATGGCGAGCAGGTTGGTCGTGCCGCCGATGGTGGTGGTGATGTAGAAGTACGCGTTGTCCTCGGAGCTGATCTGCGAGGCGATGATCACCGGGACGAGGTAGACCACGGCGAGCGAGAACAGCGAACCGGTGTAGTCGCCGGCGAGGAACCGCCCGATCTCCTTGAGCGTCGGCGGCTTGGCGTGGTCCTCGGTCGCCTTGACGTGCCGGGGCACCAGCCGCCGGAACACCAGCCAGCCCAGCGGCACCACCGAGGTGGCGATCGCGGCGACCCAGGACACGAAGACGCCGGTGGTCGGGATCGCCACGGCGAACGCGACGAGCAGCCCCAGCTTCACCGCCGAGAACACGGTGTTGCCCACCGGCACCCAGGGCGCGCTGCGCAGCCCGGTCAGCACGCCGTCCTGGAGGGTGAGCAGGTTCCAGGCGACGACGGCCAGGATGAAGCCGAGCCCGTTGATCGGCCCGTGCAGGAAGCGGTACGACGGCCCCCACACGTCCAGCGTCAGCAGGAAGATCCCCGCCGCCACCGCCACCAGCAGCGAACTGCCCGCGTAGGTACGGAAGACGAGCCGTCCGGTGCGCTGTCCGGACACCGGGATGAAGCGGGCCAGGGCGCCGGTCAGGGTCACCGCGGTCAGCCCCGCGAGCAGTTTCATCGCGGCGATGGCGGCGGAGCCCTGCCCGACCGCCGACTCGGAGTAGTAGCGTGCCGCGGCCAGCCAGAAGCCCAGCCCGAGGACGGCGGAGATGCCGGTGTTGAGCATCAGCGCGTAGGCGTTGCGGAACAGCTGGTTGCCGCCGGACCCCCGGCCCGTCCCGGGCAGGCGGAGGCGGCGCCCCGACTGCTCGGGCGCCTGGTCCTCGGCCGTTGCGGCCTCGGTTGTGGTGGTCGTGTCAGACACGGGAACGGATGGCCTTCCGGCGGACCTGGCGGGTTCTGCGGACGAGGGCGTACCCCTTGGTCAGAACGCGGTCCTTGGCGAAGTTACGGGTGATGGCACGGCCCTGGAGCAGCCGCTCGAACTCCTCGGCGTCCGTGCCGCGGCGGACGGTGACGCGTTGCAGGGCGTACGGCCCCTGGCGGCGGCGGGCGAGCCCGTTGCCGACGGCGAGCGCCTGGGCGTACCCGGCCTCCCGCACCGCGGCGCGGACCCGGCGGCTGGAATAGCCGTAGGGGTAGGCGAACGACACCGGCCGTGCGCCCAGTTCGCCGGTGACGATCTCCGTGCTGCGGACCAGTTCCGTGCGCAGGCCGGCGTCGTCGAGCTGGTCGAGCTGCGGGTGGGAGTGGCTGTGCCCGCCGATCTCGATCCCGGTGTCCGCGAGGTCGCGCACCTGCTGCCAGTCGAGCATGGCGTCCAGGCCGCCTCCGGTGTCGTACGCGCCCCTGATCCAGCCGGTGGAGACGAACAGCGTGGCCGGGAAGCCGTGCTTGGCGAGCACGGGCAGTGCATGCCGGTGGACCCCCTCGTAGCCGTCGTCGAAGGTGATCAGCACCGGCCGCTCGGGCAGTGGGCGGCCGGACCGCCAGCGGGCCGCGAGGTCGGCGGTGGTGACCGGGGTCAGGCCCAGGTCACCGATGAGCGCCATCTGCTCGGCGAAGGCCTCCGGCGCGACCGACAGGGCCCGGGTGGCGTCGTTCGGCGCGCTCGCCACCGCGTGGTACATGAGGATGGGTACGGCGGTGTCGCTCATGGGCGTTCCCCCTTGATCCATACGCCCGTGCGGCTCATGGACGTTCCCCCTCCTCCATTCCCGCGCCCGCCTCGCTCCCCGGTGTTCTCCCTGTCCCGACGGGCACGACGGAGAACGTCGGCCCGCCTCGCCGCGCCCGCACGCTGCCCACCACGTAGCCGCCCGCCGCGGTGAGCACCCCCGCGACGATCGCGCCCGCGCGTCCGGCGCCGCCCGGGCGGGCGAGCAGGGCGTCCCGCAGGCCGCGGGCGATCCCGGCGGGCAGGACCCGGGTGGTGTACCGGCGTTCGGACTCGAGCCCCTTGCCGGCGCCGACGCTGCGGGCCACCAGCGCCTTGGACAGGCCCTCGGCGTAGGCGCGGGTGCGGAAGTACGCGAAGTGTTCGCGGGTGGCGGGCACCCGGTGGTGGATCACCGCGCGGTCGTCGATGAGCAGGACCGCGTCGGGGCGGGCCCGGGTGAGGCGGATGCACAGTTCCGTCTCCTCGCAGCCCAGTGGGCGCCGGTCGCCGCCGCGGCCGATGCCGGTCGCGAAGCCGCCCGCCGCGTCGAACGCCGTACGCCGGAAGGAGGCGTTTCCGCCCAGCACGTTGCGCACCCGGACCCGGCCCGGCGGCAGGCCACGGTAGGTGCAGCCCACCACCCAGTCGAACTCCTGCGGGAACCAGACGGGACGCCGGCCCGAGGCCCAGACGGGCAGCGTACGGCCGCCGACCGCCATCACCCGCGGGTCGGCGTACCCCTCGGCGAAGCGGCGCAGCCAGTCCCGCTCGGCCACGGCGTCGTCGTCGAGGAAGGCGATCACCTCGCCGTGCGAGGCGACGACTCCGGTGTTGCGGCCGGCCGACAGACCGCGCGGGCCGGCGTTGGCGAGCACCCGCACATCGGCGGCCTCCTTGTACTCGCGGGCCAGCCGTTCCAGCAGGGCCCGGTTGTGGTCGACGACCAGGAGCGTCTCCAGCGCCGGATACGACTGGGCGCGCACCGAGGAGACCGCCGCGAGGATGTCCTCCCAGCGCTCCTCGGTGTACACGCAGATCACGACGGAGATGCCGGGATCTCTCAAGACACCTCTCCCCGTCCGGTGTTCAGCAGTCGCTCGTGGTGGGCCTGGCGGCGCAGGGCACGCCGGTTGGAACGCTCCTTGAGGATGACCTTCAGCACCCGGATCCCGTCCCGCACGGCCCGCAGATTGCTCGTGCCGTGGATGCGGAGGTATTCGTGGCTGGGGATCTCCTGAACCTTCAGCCCCGCCTTGACCACTCTGATGTTCATCAGCGTCTCGACCTCGAAACCGGTGCAGTCGAGGTCGATCTTGTCGAGGCAGTGCCGCCAGAACGCGTTGTATCCGTAGCAGAGGTCGGTGTAGCGGGCGCCGAACTTGCGGTTGACGATGGTGCACAGCGCCCAGTTGCCGAGCTTGCGGATGAAGGTCATGTCGTCCGTGCCGCCGCCGTTGGCGAAGCGCGAGCCCTTGGCGAAGTCGGCGCCCGAGACGAGGGCGGAGACGTACGACACGATCTCGTCGCCGTCGGCCGAGCCGTCCGCGTCGACCATCACGATGATGTCGCCGGTGCATGCCTCGAACCCGGTGATCAGGGCATCCCCCTTGCCCTTGCCCTGCTGTTCGACGACGCGCACCGCGGGCCACAGCGAACGGGCCACGTCGACGGTGTCGTCGGTGGAATTGCCGTCCACAAGAACCACTTCGTGTATCCAGTCCGGAAGGGTCTTGAAGACGTAGGGCAGATTCTCCGCCTCATTCATGGCGGGAATCACCACGCTCACCGGCGGAGTGATCGCCAGGTGAGAGGAGATGGGCCGGTAGTGGGTGGCCATTAACGGATCTTGGCCCGAACTCGGCGGATGCAGAACGGAACTCATGAGTGTGGTCCCTCTCGTCCGGTGGACCGCCCGCCCCTGGGCGGCCCGGCTCTTTGTCCGGTTCGAAAGGGGGGTTCTCATCCGCGGCGCGGCGAAACGGTCTCCGTGCACGCAGACGAGCTGGCAAAGCTGGCCGGTCTGCCGGAAAAGGACGGCAGCCGGTCGCGCGGCACGACTCGGTCACAAGTGCGGTCACCGAGCACGGCACCCCCCTACCGCGCCCCGCGCCGGAACGTCACGGCCCTGAGCCCTCCCCTGAACCGTGTACTGACGGACCGATGCGGGTGAGATGTACGACGGTATTGACGATTGAAGCAGAATGGCAAGACCTGGAACGGCGTCTCACGTTTTTATTGGTTTGGCCGTTACACAACTTTGGCCTGGCTTCGTCACTCTTGGGCGGGTTTCCTCGAACGGAATTTCTCCCGGCCGAGGACGAGCAGGAGCAGCAGCATGCTGAGCGCGGTCACCGCGACCACTCCGCCGCGGACCGACCAGCGGTGCACGGCCAGCATGCCCTGGGCAACCAGCATGTCCAGTACGACCGAGCCCGCAAGCGCGGTGAGCGCCCGGCCGTAGGGATCCAGCCCCCGCAGTGCCGCCCCGATCGCCACGGCCGGCGCCGCCAGCAGGAAGAACAGCGTGCACGGACCGCGCAGCGGTGAGTCGGCGTCGGTGAGCGCGAGCAGTGCGCCGACCGCGCCCGCGGCTGTGGCCGCCCCCGCGAGCAGCGGAGACAGGTCCCTCCCCGGACCTGGCCGCGCCCGCTCGGCGTCGTCCCCGGCGCTGTCTGTCGAAGGTGTCTTGATACGCAAGGTCTGCATTGGCGACTTTGCCCCCCGACGCGCCGGATGCCGGGCTTCAATGTGGCGCAGGCCCGTGTGGGCCGTCAAGATGACGACTCTTCGTACGGGTGACGAAATGTCAGCAGAGATGACATGCGCACGCAATATCTGGAGCGTGAACGTCCTGAGTCGATCCCGTTGAGACGTCGTTGAGGGCTAAAAAGTCTTGGCATGAACACTTCCAGTCAACACGCGTAGTTGCTACGACAGTTGTGGCAGAGATCCTGCTAAAGGGAGGTTCCATGAGACGTTCCCGATTTACGGCATACGTGACCTCGCTCCTCCTCGCCACCGGCCTCGCCCTCACCGGGGCCGCCACGGCGCAGGCCTCCACGGCTGTCGCGAACGGCGGTTATGTGGCGCTCGGCGACTCCTACTCCTCCGGAGTCGGAGCGGGCAGCTACATCAGCTCGAGCGGCAGCTGCGACCGCAGCACCAAGGCGTACCCGTACCTGTGGAACGCCGCCCACAGTCCGTCCTCGTTCGCCTTCAACGCCTGCTCGGGCGCCAAGACGGACGACGTGCTCGCCAATCAGCTCGGCTCGCTCAACTCCTCCACCGCCCTGGTCTCGATCACCATCGGCGGCAATGACGCCGGCTTCGCCGACGTCATGACGACCTGTGTGCTCCAGTCCGACAGCTCGTGCCTGTCCCGGATCAACACGGCGAAGGCGTACGTCGACTCCACGCTCCCCGGCAAGCTCGACGCCGTGTACAACGCGATCAGCGCCAAAGCCCCGTCCGCCCGGGTGGTCGTCATCGGCTACCCCCGCTTCTACCAGCTCGGCCAGACCTGCCTGGGCCTCTCCGAGACCAAGCGGTCCGCGATCAACAGCGCGGCCGACTACATCGACGCCGCCATCCAGAAGCGCGCCCTGGACCACGACTTCGTCTTCGGCGACGTCCGCACCACGTTCACCGGCCACGAGATCTGCTCCGGCGACTCCTGGCTGCACAGCGTCAACTGGCTCTCCATCGGCGAGTCCTACCACCCCACCGCGGCCGGCCAGTCCGGCGGCTACCTGCCGGTGCTCACGAACGCGGCCTGACCGTCACGAGGCCGAAGGTGAAGCGGAGGCCCCGTCCGACGGGGTCTCCGTCGTCGCGCAGGTCACCGTGAACGGCACAGAGTTCGACGTGGTCCGCACCGGACTGCGCACCTCCACGCTGATCTCGTTCTCGATCGTCCCGCTGTCGGAGTAGGCGGTCACGACCACCTGCACCTGCTGGGTCTTCCCGCCGCCCGCGGGGAACGACAGCGTCTTCCACCCAGGGTCGGAGACCGACCCGTGCGCGAGCACCCACCGGTACTCCACCTGCGTGGGCACCCGCCCCACTGTGAACGTCGCCGTGAACGTGGGCGCCTGCGCGGTCGGCGGCGGGCAGCTTCCGTCGTACTCCGTGTGCGCGCCGGTCAGGGTGACCCGCACGGACTGGACCGGCTGACTGCTCGCCGTGGCGCTGCTGCTCTGCGCCGGGGGCGGCGCGGCGGTGTCCGAGCGGGTGCTGGTGCTCGGGCTGGGGGAGTGCGTACTGCCGCTCGCCCGGCTGGTGTGTGCGCCGGTGTTCCCGCCACCGCCGCCGTTGTTCCGGTTGAGGAGCGCGTACGTCAGTCCCGCCACCGCCAGGACGACGGCGAGGAGACCGGCCACCAGCACCACGCCGGCCCGCCGGTTGCGGCGCGGCTCGACGGTGGTGGTCCGCGGCTCCGGACACCCGGTGGACAGGGGCATCGGCGGTGTGGGAGAGGGGCGTTGGGACTCGGCCGCGATCGTCGGGGTGTACGGCGAGGCCTGCACCGGCTCCGTGCGCGCCGGCCCGAGGGTCCCGCCCGCCGCCACGATCCGCAGCTCGTGCTCGGCCCCTTCGCCGGACAGCCGCTCGGCGGGGTCCTTGCGCAGCAGCCCCTCGATGACCGGGGCGAGCGGTCCGGCCCGGCGCGGCGGCGGCAGCTCCTCGTCCACCACGGCACGCAGGGTGCTCAGCGGAGTGTCCTGCCGGAACGGGGTGTTGCCCTCGACGGCCGCGTACAGCAGCACGCCCAGCGACCACAGGTCCGACTCCGGGCCCGGCGTACGGCCCAACGCCCGCTCCGGAGCCAGGAATTCGGGCGAGCCGATCACCTCACCCGTCATGGTCAGCGCCGAACTGCCCTCGACCGTCGCGATACCGAAGTCGGTGAGGACGACCCGGCCGTCGTTGGCCAGCAGCACGTTGGCCGGCTTCACGTCCCGGTGCAGCACCCCGGCCGCATGCGCGGCACTCAGCGCGGCCAGCACCTCGGCACCGATGTGCGCGGCCCGCTGCGGCGGCAGCGGACCCTCGGCCTCCAGCTGGTCGGCGAGGGACAGCCCGCGCACCAGCTCCATCACGACCCAGGGGCGGCCGCCCTCCATCGCCACGTCGTACACCGTGACCACGTTGCGGTTGGCGACCCGGGCCGCCGCCCACGCCTCGCGCTCCAGGCGCGCGTACATCCGCTCGACGTCCGAAGCGGGCAGCCCGGCCGGGGCCCGCACCTCCTTGACGGCCACCTCACGGTGCAGCACCTCGTCACGGGCGCGCCACACGGTGCCCATGCCGCCCTCGCCCAGCGGGGACAGCAGACGGTAGCGACCCGCGATCACACGTTCACGGCCCGGCTCTTCGGACACGGGCGACCCCCACGGCATCTCGCGTGATTTCTCCACAAAGTAGCTCAGCCGAGCGCGGATGCGGCCCCCTTGAGCACCAATCCGGCACCCAGGGCGACGACGACCAGCGCGGACGCGAGCGGCAGGGTCCGGCGCACGAGGGTGGCAGCCGGGTGGACGGTCCAGCGCGGGCGCCGGTCCAGCACCCGGGTGACGCCCGAGCCCAGCCGGACGACGGCGAACCCGGCCGCGGTGAGCGTCAGCGCCAGCCCGGCGCCGTACGCCACGACGAGCAGCAGCCCGAACCAGGCCTTCCCGAGCGCCGCGGCACCGACCAGCACCACGACCGCGGAGGGGCTGGGCACCAGACCGCCGGCGAACCCGAGCAGGATCGTGCCGCGAAGGGTGGGGGCGGTGGGGTGGCTGTGAGTGTGGCCGCCGTGGGTGTGCACCACGCCGTGCTCGTGCTCGTGCTCGTGGTCGTGATGGTGGTGGCCGTCGTGGTGATGGTGGCTGTCGTGGTGGTGGTGATGGCTGTGCTCGTGGGCTGCTTCCTGGTCCTGGGCTGCGCCCACCAGGGCCAGCGGGCGTTCTTCGGCTTCCTCGTGCGCATGCGGGTGGGGGTGGGGGTGGGGGTGGGGGTGCGGATGTGCTTGTGCGCGGTTGCGCCAGGCGCGTCGTACGAGGTTCGCGCCCGCGACGAGCACGAGGGCGCCGCTGGCGATGCCCAGCCAGGCGATCACCGAGGGCGTGGCGGCGGAACCGGCCGTGACGAGCAGGCCCAGGGCGACCACGCCGAGGGTGTGCGTCACCGTGACCGAGGCGGCCAGCGGCAGCACGTCCCGCAGCCGGGCCCGGCCCCCGCGCGCGGCCGCCGTCGCGGCCATCAGGGTCTTGCCGTGGCCCGGTGCGAGGGCGTGCATCGCGCCGAGGAAGACGGCGATGAGCAGGGCGAGCGAGGCGAAGCCGAGGGTGAGGTCGTGGCGGGCGACGAGGTCGTCCAGGGCGCGGGTCCAGCGGTCGGCGCCCCGGGGCAGTACCGAGGCGCCCGGGACGTCCTGCCGCTCCTGGGCGAGGGCCGGGCCGCCGGGACGCACCCGCAGGGAGGCGGCGGCGGTGTCGGCGGGGGAGGACAGCAAGTCCTTGGGGTAGCTGGTGAGTTCGTGCGAGACCGACTTCTTCGGTACGTCCGTCGCGGTGAGCGTCATGCGGTCGCCGCGCGCGGTGATCTCCCGCCAGCCGGGCCCGGTGGTGGCACCCGCGCTGTGAAAGCCGAGCGCGACGGACTTCCCGCGGGGAAGCGACGCGGTGAACCGGCACTCCACGCGCAGCGTGTTGAGCCCGGCCTGCCCGGGCCGCAGGCTCGCGCGGGCGGAGCCGGGGGTGAGCGGGGCGGGGCGTCCGCCGACGGTGAGCCTGCTGCCCTTGGCGGCCTCGGCGCACCGCTGCTCGGCCCACGTCGACAGGCCCAGTCGCTTGATGTCCGGCCTGGCCTGGGTGGCCGGGATCTCGGCGAGGTCCTCCACATGGTCGACGCGGAGCTGTCCGGGGGCGGCGACGAGACCGTCGTAGCGGTTGACGGTGAAGTTGCCGAGCGGGTGTGCGCTCGCGGCCGTGGCCGGGGTGAGCACGAGGGCGCAGGCGGCGGTGAGGACGGCCGCGGCACAGGCGAACGGGCGACGGAGGTTCACTGGGCGGCCTCCAGTGCCTTGCGGGCCTGGGCCGCGCCCAGGGTGGAGAAGCCGGGGTTCAGTTTCAGGGCCGCCTTCAGCGAGGCGCGGCCGTCTTCACTGTGGCCCGTGGCCAACTCGATCACGCCGCGGTGGTAGAGGAAGGCGGCGTTGCGGTAGCCGGTGGCCGTGGCCCGGCGGGCGTAGGAAAGAGCCTCCTTGTCACGGCCGTTGACGTGCAGCGCCCAGGCGAGGGCGTCCGCGGTGTGCACGGTGTGCCGGCGGGCCCACTCGGCGCGGGCCGCGCGCAGGGCGGACGTCTTGTCGCCGTGGTCGGCGGCGGCCAGCGCGGTGTCCAGGTCGGCGTTGACGCCGTTGGCGCGGGCCAGGGCGATCCAGGCGTCCACCAGCGCGTACTGGTCGTGCGCCCTGGCCTTGTCGCCGGCTGTGCCACGGGCCTCGTACAGCTCGCCGAGTTCGACGAGCGGTCCGGGCAGCGGATAGCGGGCGACCACGGTCTCCAGGCCCTTGATCGCCTCGTCCCGGTCGCCGCTCGCCGCTTGGGCGCGGGCCCGGCCCTCCAGCGCGGGGAGGTAGTTCTCGTCGGCGGCCAGGGCCCGGGCGTAGTAGGTGAGTGCGGATCCGTAGTCGCCCTGGTTCCAGGCGAGTTGGCCGAGCTGGGCGGCCACGTACGCGACGTCGCCCGGCGAAGTGGCGGCGGAGAGAGCCTGCTTGAGTACGCGCCGGGCGGTCGTCACGTCGCCCCGCAGCTCGTGGACGTACGCGTACCGCGTGAAGACCGGCACGCCCGGCTTGCGTGTGTCGGCGGTCTTGGCGGCCCCGTCCGCCTCGGCGTACCGGCCCAGTTCGACCAGCGCGTCGATGCGCGAGGACAGGGCGCGCTCGCTGTACGGGTTCTGCTTCAGGGCCTGGTCCGCGTAGGTCAGGGCGTCCTTGAAGTCGTGCCGCGCGGCGGCGAGGGCGGCCCGGCCGGCCAGGGCCTGGTCGTTGCCGGGGGACAGGTCCAGGGCCCGCTTCAGGGCCTTCTCGGCCTGCGGGTACCGGGCCGGGTCGCCCTTGGTCCGCGCCTGCTCGACGTAGGCCAGGCCGAGGGTGGCCCAGCTGCCGAAGTCCTTTGGCTGGGACCGCAGATGTGCCTGAAGTGCGGCAATGCTCGCGTCCAGGTTCCCGCTGCCCAGCACCCCGGGATCGACGGCGGTGGAGGCGGCCGCCACCGCGGGCCCGCCGTCCCGTGCCGCCCCGAAGGCGATCGCTCCACCTGTCAGTGCGACCGCCAACAGTGCTGCACAGCTGATGAGTTGCACCGACCGCCAGCTCCGTCGGGTGGCGGCGACCCGACGGACGGCGGCCACGCGCTGATCGGTGCCGGACGCGGAGGAGCACGGCTCGGAGACGACGGCCGCGGCTTCCGGCACGGCGGGGTCTGCCCTGCCCGCGACCGGCTCTGCCTGGGATCCGGCCGGCATGGTCTTGGACTGGGCTTGGCCCGTTTCGGAGTCGGTCGGCTCCGCCTGGGATCCGGCCTGCCCCGCCTCGGACTCGGCCTGCCCCGCCTCGGATCCGGCCGGCTCCGTCTCGGACCCGGTCGGATCGGCTTCGGGAGTGGAAAGTGCCGAAGCGCCATCCCCGCCCGTGCTCACCGGCCGCTCGCCGGACTCGTCGCTACTCGTACGCGGGGACATGCCCTCTCCTCGGTCGCCTGGTCGTGCTCGAAGGGGAATGGGCGCGGCCCGCCGTGGGGGAGGGGGATACGGGCCGCGCCGGTCAGTGGGGTGTGGGTCAGTACGGGCGCTGCACCCGGCGGCGCCACCAGGCGAAGGCGGTGCCGATCAGCAGGATCCCGGCCGCACCCGAGGCCGCCGAGGCGGCGATCAGCATCGTGTTGCCGGAGCCGCCGGAGGACGACCCGGCCGGCTGCAGGGCGTCGCCGAGCTGGCTGCGGACGTCGGCGTTGCCGGACGTGCCCTTGGCCAGGGCGCCACGGGAACCGGCCGTCGGTTCGGCCACGTACGGGAAGTACTTCTCGAAGCCCCTGTCGTTCTTGTCGACCGCGTCGCCGAGGTCGTTCTTGGAACCGACCAGTTCGCCCTCGACCACCTGGAGGGAGGCGTCGATCACGTCGTCCGTGAGGCGACGGCCGTTCGGGAAGCCAGCGTTGTCACCGTCGAGGACGCCCAGCCGCTTGGGGTGCATGCTCGGCTTGATCGAGGTGTTCAGCCGCAGCTCCTCCGCGGGCTTCACGTACGGCGGCTGGTTGAGGCCCTTGACGCCCTTGAGGAACACGTCGACCAGGTCGTTGCGCGGCTCGGCGGGTGCCTTGATCTTGTAGATCGACTCGATGAGCTTCGGCAGCTCGGGGTTGGTCACGTTCTTCAGGAACTGCGCGTCGTACCAGGGCTGGGACGCGTTGAACTTGTCCTTGTCCTTCTGCGGGTTGACGACCTCGTTCACCAGCGGGTTGCCCAGGCGTGAGACCTGCTCGTAGTACCCCTGCGCGTTCTTTCGCTGCGTCGTCGACCAGATGCCGACGATCGGCTGCTTGGACGACTCGCGGATCAGGTCGTTGGGCACCTGGAGCGCGATCGTGTTGACGTTGTAGCCCTTGAGCGTGTCCCGTCCGACCTCGGAGAGGTTCCCGCCGTAGAGCAGGTCGAAGACGCGCAGGTCGGCGAAGAACGGGTCGTCGGCCTGCCCGGCGAAGGTCGCGCCACCGCCCGCGGTCTTGTAGATGGCCTGGGAGCGCAGCTTGGCGTAGTCCGGCATCGACGCCTTGCCCACGTTCGACGGCGCGACCGGCACGTTGTCCGCGAGCCGTGTCTTGGAGACCACCTTCTGGTTGTGCAGCTTGACCAGGTCGATGTCGTAGGTCTGCGTGATGTTCAGGTTCGGGTCGTTGAGGCTCTTCACCGCTCCCGTGTTGTAGAGGAAGGTGTTCTTGTTCTTGACGTGCGTCTTGAACGTGTAGCGGAACAGCAGCTCGCCCTGCGCGTCACCGTTGTTGTCGATGTGGATGTCGTACTGGGCGTCGTCCGCGAACGTGTAGAAGTTCGGTCCGCCGGCCGGCTCCTCGAAGGGGATCCAGTTGGCCACGATCGTCGTGGTGTCCGGCTTGTCCGGGCTCACGAACGCGTACAGGTCCGTGTTGTCGTACTGCGGGGTCCCCGAGATCAGCGGGGCCTCCCGGTGGGAGGAGGCGGAGGCCGCCCCGGGTTCCAGCGTGGCGACACCGGCGGCTGCGAGCCCTCCGGCGGCCAGCGCACCACAGATGAGCGTGACCAGGCCCTTGCGTCCCGTGCCGCTCCTGGAGATGAGAGGTGTCATGCCGTCCGTCCTCAGTGCCAACTTGCCTTGACGGACGGGTATACGGAGCCGAGGAGCCGATCGGATTGGTCGGACGGAAAAAATCTTTTCGGCTTTTCAAACCCGCGTTTTCGGCCCGCCGATCCGTATCACCCGCCGGAGGTGTGCGCTCGTGCGGATGCGTGGAGTCAGAGGCAGGGCGGCCGGCTGTGGCCACGGAAGGGGGACCGGGGTGGAGGCGGACGAGCTACTCGTGCTCGTGGCGGGCGGGGACCAGCAGGCGTTCGAGGATCTGTACGGACTGGTGTCCGGACCGGTGTTCGGGCTCGTACGGCGGGTGGTGCGCGACCCCGCCCAGTCCGAGGAGGTCGCCCAGGAAGTGCTGCTCGAACTGTGGCGCTCCGCAGCCCGGTTCGACCCCGCCCGGGGCAGCGCCCTCTCCTGGATCCTCACACTCGCCCACCGCCGTGCCGTCGACCGGGTGCGCAGCGCCCGCGCCGCCGGCGAACGCGAACAGCGTGAGGCCATGCGCGCCGGGGAACCCGCCTTCGACCATGTGACCGAGGAGGTCGAGGCCGGTCTGGAGCGCGAGTGGGTGCGCCGCTGCCTGGCCCGGCTGACCGCGCTGCAACGCCAGTCCGTGACGCTCGCCTACTACGACGGCTACACGTACCGTGAGGTGGCCGAACGGCTGAAGCTGCCGCTGGGTACGGTCAAGACGCGGATGCGCGACGGACTCACCCGGCTGCGCGAGTGCCTGGGAGGTGCCGCATGAGCATCCTCGGCCGCATGCTGGGCCGCGGGGATCTGCACTCCCTCGCCGCTCCCTACGCGCTCGACGCCCTCGACCCCGCCGAGCGGCGCCGCTTCGAGAAGCACCTCAGAGGCTGTGACCGCTGCGCAGTCGAGGTGCGGGCCCTGTCCGAGGACGCGGTGCGCCTCGCCTGGTCCACGGCGGCCCCCGCACCGGCCGCCCTGCGCGCCCGGGTCCTGGCCGCCGTCCGTACCACCCCGCAGGAACAGGCGCCCGCGCCCGCGCGGGAGCGCTCACCCCAGCTGCCGCCGCACGTCTGGGGCACCCAGCCCCCGCCGTCGCGCACCCGTACGCCCCGCGGGCGCCCCCTCTTCGTCCCGTTCGCCACGGCGACCGCCGCCGCGGCCCTCGTCGTCGCCTCGCTCTTCGCGGTCCAGGCGAACCGCACCCGGGACCAGCTCGACACCGCTCGGGCCCAGGCACGTGAGATCGCCCACGTTCTGGCCGCTCCCGACGCCCGCGCCGTGAGCAGCGAGGACGCACGGGGCCGCAGTATCGGAGTAATCGCCTCCGCATCACAGGGGCAGGCCGTCGTCACCCTCAGCGGATACGGCACCCCGTCCGGCGGCCGCGTGCACCAGCTCTGGCTCATGCGCCCCCATGTGCAACCACGCTCCCTCGGGCTCTTCGCGGGCGACACGCCCTTGGTCGCCAAGGGTCTCGGCAAGTCCTCGACGTCACTCGCAGTAACCGTCGAGCCTGACGGAGGGTCAGCGCAGCCCACCAGTCAGCCGCTTGTCCAACTCACCCTGAAATCGGTCGGATTCGGAGAGTAGTCGTCGAGGGATGGTCAACCGCCTTGCAGAGAAGGTGAATCCTGTGGGCGCGATACACGCGTGCCCCCCTGGGGAGATAGGGTTACTCTGCCCGGGCCGGGTGGACTCGTACGGGTGGGGAGTGACATGGAGCAGATAACAGTGCGCAGCAGGGCCAGGGTCCCTGCTATCACCTGCGGGAGCAGCGCGACCAGTTCGCGCCTCGACCGCCATCTTTCGGTGCTGGCGGGTCCCGCCGTACCGCACCAGAAGGCGGCCGAGGCGACTTCGCTGATGCGTGAGCTGACGGCACGTGACACTCCGCACGAGCGCAGTGACCGAGGCAGGCGGGTCAGCCGTGTCTCCCTCTTCGCTCCGCTGCGTCGGCTGCGCCGCTCGCTGTTCGGCGGACACTGAGCGGTCGCTGAGCGAACCGGCAGTACCTGGAGCCTGATCCAGGAGGCCCGCGCTCAGGCCGCCACGCCGTCCCGGCGCAACGCTGCGATCTCGTCGTCCGTCATCCCCACGGCACGCAGCAGCGCCCCGGTGTGCTGTCCGAGCGCGGGCACATCCCCCATCCGTGCCTCGTCCCCGCCCGGCAGTGTGATGGGAGGAAGCAACGCCTTCAGCGGCCCGACCGGCGAACCCACCTGACGCCACCGCTCCCTGGCCGCCAACTGCGGATGCTCCGCGAGTTCGTGCACATCCCTGAGTCGCGCGCAGGCGATGCCCGCCTGCTCCAGCCGGGCCAGCGCCTCGTCCGCGCTCAGCGTGCCGAGCGCCCCGGCGACCAGCTCATCGGTCCGCTCCCGGTTGGCCACTCGCGCGGCATTCGTCGCACAGGCCGGATCCGTCCCCAGTTCCGGCCGTTCTATGACCTGCTCGGCGAGCCGTCGCCACTCCCGGTCGTTCTGCACCGACAACAGGACGCGCCCGCCGTCCGCCGTCGCATAGGCGTCGTAGGGAGCGATGACGGCATGCGCGAGCCCGGTACGGGCCGGGGGCTCACCCCCGTGCATCGCGTGGTGCAGCGGATGCCCCATCCACTCGGCCAGCGCCTCCAGCATCGACACCTCCACCGGCCCGCCCCGACCGGTCGTGCCGCGCCGCACCAGCGCGGCCAGCACCCCCGAGAAGGCGTACATGGCCGCCGCGATGTCCGCCGCCGGAATCCCCGCCTTGACGGGCTGCCCGGGCGTACCGGTCACCGACACCAGCCCCGCCTCGCACTGCACGAGCATGTCGTACGCCCGCTTGTCCGCGTACGGCCCCGAACCGCCGTACCCCGAGATGTCCACGGCGATCAGCCGTGGATGCGCCGCGCACAGCGTGGCCGCGTCGAGCCCCAGCCGGGCCGCGGCCCCCTGGGCGAGGTTCTGCACGAACACGTCAGCGTCCGCGACCAGCCGCCGTACGACGTCCAGGCCGCGCGGGTCCTTGAGGTCGAGGGCGATGGACTCCTTGCCCCGGTTGCACCACACGAAGTGCGAGGCGAGGCCTTGGGCCGCGGTGTCGTACCCACGGGCGAAGTCGCCGCCGTCGATCCGCTCCACCTTGACGACCCTGGCCCCCAGGTCGGCGAGCTGCCGGGTCGCGAAGGGCGCGGACACGGCCTGTTCGACGGCGACGACGGTGATGCCCTCCAGGGGCAGCGGGAGAAGGTCCATGGGGTGGATGATCTCCCCTGACCGGCGACTTTGTCAGCAGTGGGTCATCGCTCGCCGTGCGCGTACCGGTGCACGGCGAGAGGCAGGAACACCGCGGTCAGGGCGAGGCTCCACAGCAGCGACCCGGCGACCGGGTGCGCCACCGGCCAGGCGGAGTCCGCCGGGACCGGCGCGTTGCCGAACAGCTTCCGCAGGGCGGTGGTCACCGCGCTGATCGGGTTCCACTCGGCGAGCGTGCGCAGCCAGCCGGGCAGGTTGCCGGTGGGAATGTAGGCGTCGGACAGCAGCGGCAGCACGAAGGAGGAGGCGCCGAGCTGCCCGGCCGCGTCCTCGCTGCGGGTGAGCAGCCCCAGGAAGATCCCGGCGCAGGTGCAGGCGAACCGGAACAGCAGCAGGAGGCCCACGGCTCCGGCGGCCGCGAGCGCGGAGCCCTCGATCCGCCAGCCCACCGCGAGCCCCACCAGCAGCAGGGGCACGGTGCCGAGGGTGGTGACGACGAGGTCCGCCACCGCCTGCCCGAGCGGTACGGCGGCCCGGCTCACCGGCATCGTGCGGAAGCGGTCCATCACACCCCGGTGCGTGTCCGCGGCGGCCTGGAACATCCCGGTCATCAGCCCACCGGCGGCGGTCGCGACCAGCAGCCCCGGCACGAGGAAGGAACGGTACTCGCGGCCGGGCATCGCCAGGGCGCTGCCGAAGACGTAGCCGAAGAACAGCAGCATGTTGACCGGCATCAGCTGGGTCAGCACGGCGAGGCCGGGGTTGTTGCGGACCCGGCGCAGCTGCCGGCCCGTCATCGCCAGTCCGTCGTGGGTCAACGCGCTCATGCCACCAGCTCCTTGTCGTCGGCGGACTGCCCGGTGAGCCGCAGGAAGACGTCGTCGAGGGTCGGCGGGCGCAGACTCGCGTCGAGCAACGGCACCCCGGCCGCGTCGAGTTCGCGCACCAGGCGGGGCAGGGTCAGGGTCGGGTCGGTGGTGACCGCGCCGACGGCGTTGCGCTCACGGTCGAACGCGGGTGCGGAGCCGGTGAGCCGGTCGAGTACGGCAGCCGCGTCCGGCAGGCCGTCGGCATGCGCGACGACGGCCTCGGCGTACGACCCGATGAGCGCCTTGAGTTCGGCGGGCGACCCGGTGTGGGCGATGCTGCCCCGGTCCACCAGGGCGATGTCGTCGGCGAGTTGATCGGCCTCCTCCAGGTACTGCGTGGTGAGCAGTACCGTCGTGCCCTCGACCTTCAGCTCGCGCACCGCCTCCCAGATACGGGTGCGGCTGGCCGGGTCGAGTCCGGTGGTCGGCTCGTCGAGGAAGAGCACGTCGGGCCGGCGGATCAGGCTCGCCGCGAGGTCCAGCCGGCGCCGCATGCCGCCCGAGTAGGTGGACGCCCTGCGGTCCGCGGCCGCGGCCAGCCCGAACCGCTCCAGCAGCTCGTCGGCGCGGCCGGCCGGGCCCCGCACCCGGTGCAGCCGCGCGAACAGCCGCAGGTTCTGCCGGCCGGTGAGGTCCCCGTCGACCGAGGCGTACTGCCCGGTGACCCCGATCCGGCGCCGTACCGCGGCCGGGTCCCGTACGAGGTCGTGCCCGGCGACCCGCGCAGCCCGCGTCGGGCCGCAGCAGCGTGGTCAGCAGCCGCACCGCCGTCGTCTTCCCCGCGCCGTTCGGGCCCAGCAGCCCGCACACCGTCCCCTGCCCCACGGCAAGGTCGAGCCCCCGCAGGGCGTGCACGGCGCCGAAGCGCTTCTGCAACCCCTCGCTAAGTACAGCGTACGTAGTAGTCATGCCGCGACCATAGCGCACTACGTACGTCGTACGTAACTACGATGGTGGGCGAGGTGATGATCGATGGCAGTCCGAGGGGCCGTCCCCGAGGTGATCTGGGCGCGCCCCGAGCGCACGGGCCGGGGCCCGAAGCCGGCGTACACGCGCGACGACATCGCGGCGGCGGCCGTCCGGATCGCCGACGCGCAGGGGCTCGACGCGGTGTCCATGCGGCACGTCGCGGCCGAGCTGGGCTGCGGCACCATGTCGCTGTACAACTACGTCCCCCGCAAGGAGGACCTGTACGAGCTGATGATGGACGCCGTGAGTGCGGAACACGTCCCGTGGGAGCCCAGCGGTGACTGGCGGGCGGATCTGCTCCGGGTGGCGCACGAGACGCGCGCGCTGATGCACCGCCACCCGTGGGTGCCGCGCCTGATGTCCCCGGTCTACGGCTTCAGCCCGCAGGCTCTCCGCTATCTGGAGCACTGCCTGGCGTGCCTGGACCCGCTGGAGGTGTCCAACGGCACCAAATTCGAACTGATCGCGATGCTGAACGGTGTGGTGACCACCTACGTCCGCAACGAGTTCGACACGGCTGAGCGGGTACGTGCGCTGCCCTGGTCGGAGGACGAGGAGAACGCGGCGCGCTCTGCGTACCTGGGCGGCCGGCTCGCCTCCGGCGCGTATCCGAGGATGGCCGCGGCGTTCAGTGAGGATCCGGGGCCTGTTGATCTGGAGGCGGTCTTCCAGCGGGCGTTGGAGCGGGTGCTGGATGGCTTCGATCCGGAGCGTGGAACCCCGTGAACGGGAAGCGGGCGAAGTGCCAACTCGCCCTGATCGACAGCTCGACTTCGCCAAGGACGGCCTGGACAGCAGCTTCACCCTGCTGGACCGGGACGCGGCGGGGCGGATCACGGTCGCCGGCGGACTCTGGGCCGGGACTCCCTGGCCCGACGGGCTGCTCGACGCCGAGCCGGGGCGCATCGGCGAGCTGGAGGCCCCGATCGTCAGCCCGCGGGCCCAGATCGAGATCAAGCGCATGATGCCCGTCTGGGATCCGTCGCGGCCCCGCCGGACGAAGGACGTCGAGGACGTCGCACGGCTGCGGGCCGCCCTGGACAGTCGGCGCTAGAGCAGCGCGAACTGGCCCTCCGGGCCCTCCTCGTGGTGGTCGAGGACCGAGGCGGGGCGGTGGGACGAGTCCGGTACCGGGAGGATGGCCGCCTTGTGGAGGTCGGTCGCGGTGATCGTCGAGATTGGCTTCAAGTCGGCCCGCTGTGGGCGGAGTTCCGCCAGCAGGGCCAGGACCGTGATCAGTTCGAGGAGTTCGGAGGTCCAGGGCTGGGGCCAGGTGGTCGGCCGGATGGCGGCCAGAGTGCCCGGCTCGGCCGGCGCCGTGCGGGTGGCGAACCAGGTCTCCAGGACGCGGACTCCGGACACCTCGTAGTCCCAGGCCTCCGGTGGGACCGGGGAGATGCGGCCCTCGTCCAGGTGGAGCGTCTCCTCGCCGCGGTCGTAGTCGAGGGTGAGGGGGCGGCTGGGGAGGGGCGCGCGGACGTACGGGCGGCGGCCGCCGGGGAGCTTGGGGCGGTCGCCGTCGCGGCGCATCAGCCACAGCATGCGGTGGCCCAGCCGGACGCCGCTGGACCAGAGTCCGGTGTCCTCGGTGAGCGGCACGGTGAGGTCGGGGCGGATCGTCGCCAGGATCCAGGCCAGTGCGTCCGGTGGGGCGGGGCGTGTGCCGAGGCGGGCGGAGAGGTGGTCCAGCAGGCCCGGTGCCAGGTTCGGTTCCGTGCCGCCCGGGCGGCGGTAGAGCGGGCGGATACGGCCGGTGCGGAGGGTGGGGAGGAGGGACGTCGCCAGCAGCGGTGTGTGCTCGGTCGTCTCCGCGCCTGTCTCCACCATGAACACCTGGTGCTCGTCCGCCACCCGCCACAACTCCGGACGGGCCGTGTCGATCAGCCGGTGGTCCGGGATCAGCCACTGCTCGTCGAAGGGTGCCGCCAGGACCCGTACCGGCTCGGCGCAGGGGCCCTCGGCGCGCGCCAGCCGCTCCGTGCCGGTGGACTGGCCGGGCAGCTGCCCGACCGCGGACTGCGGGGTGCGGGAGCGGGTCGGCTCGAACAGGGTCTCCCGGTCCGGCCCTTCGGACCCCAGCAGGGCGTCCCAGCGGGCCTTCAGGGAAGCCGCGTCGGGTCCCGTGGGCCAGGCGCGGCCCGGCCGCAGCGGTGCGACGGACCACGGCATGAGGTCCGCGAGCAGCGGAGCGTCGTCGTGCGTCACGCTGGGCATGGTACGGCCTGCTTCCGCGCGCCGGGTCAGGTGGCGTCCAGGGTCACCGTGAAGGAGAAGCGGTCGCCCCGGTAGTGGATGACCGCCACGTCCAGGACCCGGCCGTCGGCGTCGTACGTCACGCCCGTGTAGTGCAGGATCGGGCTGAGCAGCGGCACCTCGAGCAGGCGGGCGGTCTCCGGGTCGGCGAGCCTGGCCTCCACGGTGTCCGTGATGCGGCTGATGTCCGCCCCGACGACGTCCCGCAGCACCTTCGTCATCGGCCAGCGGACCAGGTCGTCCAGGTCGATGCGCGCGGCCAGTTCGGGGCGTACGTGGTTGAGGGCGTGGTTGGTCGGCTCGCCGGTCTTCTCGTCGCTGCGCAGGCGGTGGTACGTCGCCACCTCCGTGAGATCCGGGAAGTGCTCGGCGAGATCGGCCGGCACGGGGATGCTGCCGTGGTCCAGCAGTTCGGTCGTCATACCGGACTGCTGGGCCACGATCGCGTCCACCGAGCCGAGGAGCCGCACCGGGGCACCGCGTCGGACATCCGGCTCGATGAACGTGCCGCGCCGCCGGTGCCGGCTGATCAGCCCCTCGTCCTCCAGCTCCTTCAGCGCCTGCCGCATGGTCAGCACGCTGACCCCGTAGTGCTCGGCCAGCTGCTCCTCGGTGGGCAGGCGCAGCGGGTCCCGTGGCGAGCGGCCGAGTATCGAGGCGCGCAACGACTGCGACACCTGGTACCACAGCGGCAGCTTGCGGTTCAGGACGATCGAATCCGGAGCGAAGGAGGTCACATGGCTATCCGTACCTGTTGAGGAACGTTCGGTGCAACGCAGGCGTCACAGCGCGCGGAAGTGACGCTCGAGTCCCTGCCACACGTCGTCGTACCGCTGCTGGAGGTGGTCCGCCTCGGCCGCGTGCGGGGTGAGCGTCACCGGCCAGCGCGTCTCGAACATGAACGCCAGCCCGTCGTCGATCTTCTGCGGCTGCAGTTCGGCGGCGCTCGCCTTGTCGAAGGTCTCCCGGTCCGGGCCGTGCGCGGACATCATGTTGTGCAGCGAGCCGCCGCCCGGCACGAAGCCCTCCGCCTTGGCGTCGTAGGCGCCCTCGACGAGGCCCATGTACTCGCTCATCACGTTCCGGTGGAAGTACGGCGGCCGGAAGGTGTCCTCGCCCACCAGCCAGCGGGGCGCGAAGACCACGAAGTCGACGCCGGCCAGGCCCGGGGTGTCCGACGGGGAGGTCAGGACCGTGAAGATGGAGGGGTCCGGGTGGTCGTACGAGATGGTGCCGATCACATTGAAACGGCGCAGGTCGTAGACGTAGGGCACATGGTTGCCGTGCCAGGCGACCACGTCGAGGGGCGAGTGGTCGTACGTCGCCGTCCAGAGGTTGCCGCAGAACTTGTTCACCACCTCCACCGGGCCCTCCACGTCCTCGTACGCGGCGACCGGCGCCCGGAAGTCCCGGGCGTTGGCGAGTCCGTTGGCGCCGATGGGTCCGAGGTCGGGGAGCTGGAAGGGCGCCCCATAGTTCTCGCACACATAGCCCCGCGCAGTCGGGCTCTGCCCGCCATTCGATGCAGTGTCCAGCAGCTCCACACGGAAGCGCACCCCACGCGGAATCAGCGCCACATGGGCCGGTTCCACATGAAGCCTGCCGAACTCGGTGTGCAGCAGCAGCCCGCCGCGCTCCGGCACGATCAGCAGCTCCCCGTCGGCGTCGGAGAAGACCCGCTCCATCGAGGAGTTGGCGTGGTACAGGTGCACGGCGATGCCGGTGCGCTGGCTCGCGTCGCCGTTGCCGCCCAGGGTCCACAGGCCCGCCAGGAAGTCCGTGCCGGCCGGCGGCTCGGGCAGCGGGTCCCAGCGCAGCCGGTTGGGGTCGGGCACGGTCTCGGTGAAGGGAGCGGTACGGATCGCGCCGTTGCCGGTCCGGGTGAACGCCGGGTGCGCGGCCGAGGGGCGGATGCGGTACAGCCAGGAGCGGCGGTTGTGTGCCCGCGGCTCGGTGAAGGCCGAACCGCTCAGCTGCTCCGCGTACAGGCCGAGCGGCGCGCGCTGCGGCGAGTTGCGGCCCTCGGGCAGGGCGCCCGGCACCGCCTCCGAGGCATGTTCGTTGCCGAACCCGGACAGATACGACAGTCCCTCGGCGGTCTTCCGTGCGTCCCCGCTCATGATCGCTCCCTTGCGCTCCTCATTCCTATGTAACACCGTAGGAATGAGTGCGAGCGGGCGCAAGAGGGCTTCGTGTCGTCCTCCCTCCGGGGTAGGACCGGAACCAGACTTCAGAGGGATTCGGGTGGCGGAGCGTTGTTCTAATCTCCCCGGCATGTCGTGGACGTCGTGGAGGCGCAGAACCCTGGCCGCGCTCGCGGTCTGCGCCCTGCTGTTGCTCGGGGCGCAGGGCTGCGGGACCGGTGAGGCGCACGGGGGCGCCGGTGCCGTCTCGCCCTCGCCGGTGGGCAAGGTCCTGGACGACACGGACGGGACCGGCCGGCATCTGCGCGAGGTCGACAAGAAGGGCGCGCCCGAGGTCGGCGTCGAGGTGACCCCGGACGCCGCCGGCGGCTGGGACGTGCGGCTGCGGCTGCGCCACTTCCGCTTCTCCCCGGCCGGCACGCGGTCGAAGGCGGTCCCCGGGCGCGGGCTCGCGTCCCTCTTCGTCGACGGCCGTCCGGTGACCCGCCTGCGCACGGCCGGGTACCACCTGGCACCCCGTCTGGTCCCGCACGGCACCCACCACGTCACCGCCCGCCTGTACGCCGACGACGGCACGGTGTGGGCCGTGCGCGGCAAGCCGGTCCAGAGCACCGCCGACATCACGGCGTCCGGCGCGGAGACGGCGGCGACCCCCTGATGAGTGCGGGTGCCACCCCGATGAGTGCAACAAGCACCCGTTTCCGTACTGGGGGGCGAGGTTCACCAGACCCCGGCGGAAAGGCATCATGAAGTCCGTGCCCCACGCGACATCGCTTCGTCGCGCGCCTGTCCAGCGGCGCAGCGCCGAACGGCTGACCAGGATCCTGGACGCCTGCGCCGACCTCCTCGACGAGGTCGGCTACGACGCGCTGACCACCCGCGCGGTGGCCCTGCGTGCCGGAGTGCCCATCGGCTCGGTCTACCGCTTCTTCGGCAACAAGCGGCAGATGGCCGACGCCCTCGCCCAGCGCAACCTGGAGCGGTACACCGACCGCGTCACCCAGCGGCTCGAGGAGGCGCAGCGGGGCGACTGGCGGGGCGCCATGGACGCCGTACTGGACGAGTACCTGAGCATGAAGCGCACCGCGCCAGGGTTCTCCCTCGTGGACTTCGGCAACCAGATCCCGGTCGGCGCCCGCCAGGGCGAGCCCAACACCCGGGTCGCCGACCGCCTCACCGACCTGCTCTCCGGCTACCTCGGCCGCACCCCCGACGACGAGCTGCGACGCGTCTTCCTGGTCGCCGTGGAGAGCGCTGACACCCTCGTGCAGCTGGCCTTCCGGATCGACCCCCAGGGCGACGAGGCGATCATCCACGAGACGCGGGAGCTGCTGCGGGCGTACCTGGGGCGTGTGCTCGACTGAGCCTGCGCAGGCATGTCGGCGGCCTGGGGTCTGTCGTCGAATTCCCGTCTGCCTCGCGACGACAGGCCCTAGGGGCTCCCTTCCATGCCTACCGGTCGGTATGCTCGCCCGAGCCCGCCTGTGCCCGAGTGGCACGGCCGCCGCCGACCCTCCGGGAGGACCCGTGTCCCGCACCGCCCTGCGAATCTGCCCCCTGTGCGAGGCGACCTGCGGGCTGACCCTCACCATCGAGGGCAGCCGAGTCACCGGCGCCCGCGGCGACCGCGAGGACGTCTTCAGCAAGGGGTTCATCTGCCCCAAGGGCGCCTCCTTCGGCGCCGTCGACGGCGACCCCGACCGGCTGCGCACCCCGCTCGTCCGCGAGGACGGCACCCTGCGCGAGGCCACCTGGGAGGAGGCCTTCGACGCGGTCGCCGCGGGCCTGCGCCCGGTCGTGGAGCGGTACGGCCCCGACGCCCTCGGAGTCGTCCTCGGCAACCCCAACGTGCACACCATGGCCGGCGCCCTCTACCCGCCGGTCCTCCTCGGCGCGCTGCGCACCCGCAGCCTGTTCACCGCCTCCACGGTCGACCAGATGCCCAAGCACGTCTCCAGCGGGCTGCTCTTCGGCGACGCCAACGCCATCCCGGTGCCGGACCTCGACCACACCGACCACCTGCTCCTCATCGGCGCCAACCCCCTGGAGTCCAACGGGAGTCTGTGCACCGCCCCCGACTTCCCCGGCAAGCTCAGGGCCCTCAAGGCCCGCGGCGGCAGGCTCACCGTCGTGGACCCGCGGCGCACCCGGACCGCGAAGCTCGCCGACCGGCACGTCGCCATCCGGCCCGGCGCCGACGCCCTGCTGCTCGCCGCGATGGCCAACGTACTGTTCGAGGAGGACCTGACCGACCTCGGGGACCTCGCCCCGCATGTCCAGGGGCTGCCCGAACTCCGCGACTCCCTGCGGGAGTTCACCCCCGAGGCCGTCGCCGAGGCGTGCGACGTCGACCCCGGCCTCATCCGCACCCTCGCCCGCGAACTCGCCGCCGCCCCCACCGCCGCCGTCTACGCCCGCATCGGCAGCTGCACCGTCCCGCACGGCACCCTTGCGAGCTGGCTGGTCGACGTCCTCAACATCCTCACCGGCAACCTGGACCGGCCGGGTGGCGCCCTGTTCCCGCAGGCCGCCACCGACAAGACGCCCCGCCCGGCGGGCCCCGGACGCGGCTTCGCGCTCGGCCGCTGGCACTCCCGGGTACGGCAACTTCCGGAGGCCAAGGGGGAGTTGCCGCTCTCGGCGCTCGCCGAGGAGATCGACACCGCCACCGAGGCGGGCGAGCCCGTGCGCGCGCTCGTCGTGGTCGCGGCCAACCCGGTGCTGTCCGCCCCCGACGGCCGACGCCTCGACAAGGCCCTGGACTCGCTGGACTTCATGGTCAGCGTCGACCCCTACCTCAACGAGACCTCCCGCCACGCCGACGTCGTGCTGCCCCCGCCGCCGCCCGCGCAGAGCCCGCACCACGACTTCGCCTTCAACACCCTCGCCGTCCGCAACCAGGTCCGCTACAGCCGCCCGGCCGTGCCCCTCGAACCCGGCCGCATGGCCGAGACCGAGATCCTCGCCCGGCTGACCCTGGCCGCGATCGGCATGCACGGCGCCGACCCGGGCGCGGTGGACGCGATGGTGGTCGAGCAGACCCTCGGCAAGGCCGTCCAGGAGCCGCACTCCCCGGTGCACGGCCGCGACCCGAAGGAACTCGCCGCACAGCTCACCGGGGACACCGGCCCCGAGCGCCGGCTCGACCTGATGCTGCGCCTCGGCCCCTACGGCGACGGCTTCGGCGTACGGCCCGACGGGCTGAACCTGGACCGGCTGCTCGCCCACCCGCACGGCATCGACCTCGGCCCGCTGCGGCCCCGGCTGCCGCAGCCGCTGAAGACCGCGAGCGGCAAGGTCGAGCTGTTGCCCGAGCCGATCGCCGGCGACCTGCCCCGGCTCCGGGCGGCCCTGCGCGAGCGCCCCGCGGGGCTCGTCCTCGTCGGCCGCCGCCATCTGCGCTCCAACAACAGCTGGATGCACAACGTGCCCGCCCTCACCGGCGGCAGCAACCGCTGCACCCTCCACATCCACCCCGACGACGCGGAGCGCCTGGGCGTGCGGGACGGGGCGGACGTACGTGTGAAGGGGGCCGGGGGAGAGGTGGTCGCCCCCGCCGAGGTCACCGACGGCGTCCGGCCGGGCGTGGTGAGCCTGCCGCACGGCTGGGGGCACGACCGTCCCGGGACCCGGATGAGCCACGCGGTCCGGGAGCCCGGTGTCAACGTCAACCAGCTCCTCGACGGCAGCCTGCTCGACCCGCTGTCGGGCAACGCGGTCCTCAACGGAGTGCCCGTCGAAGTCGCCGCACAGCTGTGACCTGGAGTTTTGCGCTTATTGCTCGCCTGTCAACGTCTTGTTAACGCCGTTTGACGCGACCTAACGTCATCGCACCGCCGGCCCCAGGTGGGATGTTCAAGGGCGAACGTTAGGTATCCACTCATGCTGACCATCCTCGGCTTCGCCATGATCGCGACCTTCCTGGTCCTGATCATGCTGAAGAAGATGTCGCCGATCGCGGCGCTCGTGCTGATCCCGGCACTGTTCTGCGTCCTCGTCGGTAAGGGCGCCAAGCTCGGCGACTACGTCATCGACGGCGTCACCGGCCTCGCCCCCACCGCGGCGATGCTCATGTTCGCGATCGTCTACTTCGGTGTGATGATCGACGTCGGCCTCTTCGACCCGATCGTCCGGGCGATCCTGAGGTTCTGCAAGGCCGATCCGCTGCGGATCGTCGTCGGAACGGCCGTCCTCGCCGCGATCGTGTCGCTCGACGGCGACGGCTCGACCACCTTCATGATCACGGTCTCGGCGATGTACCCGCTGTACAAGCGCCTGAAGATGAGCCTGGTCGTGATGACCGGTGTGGCCGCCATGGCCAACGGCGTGATGAACACGCTGCCGTGGGGCGGTCCGACCGCCCGGGCCGCGACCGCGCTGAAGCTGGACGCCAGTGACATCTTCGTGCCGATGATCCCGGCGCTCGCCATGGGCCTGCTGTTCGTCCTCGCCCTCGCCTACGTCCTCGGCCGCCGCGAGCGGGGGCGGCTCGGCGTGCTGACGCTGGACGAGGTGCTGGTGGAGGAGACCCGGACGGAGACCGTGCTGGTCGGTGCCGGTACCGGCAGGGGCGCCCGGAGCACCGGTGGCTCCGGCACCGGCGCGGACCTGCCCGACGAGCCCGAGGACGAGGGCTTCCAGGGCCTCGACCCGAACCGCGCCACCCTGCGCCCCAGGCTCTACTGGTTCAACGCGCTGCTCACGGTCGCCCTGCTCACCGCCATGATCATGGAGTGGCTGCCGATCCCGGTGCTCTTCCTGCTCGGTGCCGCGCTCGCGCTGACCGTCAACTTCCCGCACATGCCGGACCAGAGGGCCCGCCTGGCCGCGCACGCCGACAACGTCCTCAACGTCTCCGGCATGGTCTTCGCGGCCGCCGTCTTCACCGGCGTCCTGCAGGGCACCGGCATGGTCGACCACATGGCCAAGTGGCTGGTGGAGAACATCCCCGACGGCATGGGTCCGCACATGGCCTTCGTCACCGGCGTGCTGAGCATCCCGCTCACGTACTTCATGTCCAACGACGGCTTCTACTTCGGCATCCTGCCGGTGCTCGCCGAGGCCGGACAGGCGCACGGCGTCTCCTCCCTCGAGATCGCCCGCGCCTCGCTCGTCGGCCAGCCGCTGCACATGTCCAGCCCGCTCGTCCCGGCCGTGTACGTCCTCGTCGGCATGGCCAAGGTCGAGTTCGGCGACCACACCAGGTTCGTCGTGAAGTGGGCCGCCCTGACATCCCTCGTGGTGCTCGGGGCGGGGATCGTCTTCGGCATCATCTGATCTCTCACGACGAGCGGGCCCCGATCTCCGGCGGCTGCGTCCTGAGCGGAGCCGTCAACTCCCCGTGGGCCATGGCCCTGTGGAGCGGAGTGACGGGGCTCGGCCACCTCTGCTTCGTGATCGGTGCCCAGTCCCTGGTGGCCCGCCAGTGCGCGCCTCACGAACAGGACCGCAACTCAGGGCACTTCACCATCGGCGCCGCCCTCGGCCGGATGGCCGCGGGCACGTTCACCGCCCGACGTCGCCTGTGCGCCGGGGTGGCCCTGCCCGTGCCGGTGTGGGCGCTCGGCCTCATGCTCACCGTCCTCGGGTTCTGCCTCGGCGTCGGGCAGCCGCTGTCCATGACCACGGTCGTCCAGGCCGCCCCCGAGGGTGCCCGCTCCACCGCGCTCGCGCTGCGGCTGACCGGCAACCGGCTCGGCCAGGCCGCCGCACCGGCCACCGCGGGCCTGGTCGCGGGCGTGGCGGGGGTGGCCGCGCCGTTCGTGATGCCCGGGGCGTTGCTGCTGCTGCTGCTGTCGTCGGGGGTGGCGCTGCGGTCACCCGGGCGACCGAAGGGCCGGGACGTGCGGCGGGGGAGCGGCCCAGGCGCTCGGTATTGCGCCGCACGAGCGATATCTGACGACGCGCCGGGCGCCGATGCCGCGGGTCGCGGTGCTCGTGAAGCAGAGTCCTGGCGAAAGAGCGATTTGTATGAAAATCGTCTGAACCCGGAGGAATGCGCATGCCTACCCTGACACTCCCACGTGCCGTCGGCTCCCGCGCGGGCGCCACTGTCGTCCTCACCGCCCTCGCCGCGGCGGGCGCGTCGTGGGTGGCGGCGCCGAACGCTGTGGCCCAAGGGGAAAACGGCGACATCAGGGTCCACCGGGCCTACGCGCTTCCCGGAACGGGCAAGGACGAGTCGCAGGTCTGCCGGTTCTATCTCGACGCCGTCAACTTCGACACCCTCTCCAGCATCGCCTACACCATCACGCCGCAGCCCCCGCTGCCCACGGCCGCCACCGTCACCGGCGCCATCCCGCTCGCCGGCGGCGCCGGGCACACCGACCCGCTGGGGCTGGCGGACGGTCAGTACAAGATCACCTGGATCGTCTCGGGTGCCACCAAGGAAAAGGTCTTCCGCGTCAACTGCCGCGAGCTCGCCAAGGAGGACGCGGCGCACGGTCCGGGCCAGATCGAGGACCACCAGCAGAACAACCAGCAGAACAACCACGATGACGCGGCCTGGGGTCAGGGCGGCGACCACAACGACGGCCCGAAGGGCGGTGTGCACGCGGGCGGTGGCGGCCTCGTCGACACCTCGGGTGCCTTCTCGCCCGTGGCCGCGGCCGCGGCCGTGGGACTGGTCGCGGTCAGCGGAGTGGCGTACCTCCGGCTGATCCGCCGTCGGCCGCATGGCGCCGCGTAGGCGCAGACGCAGGCCGTGGTACCGGACCCGCGCCTACCGTCTCGCCAGGACGGCCCTGCTCGCGGTCGTCCTGGTGACGGTGGGGGTCCGGTGCGGCGGAGACGGCGGACCGGCCGCCTCCCTCCAGGCGGGCGGCCCGGCCGCCGATCCGGGCTCCGCCCAGAGCGACGGGCGGGGCGCGGGCCGGGAGGATCCCGCCCCGGCCCGCCCGACGCCCCCGCCCCGCCCGCTGCCCCGCTCCCGGCCGACATCCCTCCGTATCCGGTCCCTCGGGATCGACGCGCCGGTGATCGGGCTACGGCTCGACCGGGACCGGCAGCTGGAGACACCACCGCTCGACCGGCCCAAGGAGATCGGCTGGTACCAGGGCGGCGCCACGCCGGGGGAGTCCGGCACCGCGATCGCCGTCGGCCACCGCGACACCAGGACCGGCCCCGCCGTCTTCGCCTCACTGGCCCAGGTGAAGCCCGGGAAACTGATCGAGGCCAAGCGGGCGGACGGTCGTACCGCCGTCTACACCGTGGACCGGGTGAAGGTCTTCGACAAGGCCGGCTTCCCCGACAAGGAGGTGTACGGCCCGGCCCGCCGCCCGGAGCTGCGCGTGCTCACCTGCGGCGGCCTGTTCAGCCGGCGCACGGGCTACACGAGCAACGTGGTGGTCTTCGCCCACCTGACCGCGACCAAGTGACCGCCTGGTGGGGCCGCGGCCGACCGCGGCCGACGACCCGAATCCCTCCGTCCGTTTCCGCTCCTGCCAGGGGCGCGGCGTCCGATACCGTGCCCCGTCTTCCCCGGCCGAGCGCATTCCGTTAACTTCCGTGACCCACAGGCCTCGTACGACCGGCACGCGGCCTTCGGACCCACGGAGCAGCGGCGCTCCGGACAGCCCCCGGGGACACCAGCCATGACACGCGCCATCTCTCTGCACGACGTGAGCAAGTCCTACACGCGGGGCGCCCGCGTGGTGGACCGGCTCTCGCTGGACATCGCGCCCGGCGAGTTCCTGGTCCTGCTGGGCCCCTCCGGCTGCGGCAAGTCCACCGTGCTGCGCATGATCGCCGGCCTCGAGGAGATCGACGAGGGCGAACTGCTCCTCGACGGCGAGTACGCCAACGACTGGCAGCCGTCCGCGCGGCACATGGCGATGGTCTTCCAGAACTTCGCTCTCTACCCGAGCATGACCAGCCGCGACAACATCGGCTTCCCGCTGCGCATCGAGGCCCCCGGCACCGACCCCCGCCCGCGCGTGGACGCGACCGCCCGCATGCTCGGCATCGAGGACCTGCTCGACCGCTTCCCCAGCCAGCTCTCCGGCGGCGAACGCCAGCGCGTCGCCATGGGCCGGGCCATCGCCCGCCACCCCTCCGCCTTCCTGATGGACGAACCGCTGTCCAACCTCGACGCCAAGCTCCGCAACCACTTGAGGGCCGAAATATCCCAGCTCACCCGGGAGTTGGGTGTGACCACGGTGTACGTCACCCACGACCAGGCCGAGGCCATGTCGCTCGGCGACCGGGTCGCCGTCCTGCGCGGCGGGGTGCTCCAGCAGGTCGGCAGCCCGCGCGAGGTGTACGCGCTGCCCCGCAACATCTTCGTCGCCGCCTTCATCGGCACCCCGCGCATCAACCTGCTGCGCGGGCTGGTCCGCGCTCCGCTGGACGGCGCCATGACCATCAGCCTCGGCAGACAGGCGCTGCGCCTGCCCGAACCCCTCTCCCCCGACCACCGGTTGCTGCGTGTGCAGCAGGGCCGCGAGGTGATCGTCGGGCTGCGTTCGGAGGCGGTCCGGATTGCCAAGCCCGCCGCCGCCCGGCCCGGCGAGGTGCCGATCAGCGGTCTGGTCGAGCACGTGGAGTTCCAGGGGCACGAGGTCCTCGTCCACTTCAACACCGGCTCGAGCCCGGCCGTCGTACCGGAGCTGGAGGCCCCGCGCCCGCCCCGCAGCCCCGCGCGGCGCCGCCGTCGGGAGGGCCCCACGGTCCTGGACCGGCTCAGGGGGCGGGCCGGTGCCCTGCGCGCCGGGCCGGTCGTGGTCCTTGAGGACCAGCCGGACGGCAGCCCCGCACCCGTGCCTCCGGAGGGCCGGCTGCCCGGCGACCTGGTCGTGCGCACCACCCCGGACATCAGTCTCCGGTACGGCATGCAGGTCCCCCTGCTGGTCGACATCGCCCACCTGTTCGTCTTCGACCAGCACGGCGAACGGATCTGCCCGTCCCCGGCGCGGCTGCCGGACCTGGAGGAGTGAGCCCGCCAAGACGTGATCCACCGAGGAGAACCGGCGCGCCTGCGAGAAGGCTTTCGGTCAGGAGTCCGTGGGGAGGGTGGACGAACGGGCGCAGGTCGGCTTCTGATATCCCGGGTTCGTCCGGTCATGTATGGCGCCTGAAAACTAACGCCGCTAGTTTGTTGCCGGACGACGCAGCCCTGCCGGGAGGAAGCAGCATGAAGGCACATGACGGCCTGTACATCGACGGCGCCTGGCGCCCCGCCGAGGGCCGGGACGTGATCGAGGTCGTGAACCCGGCCGACGAGCAGGTCATCGGCCGGGTCCCGGCCGGGAGCGCCCTGGACGTGGACACCGCCGTACGCGCCGCACGCGCCGCCCTCCCGGCCTGGGCCGCCACACCCCGGGCCGAGCGGGCCGCGCGCCTGGCCGCGCTGCGGGACGCGCTCGCGGCCCGCAAGGACGAGATCGCCGAGACCGTCACCGCCGAACTGGGCGCCCCGCCGGAGTTCGCGCTGGCGGTCCACGCGGGCGTGCCGATCGCCGTCGCGGGCTCCTACGCCGACCTGGCCGCGACCCACTCCTTCGAGGAGAAGGTCGGCAACTCCACCGTCCTGCACGAGCCGATCGGCGTCGTCGGCGCGATCACCCCCTGGAACTACCCGCTCCACCAGATCGTCGCCAAGGTCGCCCCGGCGCTCGCCGCGGGCTGCACCCTCGTCCTCAAGCCCGCCGAGGACACGCCGCTCACCGCCCAGCTCTTCGCCGAGGCGGTCCACGATGCGGGCGTCCCGGCCGGTGTGTTCAACCTCGTCACCGGCCTCGGCCCGGTCGCCGGACAGGCGCTCGCCGAGCACCCGGGCGTCGACCTGGTCTCCTTCACCGGCTCCACGGCCGTCGGCCGGCAGATCGGCGCGGTGGCCGGCGCGGCCGTCAAGAAGGTGGCGCTGGAGCTGGGCGGCAAGTCCGCCAACGTCATCCTGCCGAGCGCCGACCTCGCCAAGGCCGTCAACGTCGGCGTCGCCAACGTCATGTCCAACTCCGGCCAGACGTGCAGCGCCTGGACCCGGATGCTGGTCCACCGCGACCGGTACGACGAGGCCGTGGAGCTGGCCGCCGCGGCCGCCGCCAAGTACGGCGAGCGCATCGGACCCGTCGTCAGCGCCAAGCAGCAGGCACGCGTGCGCGGTTACATCGAGAAGGGCATCGCCGAGGGCGCCCGCCTGGTCGTCGGCGGCCCCGAATCCCCGCGCGAGAAGGGCTGCTTCGTCAGTCCGACGGTCTTCGCGGACGTCACCCCGGAGATGACGATCGCGCAGGAGGAGATCTTCGGCCCGGTCCTCACGATCCTCGGCTACGAGGACGAGGAGGACGCCCTGCGCATCGCCAACGGCACCGTCTACGGTCTCGCCGGCGCCGTCTGGGCCGGCGACGAGGCCGAGGCCGTCGCCTTCGCCCGCCGCATGGACACCGGCCAGGTCGACATCAACGGCGGCCGGTTCAACCCCCTCGCCCCCTTCGGCGGCTACAAGCAGTCCGGGGTCGGCCGGGAGCTGGGCAGCCACGGGCTCGCCGAGTACCTGCAGACCAAGTCCCTCCAGTTCTAAGGAAGTCCACGACCATGGCCGTACGAGCCGCCGTCCTGCCCGCCATCGGCGCCCCGCTGGAGATCACCGACATCGAGCTGCCCGATCCGGGCCCCGGGCAGGTCCGCGTCCGCCTCGCCGCCGCCGGTGTCTGCCACTCCGACCTGTCCCTGTCCAACGGCACCCTGCGGGTACCGGTCCCGGTCGTCCTCGGCCACGAGGGCGCCGGAACGGTCGTGGCCGTGGGCGAGGGCGTCACCCACGTGTCGCCCGGCACCCCCGTGGTCCTCAACTGGGCACCGTCCTGCGGCACCTGCCACGCTTGCACGCTCGGCGAGGTCTGGCTGTGCGCCAACGCGCTGAACGGCACCGCCGACGTCTACGCCCGCACCGCCGACGGCACCGACCTCCACCCCGGCCTGAACGTGGCCGCGTTCGCCGAGGAGACCGTCGTCTCCTCCTCCTGCGTGCTGCCCCTCCCGGAGGGCGTCCCGCTCACCGACGCGGCCCTCCTCGGCTGCGCCGTCCTCACCGGGTACGGCGCCGTCCACCACTCGGCCAGGGTCCGGCCGGACGAGACGGTCGCGGTCTTCGGCGTCGGGGGAGTGGGCCTGGCCACCCTCCAGTCCGCGCGCATCGCGGCCGCGTCCCGCATCATCGCCGTCGACGTCTCCCCGGAGAAGGAGGAACTGGCCCGCGCGGCCGGCGCCACGGACTTCGTCCTCGCCTCCGACGCCACCCCCCGCGAGATCCGCGCCCTCACCGGCAAGCAGGGCGTCGACGTCTCCGTGGAGTGCGTGGGCCGCGCGGTCACCATCCGCGCCGCCTGGGAGTCCACCCGCCGGGGCGGCCGTACGACGGTCGTCGGCATCGGCGGGAAGGACCAGGAGGTCACCTTCAACGCCCTGGAGATCTTCCAGTGGGGCCGCACCCTGTCCGGCTGCGTCTACGGCAACACCGACCCGGCCCGCGACCTGCCGGTGCTCGCCGAACACGTGCGGGAGGGCCGGCTGGACCTCTCGGCCCTGGTCACCGAACGGATCGCCCTGGAGGGCATCCCGGCGGCCTTCGAGAACATGCTGGCGGGCAAGGGCGGCCGGTCCCTGGTGGTGTTCTGACCTTCAGCCGACCTTCTCGGGTCGCGGCTCCCCGGCCGCGACCCGCCGGGTCCGCCCGCGCACCCGGGACCGGGACACCGCCACGCCCGCGAGGCACAGCACCCCGCCCGCCAGCGTGAGCAGCCCCGGCACCTCACCGAGCGCCACCCACGACATCAGCACGACCAGGGCCGGAACGGCGTACGTCGTCGCGCCCATGCGGCTGGCGGTGGTGCGGGCGAGGGCGTAGGCCCAGGTGGTGAAGGCGAGAGCGGTCGGAAAGACACCGAGATACACCATGTCGAGGGTGGCCGAGGCCGGCGCACGGGCCGCCTCCCGCACCAACTGCCCGGCGAACGGCAGGCAGACCACGGCACCGACGAGGCAGCCGTAGGTCGTCACCTGCAGGGCACTCGCCTGTCCGAGGGCGGGCTTCTGCGCCACGACCCCGGCGGCGTAGGCCACCGCCGCGAGCAGACACAGCACCACCCCGAACACCGAGGATCCGCCCCCGGCCGACATCGACAGCCCCACGGTCACGGCGCCGGCGAACGACACGGCCATCCCCGCCAGCAGCCGGGGCGGCATCGGATCGCCGAGCAGCCTGGCACCGAGCAGGGCTATCAGCAGCGGGCCGACGTTCACGACGAGAGCGGCGGTGCCCGCGTCCACCTGCTGCTCACCCCAGTTCAGGACCACCATGTAGAACCCGAACCACAGCACCCCGGACAGCCCGATCCCCCGCCAGGCGGCCCTGGGCGGCAGCCCCTCCCGGCGTACGGCACAGATGACCCCGAGCGTCACGACCCCGGCGACCAGCCGCCCGAGCGCGAGCGCACCCGGCGAGTAGGCGTCCCCCGCGGTCCGGATCGCCACGAAGGCGGAGGCCCAGAGCACGACGGAGACGACGGCTGCGGCGGTGGCGAGCAGCTGTTGGCGTGGGGCGCTGTTCATCATGCTCCTGAGGCTAGGTAGGGACACGTACAGGGGCTGGCGGAATTCGGACGGGCAACGACGGTGCGCACGCGGCTCACGGGGCTGCGACTCCCCAGGGGCGCGGGACACGTATCGATGTGCGGCTCCGCCGCGTGGGCGCGCCCCCACGCACCCGCACCCGGCACACCACCTGACCCCCCACCCCCGTAGCCGAACTCAACCCAACCCCGCCGCCTCGATGCCGAGCAACTCAAATAGCGCCCGCCCTCCCGACGGAGTCACCTGCACGGCCCGCTCAGAGCCGATTCGGACGCACCAGCCCGCATCCATCGCGTGCCGGTACAGCGCCGCCCCCGCCACCCCCGCGAGATGAGGCCGCCGCTCGGTCCAATCGAGGCACGCTCGGGCCAGCGGACGCCGGGTCGAACGGTCGAGGGGGATTCCCGCCGTACCGAACCACTCCACCCCCGCGTCCGTCAGTGCGAACCCGGTGTCCTGCCGGAGCAGCCCGCGCGAGGTCAGCGCATCCGTGACCGCGATGCCGAGCCGCCCGGCGAGATGGTCGTAGCAGGTACGGCCCCGGGCCATGGCGGACCGGGAACTCGACTCCCGCAGCGAGCGCGGCCGTACCGCCGCCGCGGGCACCTGCGCGGCAAGGTCCTCCACGAGCTGTGCCACACGAGCGTCGGCCAGCCGCACATACCGGTGCCTGCCCTGACGTTCCTCCGCGAGCAGGCCGCCGGCCACCAGCTTGCCCAGGTGCCCGCTCAGTGTGGACGCGGCGACCCCGGCATGCCGGGCCAGCTCGCCGGCGGTCCAGGCCCGCCCGTCCAGCAGCGCGAGCAGGCACGCGGCCCGGGTCTCGTCGGCGACCAGGGAGGCGAGTGCGGCGAGGCCGGCGGCCTGGGAGTCCTTGGCGGTCATGCCTTCAGCTTGCGGCACCGACACTTCGGCAGCGGCCGAAGTGTCCTCACACGCTCTGCCGTACCTGCTCGTACTGCTGCGCCAGTCCGTCCAGCAGGGCGCTCAGCCCCGTCTCGAAGGCCCGCTCGTCGATCTTCTCCTGCTGCTCGGCGAGCAGGTGCGCCTGCCCGAGGTGCGGATAGTCGGCGGGGTCGTACGCGCTCGCGTCGTCCACGAAGCCCCCGGCGAAGGAGCCGAGCGCGGAGCCCATGATGAAGTAGCGCATCAGCGCGCCGATGGACGTGGCCTGCGCCGGCGGCCAGCCCGCCGCGACCATCGCGCCGTACACGGCGTCGGCCAGCCGCAGCGCTGCGGGTCGGCGGCCGGGCCCGCGGGCGAGGACCGGGACGATGTTCGGGTGGTCGCGCAGGGCGGCCCGGTAGGAGATCGCCCAGTCGTGCAGCGCGGTCCGCCAGTCCCGGACGTCCTCGAACATCGACAGGTCCACCAGACCGCTCACCGAGTCGGCGACCGCCTCCAGGATCTCGTCCTTGGTGCGGAAGTGGTTGTAGAGCGAGGGCCCGCTCACCCCCAGCTCGGCGGCGAGCCGCCGGGTGGAGACGGCCGCCAGGCCCTCCGCGTCCACGAGTTCCCGTGCCGTCTCGACGATCCGGTCGGTGCTGAGGAGGGGCTTGCGCGGTCGGGCCATGGCGCACATAGTAGGGCTGCGACAGGAAACTAGCAGTGCTAATTTAAATGTCCGGCTTTCAAGATCCATCTGGTGTGGGGTGATCTCGTGGTGAACCTGGGGCTCAGTGCGGAGCAGGCCGCCGTACGGCAGCTCGCCCGGGACTTCGTGGAGCGCGAGATCGCCCCGCACGTGGTCGCCTGGGACCGCGCCGAGGAGGTCGACCGGGGCATCGTGAAGAAGCTGGGCGAGGTCGGCTTCCTCGGTCTGACCGTCGGCGAGGAGTACGGCGGCTCGGGCGGCGACCACCTCGCGTACTGCCTGGTCACGGAGGAGCTGGGCCGCGGGGACTCCTCGGTCCGCGGCATCGTCTCCGTGTCCCTGGGCCTGGTCGCCAAGTCGATCGCGGCCTGGGGGAGCGAGGAGCAGAAGCGGCGCTGGCTGCCGGGTCTGACCGCGGGCGAGTACGTCGGCTGCTTCGGCCTCACCGAGCCCGGCACCGGCTCCGACGCGGGCAACCTCACCACCCGCGCGGTGCGCGACGGCGACGACTACGTCCTCAACGGCACCAAGATGTTCATCACGAACGGCACCTGGGCCGACGTCGTCCTGCTCTTCGCCCGCTCCACGGACGCCCCCGGGCACAAGGGCGTCTCCGCCTTCCTGGTCCCCACCGACACCCCCGGACTGACCCGCCGCACCATCCACGGCAAGCTCGGCCTGCGTGGCCAGGCCACCGCCGAACTGGTCCTGGAGGACGTCCGGGTGCCCGCCTCGACGCTGCTCGGCGAGGAGGGCAAGGGCTTCTCCGTCGCCATGTCCGCGCTGGCCAAGGGGCGGATGTCGGTGGCGGCGGGCTGTGTCGGCATAGCCCAGGCCGCGCTGGACGCGGCCGTGCGGTACGCCGGTGAGCGCGAGCAGTTCGGCAGGTCCATCGACCATCACCAGCTGGTGCAGGAGCTGATCAGCGACATCGCCGTCGACGTGGACGCGGCCCGGCTGCTCACCTGGCGGGTCGCCGACCTCGTCGACCGCGGGCAGCCGTTCGCCGTCGAGTCCTCCAAGGCCAAGCTGTTCGCCTCCGAGGCGGCCGTCCGCGCCGCCAACAACGCCCTCCAGGTCTTCGGCGGCTATGGCTACATCGACGAGTACCCGGCCGGCAAACTCCTGCGCGACGCCCGCGTGATGACCCTCTACGAGGGCACCAGCCAGATCCAGAAGCTGCTCATCGGCCGGGCGCTCACCGGGGTCTCCGCCTTCTGAGTACGCTCCTGAGTACTTCGGCGGATGTGGCGCGAGCCACGTCCGCCGATGCTTGCTCCCATGAGTGACACACCCGTCAAGCAGCAGAACACGGCCGCCTTCTACAGCCAGGCCGTCGCCTCCTTCGCGGTCGCCATGGCGGCCACCGCCATCGGCATCTTCCGGCTGAACGCCGACGCCTGGGTGCGGGCCTTCCTGGCCATCGCCGTCCTCTACCTCGTCACGTCCGCCTTCACGCTCGCCAAGGTGATCCGGGACCGCCAGGAGGCCGGGCAGATCGTCAGCCGCGTCGACCAGGCCCGCCTGGAGAAGCTGCTCGCCGAGCACGACCCCTTCGAAAAGCTGTGAAAAGCACCGGCAGGCTCTGAGCGGGCACTCTAAGCGAGCGCTCACCTTCGGCGGTATGGTGGTGCTCCTGTCACCGAGAGGGGCGAGTGAGCGATGAGTACGGCGGAGGAGACGGCCGGCGGCGAGGTCGAGCCGTGGGAAGAGGTCACCCCTGACGCGGCCCGGCGACTGCTGGTCGCGGCCGTGGAGGCCTTCGCCGAGCGCGGCTACCACGCGACGACGACCCGCGACATCGCGGGCCGCGCCGGCATGAGCCCGGCCGCGCTCTACATCCACTACAAGACCAAGGAAGAGCTGCTCCACCGGATCAGCCGGATCGGCCACGACAAGGCCCTGGACATCCTGCGGACGGCGTCCCGGCGCGAGGGCACCGCCGCGGAGCGGCTCGCCGACGCCGTCAGCTCCTTCGTCCGCTGGCACGCCGGGCGGCGCACCACCGCGCGGGTCGTGCAGTACGAACTCGAGGCGCTCGGCCCCGAGGCCCGCGCCGAGATCGTCGCGCTGCGCCGCCAGGTGGACGCAGAGGTGCGCGGGATCATCGAGGACGGTGTGGCCTCCGGCGAGTTCGACGTGCTCGACGTGAAGGGCACCACCCTCGCCGTGCTGTCACTGTGCATCGACGTGGCCCGCTGGTTCACCCTGGACGGCCCGTACACCCCCGAGGAGGTCGGCGCGCTCTACGCCGACCTCGTGCTACGGATGGTGGGCGCCAAGTAGGGCGCCCCCGGGCTCAGAGGTAGTACCGGGACACCGACTCCGCGACGCAGACCGGCTTGTCGCCGCCCTCGCGCTCCACGGTGAAGGCGACGGCCACCTGGACACCGCCCGGGACGTCCTCGACGCCGGTGATCGTCGCGGTGGCGCGCAACCGGGAGCCGACGGGGACGGGGGCGGGGAAGCGGACCTTGTTCGTGCCGTAGTTGACGCCCATCCTCACGCCCTCGACCTTGATCAGCTGCGGCCCGAAGAGCGGGAGCAGCGACAGCGTCAGGTATCCGTGGGCGATGGTGGTCTTGAACGGCCCCGCCGCGGCCTTCTCCGGGTCCACGTGGATCCACTGGTGGTCCCCGGTGGCCTCCGCGAACAGGTCGATCCGCTTCTGGTCGATCTCCAGCCAGTCCGTGTGGCCCAGCTGCTCGCCCACCGCGCCCTTCAGTTCGTCGGGGGAGGTGAAGGTCCTCGGTTCTGCCATGTTCCCGGCCTCTCGCTCGCATGTCTAAGCAACTGCTTAGCATGGTCGGGTCGGGGGGTGATGTCAACGGATGCCGGCCCGGCCGGTCGGATGGTGTCTGTCGGTAGTCTCTGAGGAGTGCCCCAGATTCCCGAGAAGATCCATGAGCTGACCGTCGGCCAGCTGTCCGCGCGCAGCGGCGCTGCCGTCTCCGCCCTGCACTTCTACGAGTCCAAGGGGCTCATCACCAGCCGCCGCACCTCCGGCAACCAGCGCCGCTACACCCGCGACACCCTGCGCCGCGTCGCCTTCGTCCGCGCGGCCCAACGGGTCGGCATCCCCCTGTCCACGATCCGCGAGGCCCTCGCGCAGCTCCCCGAGGAGCGCACCCCGACCCGCGAGGACTGGGCCCGCCTGTCGGAGACGTGGCGCTCCGAACTGGACGAACGCATCAAGCAGCTCAACCGCCTCCGCGACCACCTCACCGACTGCATCGGCTGCGGCTGCCTGTCCTTGGACACGTGCGTACTGTCCAACCCGGACGATGTGTTCGGTGAGCGGAGGGCGGGGTCGCGGCTCATGGCGGAGGGGCACTGACCGCTGACCGCGGGCTTCCGCCGTAGCGGCTCCCTTCCGTCGTCGGCTGCGGGTGAGTGGGGGCTGGTCGCGCCCACGCGGCGGAGCCGCATATCGATACGGTCCCGCGCCCCCGGGGAGTTGCAGCCCGGTCGGCTGCGACGGCACCGTTGGTGGCTGCGGCACCCTGCCCGCGCCGGTGCGCGGACCCCACCCCGCCCAGCCTCCACACCGGGCAACCGGAGACCTACTCGTACTCGGTCCCGCCCTTGCGCGTCAGGTACGCCGGGCTGACAGCCTTCGCGATCGCCCGTCCCCCGGTCACCGGGCTGTACCGCTCCACCGAGGGCCGTATCACCACACCCTCCCGCAGATGCAGCCCCCGCCCGGACACCGTCTCCCGCCCGCTCGCGAACTCCAGGACCCGCTCGATGTCGTACGGCCCCGAGTACAGCCGGGGCACCAACGGCAGCTCGCCGCCGAGGAGTTCGGTCGCGTCCAGCCACCGCACGGTGCCGTCGATCTCGGCGGAGACGTCGAACACCGCGTACCCCAGCGTCTCCCGCCGCCCATCGGCCCCGTACGTCAGGTCCTGCACCCCCGCCCCGTACACCTCGCCGAAGACGCCGACCCGGCGCGCGCCCAGCCGCTCGGCGAGCCGTGCCGCGACCTCGGGGACGCCGTGTCCGCGCACCGCCCGCCAGTACAGATTGCGTGGATCCTCTTTCAGGGCGAGGGACTTGGCGCCGAAGCCCTTGGAGGAGACGTGCACCCGGTCCTCGTCGGCGAGATACGTCAGCAGGCAGGCCGAGCCGTGCAGCTTCTCGGTCAGGACCACATCCTCGCCCGCTGCGAAGATATCCGGAAAGCGCTGGATGTTCTCGATGTCCACCCAGGGCAGCAGATCCGGCGCGGACTCCACGTCCCCGTCCATCGTGGGCGGGACCGGCGGCACCCACTTGGTGATGCCCAGCCGCTCGGCGAAGTCGGTCCCCTCGGCCGCGGCCCGCGCCAGGTCCTCGTCCGCCAGCGCCTTCGGCCGGCACACGATGCCCTGTGACAGCTCACCCCGCAGCCGTACCGCCTTGACCCGGTTGGCGTCGCCGCCCGCCAGCCGCCCGGTCAGCCCCAGTTCCTCGATCAGCCCGGGCGGGAGCACGGACTGCTCGGGGATGTACACGGCGGCCTCACCGGTGCGGTACGCACCCTTGGCGACGACGGCCCGGTACAGACCCACCTGGGCCAACTCAAGGGCATCGGCGTTCGGATGCTCGTGGACGGTCAGCACTTCAGCGGTGACGCGCAGCGTCGACATCTGGGGACTCCTCGGTTCCTCAGCTCGGTTTCATCGACACCCACTCTCCACACGGGAACGGGGTGGAGCGAGCGGATTAGAGGCTGGTAATGTCGCGCTCTTCGGCCGGCGGCGACGCCCGGCACGGAGTACCGGAACGGGGCCGAACTCCCATGCCCACGCCCGCCCTTGCCGCCGCCCTCGCGGACATCGACACGGTCTTCAACGGTTTCGCGAGCCCGAACGAGACCGGCTGCGGCCGCTGTCACCTGCCCGAGGAGACCGCGTATCTGCGCACGCCGTACGTGCGTGTGCCCGTCGACGTGGTGCAGATGTACCTCTTCGAGGTGTCCGACCACTTCGACGACCACGCGGCCGCGATGCGCCGCCTGCTCCCGCAGGGCGCACGGGCGATGACCGACGGCACCCTCGACGCGATCGGCTACGGCTGCCACGGGCTGAGCCGGGTGGACTGGCGCTCCTGGCCGGCCGAGCAGGCCGCGGCGATCGATGCCTTCCTGCGCGCATGGTGGCAGGACGCCCTGACGGCCGCCGAACCGCCGTACGCCATCGACGACATCTTCGACATCTGTGTCACGATCGCGCAGAGCGTGCGTCCGTTCCTCGACGGCTGGCCCCGAGGACCGGTCGCCGACACACACCTCGTCCACTGCACCGACGTGTGGCTCTACGACCTGCTCTCCGACCGCTCCCCCTTTTCCTGGTGGTACGACGACAGCGAGGAGGCGGGCCTCGCCGAGCTGCGTACCTGGCTGGCCGGCCCCGGTGCCGCCCGCCTGCACGCCCTGGGTGAGTACGACCTCGCCGTCCGCAGCGAACTCCTGGCCCTGCCCTACGACGACCGCTGGGCGCACGCCTACTGGGACAGCGCCTCCGCCACCAACTGAGCGTTGGACCGGGCCCGTTCACCGTCCGGCAGGACCAGGGTGTCCTCCAGGCCGATGCGGATGGCCAGGCCCAGCCGTCCGGCCAGACGCAGCACCGGCCAGGTACCGCCCTCCTCGCCGTGCAGCAGCACCGGGCGGCCGTGAGCCTGGCCCAGCTCGCCCAGCAGGGCCCGCGCCGTCGCCTGCGCCGTCGCCGGATCCGGGTCGGTCACCTCCGCGAGCACCCGCAGCACCCTGGGTCCGAGCGGCGAGGCCGCGAACCGGGCCGCTGCGTCGGTGCCGGACCAGATGCCCGCCTCCACACCGACACCCCGGGCGAGCAGGTGCTCGGCCACCTCCTCGGCGCCGGGCTCATGCCAGTCGACCGAGGCGAAGTCGGGCAGCACGGACCAGTCGCGCACGCGGTCGAGGCGGGCGGCCGGGTCGGGGTCGGTCCAGGCGCCGGTGGTCACCCCGACCGGTACCCGCACCCGTGCCCGTATCGCCTCCAGGGTCGGGGCGAGCACTCGTGGGGACAGGCTGTCGTGCCCGCACGGGGTCTTCGGGTGGACGTGGATCTCCGTGGCGCCGGCCGCGACTGCCTCGGCGGCGGACCGTGCCAAGTCCTCGGGAGACAACGGCACGCACGCGCCGTCCGTGGCCGAGCGGCGGCCGTTGAGACACACCTGCGTCATGACTCGATGGTGCCGGACGCCACTGACAGCGGCCCCGCAGCACATCTCACGAGGCCCAACGGCACCTCCGGGAACACCCCATGGCGCGTCCCGGCAAGGGGTGCGGCATCCCCCTGCGCACCCCCCGGTTCCACCCCCCTGCCGATCAGGCCGAGATCAGCAGCCGTCCCCGTCCGGCGCACGCCGGCGCCTGGGGCGTGAGCACGGGCCGGGGCACGAGGATCCCGCAGTCCGTGCAGACCGGACCGGACGAGGGCTCGTGGTCCAGGTCGTACTTCCACACGAGGCGCTCACCGGAACACACCGGGCAGGCCGAGCCCGGTTCCCGCTCCAGCGCGGCGATCAGCCGGCGCAGCACCTCGGCCAGGGGCTCGTCGGGGTGGACCCGCGGGTCGTCGCACCAGGCGACCCCGAACCCGCCCCAGGTCAGCCGGTGCCAGTCGTCCACGCTGCCCGGCCGCCGCAGCCCGTCGTGCTTCTCCTTCTTGCGGCGCTCGGCGAACTCGCCCTCGTAGGTGAGCCAGACCTCGCGCGCCTCCTCCAACTCCTCCAGTGCGGCCACGAGCCGCGCCGGGTCGGGGGAGCGGTCCTCCGGACCGAAACCGGCCCGGGAGCACAAGTGGTCCCAGGTCGCCCGGTGCCCGTAAGGAGCGAACCGCTCCAGGCACTTACGCAGTGAGTAGCGTCGCAGTGCCAGATCACACCGCGGATCGCGCACCTGTCTCGCCAGACTTCGGAATCCGGCCATCGCCCTGCACCTCCGTCACACCTGCGTCCGCACTTCGGTCACTTCGGCGTCGCCGTACGGCATTCGCGCGACGTCGCCGAGTAGACGTATCGACACGCGATCCGGCTCCATCCGATTTCCGATGCCCTCCCATAAGGCGCCCCGGGTTGACCGCCGGGCGCACCGGTCCTCGTGACTCCAAAACTTGACGCATGCTCATCTTCAATCCCGGGGATACCGGCGGTAACGTCCGGCCCACCCCCGTCGGGAGGAGCAGCCATGCCACGGCGCACCCCACGCAACGTGTTGTTCGACAAACTGAGAACTCCCCGCAGGCTCACCGGGTTCCTGAAGACGGCATCCGTATGCGTTCTGATCGCAGGAGTGCTCTCCCCGCTCACCCAGGCAGCGGCGGCTCAGAGCGCCATGGCCTCGAACGACTACTGCGGCGGCCAGTGTTCGGACATCCTGCCGCCGGGCGAGAACGGCAACGCCACCCTCGCCCAGATCCTGCTCAACCAGGCCTTCGGCACCCAGCCCTCCCATGCCGAGGACCAGCTCGGCCCGTACGCCAACCTGGCGACCGGCTACTCGGGGCTCACCGACGCGAAGGTCAACACCTTCTTCAACGACGCCTCGTTCGGCGTCCCTTCCGACCAGGTCGCCTCCACCGAGAAGCCGGCCGGCCGCAGCGACGTGACGATCGTCCGTGACAAGAAGACCGGTGTGCCGCACATCACGGGCACCACCCGGTACGGCACCGAGTTCGGCGCCGGGTACGCGGCCGCCGAGGACCGGCTGTGGCTGATGGACGTCTTCCGGCACGTGGGCCGCGGCCGGCTGACCACCTTCGCCGGCGGCGCGGCCGCCAACCAGGGCCTCGAGCAGCAGTTCTACCGCAACGCGCCGTACACCGAGGCCGACCTGCAGGCGCAGATCGACAACGCCGTGGCGAACAACGGCGCCCGCGGGCAGCAGGCCCTGGCCGACGCCAACGCCTACCTCGCCGGCATCAACTCCTACATCGACGCCTCCGACAGCGGCCGTTACTTCCCCGGCGAGTACGTCCTGACCGGCCACAAGGACTCCATCACCAACGCCGGCACCATAGACCACTTCAAGATCACCGACCTGGTGGCGCTCGGCTCCGTCGTCGGCTCGCTCTTCGGCTCCGGCGGGGGCGGCGAGGTCAACAACGCGCTCTCCCTGATCGCCGCCCAGTCCAAGTACGGCGTGGAGGAGGGCACCAAGGTCTGGGAGTCCTTCCGCGAGCGCAACGACGCCGAGGCCGTCCTGACCGTCCACAACGGCGAGAGCTTCCCCTACGCGTCCAGGCCCGACGACCCCAAGGGCGAGGCCCTGCCCGACGCCGGCTCGGTGACCGAGGAGCCGCTGGTCTACGACCGCACGGGCAGCGCCGCCACCGCGAGCGCCACCAGCGCCTCCACCACGGCGGCCAAGACCACCCTCAGCTCCGCCAAGCGCGGCATGTCCAACGCCCTCGTGGTCGGCGGCAAGTACACCGCCAGTGGCCACCCCATCGCCGTCTTCGGGCCGCAGACCGGCTACTTCGCCCCGCAGCTGCTCATGCTCCAGGAGATCCAGGGCCCGGGCATCAGCGCCCGCGGCGCCTCCTTCGCGGGCCTGAGCATGTACGTCGAACTGGGCCGCGGCCAGGACTACTCCTGGAGCGCCACCACCTCGGGCCAGGACATCATCGACACCTACGCCGTCGAGCTGTGCCAGGACGACTACCACTACCTGTACCACGGCACCTGCACCGCGATGGACAAGGCCGAGCAGAAGAACGCGTGGAAGCCGACGACCGCCGACGGGACCGCGGCGGGGTCGTACACCATGCGGGTCTGGCGGACGAAGTACGGCCCGGTGGAGTACCGCGCCACCGTCGGCGGCAAGAAGGTCGCCTACACCACCCTGCGCTCCTCCTACCTGCACGAGGCCGACTCGATCATAGGCTTCCAGATGCTGAACGACCCCGACTACGTCAAGGGCCCGAAGGACTTCCAGAGCGCGGCCCAGCACATCAACTACACCTTCAACTGGTTCTACGCCGACTCCCGGCACACCGCGTACTACAACAGCGGTGACAACCCGGTGCGGGCGAGCGGCGTGGACGCCGAGTTCCCGGTGTGGGGGCAGGCGGCGTACGAGTGGAAGAACTGGGACCCGGCCACCAACACCGCCGACTACACCCCGGCCTCCGCGCACCCCAACTCCGTCGACCAGGACTACTACGTCTCCTGGAACAACAAGCAGGCCAAGGACTACGCGACCGCGTCCTGGGGCGACGGGTCGGTCCATCGCGGCAACCTGCTCGAGGACCGGGTGAAGAAGCTGGTCGCGGCCGGCGGGGTGACCCGTACGAAGCTGGTGCAGGCCATGGCGGACGCGGCCCTCGCCGACCTGCGCGCCGAGGACGTGCTGCCCAAGCTGCTCAAGGTGATCAACTCCTCCCCGGTGACCGACTCCACGGCCGCCGGCGCGGTGAACAAGCTCCAGGCGTGGGTGACCGCGGGTGCCAAGCGCACGGAGACCTCGGCGGGTTCGAAGGCGTACGCCGACGCCGACGCGATCCGCATTCTGGACGCCTGGTGGCCGCTGCTGGTGAAGGCGGAGTTCGAGCCCGGCCTGGGCAGCGATCTGTACACGGCGTTCAGCAACAACCTGCCCGTGGACGAGGCCCCGTCCGCCGGACACGGTCCGACCGGTTCGCACGCCGGAAGCTCCTTCCAGTACGGCTGGTGGAGTTATGTCGACAAGGACATCCGGGCGGTGCTCGGTGAGTCCGTGCAGGGCCCGCTCGCCCGGCAGTACTGCGGCGGCGGCAGCCTCAGCGCCTGCCGGGACAGCCTGATCAGCACCCTGAAGCAGGCGGCGGGGCTGACCGCCGCCCAGGTCTACCCGGGCGACGACCAGTGCTCGGCCGGCGACCAGTGGTGCGCCGACTCGATCGTCCAGCGCACCCTGGGCGGCATCAAGCACGGCAAGATCAGCTGGCAGAACCGGCCGACCTTCCAGCAGGTCGTGGAGTACACCTCACACCGGTGACGTCCGAACGGCGGCGGGTCAGGCGATACGGCCCGCCGCCAGCACCACCCGCGCCAGCTCCGGGTGCACGATGTCGCTGTGCGCCCCGGACGGCGGGCCCCCGCGGTGGACGACCGCGGCCGTGTCGACGTTCACACAGCCCGAGCCGGGCAGCGCCCCGTTCAGGGCCGCGGCGAGGTCCAGCTTCGCGGTGCCCGGTACCGCCTGCACCCCGTCATGCCCCATGGCTCCCCACTCGGGCCCCAGCACGGCCGCGACGTCGACACCCAGGACCGAGTGGTCGTCCCCCGCGAGACGCGAGGCGAGCGGATAGAAGGTGCCGAGCGCCTGGTCGAAGTGCGAGTGGCAGCACACCAGCGGGCCGTCGATCCGCTTCTGCCGGTCCTTGAGCGCGCCCGCGGTGTCCGGGTCCTGGGGCAGTCGGGCCGCGAACGCGTAGTGCGAGAAGGCGCCCTGCAGCAGCGTCACGGACTTCACCACGCGCACTCCGTCGGGCAGCCCGCGCAGCGCGAACGCCACCAGCCGCCCGCCGAAGCTGTGTCCGACCAGATGCACCCGCACACCGGGGACCGCATGGGCCAACTGCCCGACGAAGGGCCCGAGTCCGTGCTCGCCGACCGTCCCGGCCCGCCGTTTCATCGTGTAGTACGTCGCCTGCCGCAGCAGCTCCTTGGCGCCTTCCCAGGGGTTCGGCAGGCGGAACTCGGCGTGCGGCCCGGTCAGGGCGTCGGCGAACTCCCCGCAGGCGGTCGCCGTGTCCCCGCCGAGCATGAGGGGCTCGCCCTGCTGCGAGGTGTCCGCCGCGGCGAGCGGCTGGGTCGTCCCGACCAACTGCCGCACCAGCTGCCCGAACTCCGCCAACCCCGCGTCCCCGTCCGGCTGTTCGTCCAGCATCCGGGCCAGCCGGTCGAGTTGCCCGGCCCGGTCCGGGAAGGTCCTCAGCAGCGCGCGCCGGGTGCCCGGGTCCAGCGCCGGGCCCGCCGCGAGAGCGGGCGCGGCGCTCGGGAAGTCCGGGATCGGCTCGTCGCAGAACCGCATCGACGGCCAGATCACACCCGCGTACCCGATCCGCGCCCGCGGCGCGAGTTTCGGGATCGGGGCGAAGAAACGCCGGTACAGCGCGGTGGCGCCCGAACGGTCGTTGTTCCAGCCGTGCGCGAAGACGATCAGGTCACGGACGCCCTGGTCCGTGACCTGCGCCAGCAGCCGGTCGCGTTCGGGGCCGTCCACGTCCCCGTCCGCATCGAAGGTCAGCTCCCAGTAGGGAGTCACGCTCATCCCAGGATCCGCCATGCCAGGCTCCCTCGTCCCCCGAACGACGCGATGTGGGCGTATCGTCCTGCGCCGGGGCAGAGTTGGCCATACAACGCGGGTCACTCGTACAGCAGATATTCCTTTCGAATGCTCCGGAAAGCCGCCAGCTCGTCCTGCCAGGCGGCGACCACCTCGTCCGTGTCCGCCCCCGCGTCGATCATCGTCCGCACAAGGGTGGAGCCGGTGAGCTTGTCGATCCAGTTGTCCGACCGCCAGGCGAAGCCGTCCCAGACCTTCCGCGCGGTCACCAGCAGAGCGATCCCGGTGCGTACGGGGTCGTAGGCGGCCCGGTCCCGCACATGGATCTGCACGCCCCCGACGGTCTTGCCCTGGAACTTGGAGAAGGTGGGCGCGAAGTACGCCTCCCGGAACCGCACACCCGGCAGCCCCAGCTCGTTGACCGCGGCGGCCCAGCGCCCGTCGACGCCCTCGGCGCCGAGGAGTTCGAAGGGCCGGGTGGTGCCGCGGCCCTCGGAGAGGTTGGTGCCCTCGAACATGCAGGTGCCCGAGTACACCAGCGCGGTGTCCGGAGTCGGCATGTTCGGGCTCGGCGGCACCCAGGGCAGACCGGAGTCGTCGTAGAACCGTGTGCGCTTCCAGTCCGTCATCAGGACGGTCTCCAGCGGGACGGGCGTGCTCAGGAACTCCCCGTTGAACAGCCGGGCCAGCTCGGCGACCGTCATGCCGTGCGCCTGCGCGATGGGTTGGCGGCCGACGAAGGTGGCGAACTCCTTGTGCAGGACGGGGCCCTGGGCCGAGCGGCCGGTGACCGGGTTCGGGCGGTCGAGTACGACGAACCCCTTGCCCGCGAGCTGGGCCGCCTCCATGCAGTCGTACAGGGTCCAGATGTACGTGTAGAAGCGGGCGCCCACGTCCTGGATGTCGAAGACGACCGTGTCGACGCCGGAGGTGGTGAAGATGTCCGCCAGCGGGCGGCCGCTCTTCAGGTACGTGTCGTAGACCGGCAGGCCGGTCGCCGGGTCGTCGTAGCGGCCTTCGGAGCCGCCGGCCTGGGCGGTGCCGCGGAAGCCGTGCTCGGGGCCGAAGACCGCGGTGAGTCTGCAGCGGGGGTCGGCGTGCATGACGTCGACGATGTGGCCGGCGTCTCTCGTGATGCCCGTGGGGTTGGTGACGACGCCGACTTTCTGGTCGGCCAGGAGGGCGTATCCGTCGGCTGCGAGTCTTTCGAAGCCGGTGTGCAGTTGTCCGCGGTGCTGGGGTGTGACAGGAACGGCTGCCATCGTGGCCGATGCGAGAAGGCTCCGTCTGGACATGCGCATGGGGTGACCTCCGTCTGTGTGGAAGGTGCCGGCCGTATGTGGTTGCTCGCGCCCGCGCGGCGGAGCCGCAGATCGACACCGCCCCGCGCCCCTAGGTTGGAGCAGTCACCCTTCCTTTTACACATACCGACTGGTTAGTCTGGTCGTTGCTGAGCCGAGTCGCGTCGTGTCGAAGGAGACCGATGGTGGAAGCCGTGCAGGATGCGGGAGTGGTCGTCACCGGGGCGGGCGGGGGGATCGGGGCCGCGTTGGCCCGTAGGTTCGCTGCCGAGGGGGCCCGGGTGGTGGTGAACGACCTGGATGGCGACAAGGCCAAGGCGGTGGCGGACGAGATCGGTGGGATCGCCATGCCGGGTGACGCCTCCGCGATCGTCGACGACGCCCGTGACGCGCTCGGCGGCGCCGTGGACGTCTTCTGCGCCAATGCCGGGGTCGCCTTCGAGGACGCGGGTGCCGGTGTGCCCTTCGACGAGAAGTCCTGGGCGCTGTCCTGGGACGTCAACGTGATGGCTCACGTCCGGGCGGCCCACGCGCTGCTGCCGGACTGGCTGGAGCGCGGGCGTGGACGGTTCGTCTCCACCGTGTCGGCCGCCGGACTCCTTACCATGATCGGCGCCCCCTCCTACGCCGTCACCAAGCACGGCGCGCTGGCCTTCGCCGAGTGGCTGTCGCTGACCTACGGCCACCGGGGCGTCAAGGTCCACGCCATCTGCCCGCAGGGCGTCCGCACCGACATGCTGGCCGCCACCGGCAGCGCGGGCGACCTGGTGCTGCAGCCGACCGCGATCGAGCCGGAGGCGGTCGCCGAGGCGCTGTTCCAGGGCATCGCGGAGGACCGCTTCCTGATCCTGCCGCACCCCGAGGTCGCCGAGTACTACCAGGCGCGGGCCGCCACCCCCGACCGCTGGCTCGCCGGCATGAACCACCTCCAGCAGAAGTGGGAGGCCACCCGGTGAGCGCCTCGCCGTACGCGGCGCGGCCCTGGCTGGCCCTGCTCAACGAGGTCCAGCGCGGGCCGGTCGACCCCGCCGACTCGCTCGTGCACGCCCTGCGCGCGGCCGTCGCCGACGCCTCCGAGCGGACCTTCCTCGCCTACTTCGACGCCCGGCTGAGCTACCGCGAGGTCGACGAGCTGAGCGACTCGGTGGCCGCCCACCTCGCCGGGCGCGGTCTGGAGCGCGGCGACCGGGTCGCCGTCCTGCTGCAGAACTCCCCGCACTTCGTCCTGGCCGTCCTCGGCGCCTGGAAGGCGGGCGCGACCGTCGTGCCGGTCAACCCCATGTACAAGTCGGCCGAGGTCGCCCACGTGCTGCGGGACGGCGAGGTCGCCGCGCTGATCTGCTCCGACCGGGCCTGGGAGTCGTATCTGCGGGACACGGCCGCCGACTCGCCGGTGCGGATCGTGCTCACCGCGTGCGAGCTGGACTTCCAGACGCGGGACGACGCGCGCGTGCTCGCCTTCGAACGGCTGCCCCAGGCCCCCGACGCCGACGATCTCGTGGCCGTCGCGCGGCAGGGCGGCACGGCGCCCGAGGGCCGCGATCCGCTGCCCGGCGACATCGCGCTGATCAGCTACACCTCGGGCACCAGCGGCACCCCGAAGGGCGCCACCAACACACACGGCAACATCATGCACAACGCCGAGCGGCAGCGGACCGGGCTGGCCCTGCCGGAGGCACCCGTCTACTTCGCGCTCGCACCCCTGTTCCACATCACCGGGATGGTCAGCGAGTTCGCGTCCTGCCTCACCAGCGCGGGCACGCTGGTGCTCGCCTACCGCTTCGAGCCTGGCGTTGTCCTGGACGCGTTCGCCGAGCACCGGCCGCAGTACACCGTCGGCCCGTCCACCGCCTACATGGCGCTGGCCGCCCACCCGGACGTCACCTCGGAGCACTTCACCTCCTTCGTGTGCATCGCCTCGGGCGGCGCCCCCGTGCCGCCCGCCCTGGTGGAGAAGTTCCGCGCCCGGTGCGGTCCGTACATCCGCACCGGCTACGGGCTCACCGAGTGCAGCGGGGCCGCCGCGGCCGTCCCGCCCGGACTGGAGTCGCCCGTCGATCCGGCCTCCGGGACGCTCGCAGTGGGCGTGCCCGGCGCCGACACCCTCGTGCGCATCCTGGACGAGCAGGGCGAGGAGGTCCCCTTCGGCGAACAGGGCGAGATCGTCGTCCGCGGGCCCCAGGTCGTCCCCGGCTACTGGCGACGTGCCGAGGCCACCGCCGAGACCTTCCCGGACGGGGAGCTGCGCACCGGCGACATCGGCTTCATGGACGCACAGGGCTGGCTCTACGTCGTCGACCGCAAGAAGGACATGATCAACGCGTCCGGCTTCAAGGTGTGGCCGCGCGAGGTCGAGGACGTCCTCTACACCCATCCGGCGGTGCGCGAGGCCGCCGTCGTGGGCGTCCCCGACGGCTACCGCGGGGAGACCGTCAAGGCCTACATCAGCCTCCGTCCGGGCACCGAGGCGGACCCGGATGAACTCGCGGTGTACTGCAAGGAGAGACTGGCTGCCTACAAGTACCCGCGCCAGGTGGAGATCCTGCCCGACTTGCCCAAGACGACGAGTGGGAAGATCCTCCGTCGGGAACTGCGTTCCCGCGCCCACGACAATCAGCAGTAACGACGGAAAGGCAGGTGGCGGCAGTGCCCAGGACGACGGACGGAGACGGGACGCCCGTTCCGCAGCGGCTGCTGAACGCCGCCACCCGCCTCTTCGCCGAGCAGGGCTACGACCGCACCTCGGTGCAGGAGATCGTGGAGGCGGCCGGCGTCACCAAGGGGGCGCTGTACCACTACTTCGGCTCCAAGGACGACCTCCTGCACGAGGTGTACGCGCGCGTGCTGCGCGTCCAGCAGGAGCGGCTGGACCATTTCGCCAGCATGGACGCGCCCGTGGAAAAACGGCTCAGGGGCGCGGCCGCGGACGTCGTCGTCACGACGATCGAGAACCTCGACGACGCGATGATCTTCTTCCGCTCCATGCACCACCTGAGCCCGGAGAAGAACAAGCAGGTGCGCGCCGAGCGCCGGCGCTACCACGAGCGCTTCCGCGCGCTCATCGAGGAGGGCCAGCGCGAGGGCGTCTTCTCCACGGCGACCCCCGCCGACCTGGTCGTGGACTACCACTTCGGCTCGGTCCACCACCTGTCAACCTGGTACCGCCCCGACGGCCCCCTCACCCCCCAGCAGGTCGCCGACCACCTCGCCGACCTGCTGCTGCGGGCGCTGCGGCCGTAGCAGCGTAGAGATACCTGTAAGGGGCGGTCGCCTTCATGGCGGCCGCCCCTTGTGCACGCTCCCTAGAGGTACTTCTTCAGCTCCCGCCGCGCCAGCGACCGCTGGTGCACCTCGTCCGGGCCGTCGGCCAGCATCAGGGTGCGGGCGCTCGCGTACAGCTCGGCCAGCGGGAAGTCCTGGCTCACACCGCCCGCGCCGTGCAGCTGGATGGCCCGGTCCAGGATGCCGACCACCGCGCGCGGGGTGGCGATCTTGATGGCCTGGATCTCCGTGTGGGCGCCCTTGTTGCCGACGGTGTCCATCAGCCAGGCCGTCTTCAGCACCAGCAGCCGCAGCTGCTCGACGGTGACCCGGGCGTCGGCGATCCAGTTCTGGACGACACCCTGCTGGGCCAGCGCCTTGCCGAAGGCGGTGCGTGAGACGGCCCGCCTGCACATCAGCTCGATCGCGCGCTCGGCCATGCCGATCAGCCGCATGCAGTGGTGGATCCGGCCCGGCCCGAGCCGGGCCTGGGCGATGGCGAAGCCGCCGCCCTCCTCACCGATGAGGTTCGACGCCGGCACGCGCGCGTGGTCGAAGATCACCTCGGCGTGGCCACCGTGGGAGTGGTCCTCGTAACCGAAGACCTGCATCGCGCGCTTGACCGTCACGCCCGGGGTGTCGCGCGGGACCAGGATCATCGACTGCTGGCGCCGGATGTCCGCCCCGTCCGGGTCCGTCTTGCCCATGACGATGAAGATCTTGCAGTCGGGGTTCATCGCCCCGGAGATGTACCACTTGCGGCCGGTGACGACGTACTCGTCCGTGCCGTCGGAGGCTCGCTCGATGAGCGTGGTGATGTTCGTGGCGTCGGACGAGGCCACGTCCGGCTCGGTCATCGCGAACGCCGAGCGGATCTCACCGGCGAGCAGCGGCTCCAGCCACTGCTTCTTCTGCTGCTCGTTGCCGAACTGCGCCAGCACCTCCATGTTCCCGGTGTCGGGCGCGGCGCAGTTCGTCGCCGTCGGCGCGAGGTGCGGGGAGCGGCCGGTGATCTCGGCGAGCGGCGCGTACTGGAGGTTCGTCAGCCCGGCGCCGTACCCGGCGTCCGGCAGGAAGAGGTTCCACAGGCCCTGCCTGCGCGCCTCCGCCTTCAGCTCCTCGACCACGGCCGGCGTGTCCCAGGGCGAGGCCAGCGCGGCCCGCTGCTCCTCGGCCACCGCCTCCGCCGGATAGACGTGCTCGTCCATGAAGGCGAGCAGCTTGGCGCGCAGTTCCTCCGTGCGCGCGTCGAACGCGAAGTCCATGTCCGGTCAGCCTTCCTGAAGAGTGGTCAGTCCGTGGTCGATGAAGACGGGCACGAGTTCGCCGATGCGGTCGAAGCCGCGCCCGACCGTCTGGCCGAGCGTGTACCGGTAGTGGATGCCCTCCAGGATCACGGCGAGCTTGAACCAGGCGAACGCCGTGTACCAGGAGACGGTGGAGACGTCCCGGCCCGAGCGCGCCGCGTACCGCTCGATCAGCTCCTGCGGGGACGGGTGCCCCGGGGCCTCGGCGGTCGTGGACACCGGCGACTGGGGCATCCCGAGCGGCTGGCTGTACATCACCAGCAGGCCCAGGTCGGTCAGCGGGTCGCCGAGGGTCGACATCTCCCAGTCGAGGATCGCCTTGATCTTGTCGTCGTCGCCGATCAGGACGTTGTCCAGGCGGTAGTCGCCGTGCACGACTGCGGGCGCGGGGGAGGTGGGCAGGGCACGTCCCAGTGCCGCGTGCAGCTCGTCGATGCCGGCCAGCTCGCGGTTGCGGGAGGCGTCCAGCTGCTTGCCCCAGCGGCGCAGCTGCCGGTCCAGGAAACCCTCGGGCCGGCCGAAGTCGCCCAGGCCCACCTCGGCGGGGTCCACCGCGTGCAGTTCGACCAGCGTGTCCACCAGGGACAGCACCGCGTTCCGGGTACGCTCCTCGCCCAGCGGGGCGAGCTGGTCCGCGGTGCGGTACGGGGTGCCCTCGACGAACTCCATGACGTAGAACGGCGCCCCGAGCACCTCCTCGTCCTCGCACAGCAGCACCGGGCGGGGGACCGGCACGTCCGTCGGGTGGAGCGCGCTGATCACCCGGTGCTCGCGCTTCATGTCGTGCGCGGTGGCCAGGACGTGGCCGAGCGGCGGGCGCCGCACGACCCACTTCGAGGTGCCGTCGGAGAGCGCGTAGGTGAGGTTCGACCGTCCGCCCTCGATCAGCCGGCCGGTCAGCGGGCCGTTCACCAGACCGGGCCGCTCACGGTCGAGCAGGCCGCGCAGCCGGTCGAGATCGAGTCCGGGCGGGTGGTCGGCGCTCATACATCACTCCTACGAACGGGTGAACTGGACCCGACTTATGATGCCGACCGGTCGGTATGCCGTCCAGTGCCTACGCCGAACGTGGCGAGAAACGTGACCGGAGCCACGATAGGCCGACGGCTCCCCGCGCGCTGCCCGGGGAGCCGTCGGCCGTTCCGCGATACGGGTCAGTGGTCGTCCCAGTGGTCCCCGTGCTCGGCGTGCCGGTGTCCGTCGTGCAGGTAGTCGACGTGGTCGCCGTGCTGCACCTGGGTGTGCCCGCACTCCTCGTGGTGCACGTGCTCGTGGCCCTCGTGCTCGGTGTGGCCGGCCGGTTCGCACTCGTCCCAGTGGCCGCCGTGCTCGCGGTGCAGATGGCCGTCGTGTGCGTAGTCGAGGTGGTCGAGGTGCTGGACGGCGGTGTGCCCGCAGCCCGGGCCGTGGCTGTGGGTGCCGTGCTCGGTGTGTTCCTGGTGGAGGGTGGTCATGTGTTCGCCTTCGAGGGGTACGGAACGGTGACGTCCGACAGGCTACGCGCGAACGGTGCATATCTGGACATACAGGTTGCGTGGCGTGCGAGTACCCCGGAGGGTCGAGGGCATGAAGGGCATCAGCTACAGCCGCTACGGCGGACCCGAGGTGCTGGAGTTCGGGGAGGTGCGCGACCCGAAGGTCGGCCCCGACCAGGTGCTGGTCAAGGTGCGCGCGGCGGCGGTCAACCCGGTCGACTGGAAGTGCCGCGAGGGCTACCTCGACCCAGTCCTGGACGCCGTCTTCCCGGTCGTCCCGGGCTGGGACGTGAGCGGCGTGGTGGTGCAGCCCGGTGTCGCCGTGACGGAGTTCTCCGTCGGCGACGAGGTGATCGGCTACGTCCGCGAGGACTTCCTGTCCCGGGGCACCTTCGCCGAGTACGTCGCCGCGCCCGTGCGCACACTCGCCCGCAAGCCGCGCAACCTGTCCTTCGAGGAGGCCGCCGGGCTGCCGCTGGCCGGGCTCACCGCCTACCAGGTCCTCGTGAAGGCGCTGGAGATCAAGCGCGGTGAGACCGTGCTGGTGCACGCGGCGGCCGGCGGGGTCGGCTCGCTGGCCGTCCAGATCGGCGCCCACCTGGGCGCCCGGATGATCGGCACGGCGAGCGAGCGCAACCACGACTTCGTACGGAGCCTCGGCGGCGAGCCGGTCGCCTACGGCGAGGGCCTGGCCGAACGGGTGCGCGGACTGGCTCCCGAGGGCGTGGACGCGGTCTTCGACACCGTCGGCGGCGACACGCTGAAGACCTCCGCCAATCTGCTCGCCCCCGAGGGTCGGCTGGCGTCCATCGCCGACGCCGAGGCGCTGGCCTACGGCGGCCGGTACTGCTTCGTCCGCCCCGACGCCGAGGACCTGACCCGCCTGACCGAACTGGCCGAACAGGGAGCCGTGTCCGTGCACGTCCAGGAGACCTTCCCGCTGGAGCGGGCGGCGGACGCGCACCGGCTGAGCCAGGAGGGACGCACCCGGGGCAAGATCGTGGTCACGGTGGACTGGGAGACCGAGGAAGGCACCGCCCCGAACCACTAGGACCAGAAGGAGAAGGTGCCGCCTAGAACACGATTGCGGCCGCGCACGCCGCCATCGCCACCGTGCACAACACCGCCGCCGTCGCGTGCCGGGGTGCCAGCGCGGCCGGGCGCGGGCCGGCCGCGAGCGCGCGGATCCGGTGGTGGGCCACCCACAGGAAGCCCAGCCAGAGCGCACAGCACAGGGCGCACAGGACGACGCCGACCGCCGTGGCCCCGCCGTGCAGCGTGGTCTTCACGGCGAGGACGGCGGCCACGGTGCTCGACAGTGTCGTACGCCGCCAGGCCAGCCGGGTGCGCTCCGGCTGCAGCCCGGGATCCCGGGCCTCGGTGCTCACCCCTCCCATCCGACCAGCACCACCAGGACCATCGCGACCGCCACCACCGCGATCACCAGGCTCAGCACCGCCGGGAAACGGGACGTCGGCAGATCCTCGCCCCGCCGCATCGCCCGCTCGCAGCGCACCCAGTGGTTCACCGCACGCAGCGAGCACAGCACGCCGGCGCCGAGCAGCGCGAGCGCCAGGCCGACCCGCCAGGCCCAGCGCAGGTCCGGCAGGAACTGGTCCACCGCGAAGCCGCCGCCGATCAGCGCGAGCGCGGTGCGCAGCCAGGCCAGGAACGTGCGCTCGTTGGCCAGCGAGAACCGGTAGTCGGGGGTGTTGCCCTCTTCCCGCACCTGTTCCGGGGCGAACCAGAGCCGGACGTTCCGCACGAATTCGATCACGCGCAGGACCCTACCGGGGCTTCAGCGGGCGGCACGGAACGCCCTCAGGCGCTCGTACGCCGCCAGTCCGTCCGGCACCCACTCCCACTCGCCGAGCCGCCGCTCCACCTCGTCCTCGGGCAGGAAGTCGTACCACTGGACCTCCTCCGCCTGGGGCCGTACCGGAAGGTCGCACCGCACCTCGTACACCGCCGACCACCAGCTGTTCCCGGCCCCGTCGTCGTACAGGAACTTGAAGAGGAAGGCCGGCCGGGGCAGGCCGGTCACCCCCAGCTCCTCCTCCGCCTCCCGAAGCGCCGCCTCGTCGTAGGACTCGCCGGCTCCCACGACCCCGCCGACGAACATGTCGTAGCGGGCGGGGAACACCAGCTTGGTCGCGGTGCGGCGGTGGACGAAGAGCCGCCCGGCCGCGTCCCGGGCCTGGATGAAGACGCACCGGTGGCGCAGGCCCCGGGCGTACGCCTCGCCGCGTGCGACCTGGGCGACGACCCGGTCGTGCTCGTCGACGATGTCGAGGATCTCGTCAGCAGGGTTCATGCCCGTATCCAAGCAGGGCCCGCGCGGCCGGCTCAGCGTGCCTGGAGGTTCCTCGCGGGCTCCGCCTCCGTGCCGCACGGCATGGCCGGGTGCAGCCCGAGCAGCACGATGCCCGCGACGATCGCCGCGAGCCCCGCCGCCTCCCAGGCCAGCGCCCCGGTGTCGGTGTGCAGCCGGTCGCCGAGGAAGCCCACCCCGCACAGGATGCCGGCGAGTGGCTGGGCCGCGGTGAGCGCGGGCAGGGACATGCGCAGCGGAGCCGTCTCGAAGGCGCTCTGCACCAGGACGAGACCGCTGACGCCGAGGGCGAGCACACCGTAGGGCTGCCAGCCGGTGAACAGCTCCGTGAAGCCGCCCTCGGCGAAGCGGGTGCCGCTCACCCGGGTCAGCGCGTCCTGCACGCCGTACAGCAGCCCGGCGGCGGTGGCCAGCAGCACCGGACCCCAGCTCAGCCGGGAGCGCTTGGCGTACGTCGTGAGCACCATGGCCGCGCCGAGCATGGCGCCGATGATCAGCCAGTGCCGCACCGGGTCGGCGACCGCGCTGCCACCGCGCGGCTCGCCCGCCATGATGAACGCGGTCACGCCGCCCGCGAGCAGCGCGAGACCGGTCCAGCCCTGGCGGCCCAGGGACTGCCTGGTCTGGTGGCGGGAGAGGGCGAGCGCGAACAGCAGGTTCGTGGCGAGCAGCGGCTCGACCAGGGAGATCTCGCCCTTGCCCAGAGCGACGGCGCCCAGCACCATGCCGGCCACCATCAGGGCGATGCCGCCGAGCCAGCGCGGCACCCGCATCAGGTCGAGCAGCAGCCGGAACGACAGGAAGTCGCCGAGGGGTGCCTTCTGGGCGGCGTTCTGCTGGAGTACGAATCCGAAGCCGACGCAGCAGGCCGCGCTCACGGCGAGAAGGAGAACCAGAACGGACACGCTGCGTACCTCGATCATCCGGCCGGACCACGGACGCGTAGTGGCCGACTGTAGCGCTCCCGGGGCCGCATCGCCCCGGAGAGTGCCCGGAACCGGGCGGTTGACGGGTCACGATGCTCCGCCGAGCGGGCCTGCGGCGCCATGGCGTACGCCACAGAAAAGCGCCCGCACCTCGCCCGCGCACCTCGCAATCTGGGTGTCCGTGGCTCAAGTCCCCCTACTCGTAAGTTAGTTGAACGCAGTAACATCCGGGTTCCGCTTGACGCAAACCTTGGCTGAGGGTTTGCTGTGCGTGATCGGTCGATGGCAGCCCGAGAAACAGGAAGTCCTGCGGTGACCCCACTCCCGCCTCTGCTCGGCGCTCGCCGGGCCCCCACGGACCAGTCCGGCGACACCGCCCCGGACGACTCCGGTGCGTTAGAAGCTGCCTTCGACGAGGCGCTCGGCGACGCCGAGCTCCGCGCCGCCCGGGCCGCGTTGGCCCAGGGCCGCTGGCAGGTCGCCCGCTCGTTGCTGCTGCACACCGGCGACGACTGGGACCGGCGGGGTCACCGGGCCACCGTGCTCGCCGCGGAGCCGTACGCCGCCGCCTGGTCCCACGAGTGGCTGCTCGCCGAACCCGGCTCCGCCGACGCCGCCACCCTGCACGCCCTCGCCCTGGTCCAGCGCACCCTGCGCGGCAAGGACGACGCCGACCGGGCCCGCGAGGCCTGCCGCACCGCCGCCGCGCTCACCCCCGCCGACCCCACCCCCTGGCTCGGCCTGCTCCTGCTGGCCCGCACCCGGGGCCCGGAGAACGAGGTGCTGCGCACGTTCGCGGAACTGCGCGAGCGGCATCCCGAGCACCACCACGGACACCACCTGCTGGTCGCCCGGCTCGCCGAGCGGCCGCAGGGCGGCCGGGCCGAGTCCCACGAGGTGTACGACCTCGCCGAGCTGGCCGCCGCCGAGGCCCCCGCCGACTCCCCGCTGGCCGTCCTGCCGGTGGTCGCGTACGCCGAGCGCTACCGGGTCCTGGCCGCCACCGGACTGGCCCCCGCCGACCCGGTCGGCTCCGGGCACTGGGCGGGCCCCCGGGCCCGCCGGATCCTGCGCGCGGCCTTCGACTGGTGGCTGGAGTGGGAGCACGACGACCACCCCCGCCGCCACACCGACCTCAACCACCTGGCGTTCGCCATGTCCTGCGCCGGCCGCCCGGCCGAGGCGGCGGCCCTCTTCCAGCGCATCGGCCGGCACGCCACCCGGGCCCCCTGGTCCTACCCGCACCGCGACGCCTGGCAGGCCTTCCGCACCGCCCGCCACCGCGCACTGGGCAGGCCGCTGCCCGAGGTGTAGGTGAGAAGTGATTACGGAAGTCTGACCTGTGACCCGACTCCCTGGCCCGGGAGGGCCGGAAGTGCTCGAATGACTACGTGAACCCTGAACCAACGGAGGAACCGGAGGGCAGGCCGATCGGCCGCCGTGTCTTCCTCGGCACCCTCGGCCTGGGCGCCCTCGGCGTCGCCGCCGCACCGGTGCTGCAACGGGGCCTGGAGGGCTTCCTCGGCAGCGTCTCCGGCAAGGACCCCACGGGCCTGACCGGCCTGCTGCCCAACGGCGGCGGCTTCCGCTACTACTCGGTCGCCGCGTCCGTCCCGCACAGGGGCCCCGCCGACTACCGGCTCACCGTCGACGGGCTGGTCGACCACCCGCGCACCTACACCCTCGCCGACCTGCACGCCCTGCCGCAGACCCGGCTGGTCAAGGACGTCCAGTGCGTCACCGGCTGGCGGGTCCCGGGCACCCCCTTCGAGGGCGTACGCCTCTCCCACCTGCTGGACGCCGCGGGTGTCCGGGCCGGCGGCAAGGCCATCCGCTTCACCTGCTTCGACGGCGCCTACACCGAGAGCCTCACCCTCGACCAGGCCCGCCGTCCGGACGTCCTGGTCGCCCTGCGTATGCAGGACAAGGACATCGGCCACGACCACGGCGGCCCGGTCCGGCTCTACGTCGCCCCCATGTACTTCTACAAGTCGGCCAAGTGGCTCTCCGGCATCACCGTGACCGACGAGGTCCGCCCGGGTTACTGGGAGAAGCTCGGCTACGACGTCGACGCCTGGGTCGGCCGCTCGAACGGACGGACCGATGAGCCTACGAGCTGAGACCCCGGCCCCGCCGAGCGCCCGCGTCCGCCGCTTCAGCCGGGCCGAACGGTGGGTGCACCGCACCACGGCCGCCCTGATGGGCGTGTGCGTGGTGACCGCGGCCTGCCTCTACATCCCGCAGCTCGCCGTGCTCGTCGGGCGCCGCGAACTGGTCGTCCGCGTCCACGAGTGCGCCGGGCTGGCCCTGCCCGTCCCCGTCCTCCTCGGCCTGGCCTCCCGGGCCTTCCGCGCCGACCTGCGCTTCCTCAACCGCTTCGGCCCCCACGACCGCGTGTGGCTGCGCGCCGTGCTCGTACACGACAAGCGCCACTCCTCGCGTCCGGCGGGCAAGTTCAACGCGGGCCAGAAGGTCTACGCGGCCTGGATCGCCGGGGCCACCCTGGTCATGCTCGGCACCGGCCTGATGATGTGGTTCACCCACCTCACCCCGCTGATGTGGCGCACCTCGGCGACCTTCGTCCACGACTGGCTGGCGCTGACCATCGGCGTGGTCCTGGCCGGCCACATCGGCATGGCGCTGGGGAACCCGGAGGCACGCCGGGGACTGCGGACCGGGTCGGTGAGCAGAGAGTGGGCGAAGCGGGAGCACCCCCTGTGGCGTCCGTGAGGACGACCTGGAGGTCGTCTTCCTAGACTTGAAGGGTGGCCCGGCCCAATGAAGAGGTCGAGGCGCTCCTGCGGGAGTACGCGGACCTCATCGCCATCACGGGAGGCGACGCCTTCAAGGCGCGCGCCTACGAGAAGGCCGCGCGTGCCATCGGCGGCCATCCCGCCGACATCTCCCATCTGGACGTCAACGGCCTGAAGGAGATCCCGAACGTGGGCAAGTCGATCGCCGAGAAGGTGGTCGAGTACCTGCGCACCGGCATGATGGCCGTGGTCGAGGAGCGCCGGGCGAAGATCCCCGCCGGGGTACGGCAGCTGATCACCATCCCCACGCTCGGCCCGAAGAAGGCACTGCGGCTCTACCAGGACCTGCACATCTCCTCGGTGGACGAACTGGCCGCGGCCATCGAGGCGGACGCGCTGGCCGATGTGAAGGGGTTCGGCGAGAAGACGCAGGAGAACATCCTGCACGGGATCCAGCTGCTGCGGCAGGCGGGCGGCCGCATCCCCGTCCACCTGGCCCTCGACACCGCCGAGGAGATCGTCGCCGAACTGTCCGCGGTGACCGGCTGCAAGCGCTGCACCTACGCCGGATCGTTGCGGCGCATGAGGGAGACCGTCGGCGACATCGACATCCTCGTCGCGGCCAACCGGTCCGGGCCCTTCATGGACGCCCTCGTCTCGCTGCCGTCGACCGCGGAGGTGATCGCCCACGGCGAGAAGAAGACGTCGGTCCGCACCCACAAGGGCGTCCAGGTGGACCTGCGGGTGCTGCCGCCCGACTCATGGGGCGCCGGACTGCAGTACTTCACCGGCTCCAAGGCGCACAACATCCGCACCCGCACCATCGCCGTCCACCAGGGGCTCAAGCTCTCCGAGTACGGCCTGTTCGACGCCGAGAGCGGGAAGTCGCTGGCCTCCCGAACCGAGGAGGAGGTGTACGACCGGCTCGGCCTGCCCTGGATCCCGCCGACGCTGCGGGAGGACCGGGGAGAGATCGAGGCGGCCCTGCGCGGTGAGCTGCCCGAGGTGCTGACCGAGCGGGACATCCGCGGCGACCTGCACACCCACACCGACCTCACCGACGGCCTCGCACCGCTGGAGACGATGCTGGAGGCCGCCGCCGCACGCGGCTACGCCTACTACGCGGTCACCGACCACGCGCCCAACCTGTACATGCAGCGCATGACCGACGAGAAGGTCCTCGCCCAGCGTGAGCAACTGCGGGAACTGGACGGCACCTTGGGCAGGATGCGGCTGCTGCACGGCACGGAGCTGAACATCGGCCCCGACGGCGACGTGGACTGGCCGGACGACTTCCTGGCCGGATTCGACCTGTGCGTGGCCTCCCTGCACTCCCACTTCGACCTGAACCCCAAGGCGATGACCCGGAGGCTCCTGCGGGCCTGCGAGAACCCCTACGTGAACGTCATCGGCCACCCGACCACCCGGCTCATCGGCAAACGGCCGGGCGTCGACGCCGACTGGGACGAGGTGTTCGCCGCCTGCGCCCGCAACGGCACCGCGCTGGAGGTCAACGCCCAGCCCGACCGGCTGGACCTGCGCGACGAGGACATCCTGCGGGCCCGGCAGCACGGAGTGAAGTTCGCGGTGAACACCGACGCCCACTCCGTCCTCCACCTCGCCCAGCTGCGCTACGGCGTCGCCACCGCACAGCGCGGCTGGCTCACCAAGGACGACGTGATCAACACCTGGCCCCTGACCCGCCTGCGCAAGTTCCTGCGCAAGAGCGGGCGGACCTGAGCTCCCCATTCACCGCAGGGACCGGACCGTGAGCGTGCCGTCGTCCCCCTGTTCGACCCGGGTGCCGAGGTCACGGCTGCACCGGTCGAGGGCGGCGCGCAGCCACGCGGTGTCCTCGGCCGACGCGTGCTCCAGGCGCATCCGGCGCGCCTGGAGCGGCACCATCCGCAGGCAGGTCAGCCGGCCCGTGCCGGGTTCGAGCGAGGCCAGGTACAGCAGCCGCAGGTCGTCCCGGTAGCGCTCGTAGCCGCCGATGCCCTCGTAGTCGTCGACGAGGTCGCCGCAGCCGTACAGCACGAGCTTGTCCCGGTACACCTCCAGCGGACGCGGGTGGTGCGAGGAATGGCCGTGGACGACGTCCACGCCGGCGTCGACGAGCGCGTGGGCGAAGCGGACATCGGCGCGCGAGACGCCGTATCCCCAGTTGGAGCCCCAGTGGACGGAGGCGACCACGATGTCGTCCGGCCGGCCGAGCTGCCGCAGCCGGTCGGCGAAGGCGGCCGCGGCGCCCTCGGTCGGCGCGGCGACCAGGGCCACTCCGGACCGCTCGGCACCGGCGGCCCAGCTGTGCGGGATTCCGCTGGACGGCATCCCGAAGGAGAAGACCAGCACCCGTCCGCCCGCCCGCAGCGGTACGGCCGCCGGCCGCCAGGCCGCGACCTCGTCCCGACCCGCACCCGCGACCCGCAGCCCGGCCGCCGCCAGGGAGTCCAGCGTCTCCGCGAGGCCCAGCGGCCCGAAGTCGAGCACGTGGTTGTTGGCGAGCACGCAGACGTCGGGGCGCGCCGCCGCCAGACAGGGCAGGTTGGCCGGGTTCATCCGGTAGTGGACTCCCTTGCCCGGCGCGAAGTCGCCGTCCCGGGTCACGGCCGTCTCCAGGTTGATCACCCGCACGTCGGGCGCGGCACGGTCCAGCACCGGCAGGGCCTCGCCCCAGGGCCAGGACGGGTCGACCGGCCGCGGCACCGGACCGTTCGCCGACTCCGCCAGGGCCACGTAGCCGCGGGCGTCGTGCACGTAGGACTCCCGCAGGGCGGGGTCACCGGGGTGCGGGAGGATCTGGTCGACGCCCCGGCCGAGCATGACGTCTCCGGCGAGGAACAGCGTGACGAGCCCCTCGGGCATGATCCCCACCTACACGTGCGCGGGTGCCATGTGGTCGGTGAACCAGTCGCGGGCCAGCTCGGTCACGCGCTCCAGCGTGCCGGGCTCCTCGAACAGATGCGTGGCGCCGGGAACCACCTCGAGCCGGTTCTCGCACCGCAGTTGCGCCTGTGCCTCCCGGTTGAGACCGAGCACCTGGAGGTCGGCACCGCCCACGATGAGCAGCGTCGGCGCCGTCACCTCGGGCAGCCGAGGCCCGGCGAGGTCGGGCCGGCCACCGCGGGAGACGACCGCGGCCGGGCGTGCCGACGGTTCGGTGGCGGCCCACAAGGCGGCGGCCGCGCCGGTGCTGGCGCCGAAGTAGCCGACGGCGAGCCCTTCCACGTCGGGTTCCTCGCGCAGCCAGGCCGTGGCACCGGACAGCCGCCCGGCCAGCAGCCCGATGTCGAACACGTTGGCCCGGTCGCGCTCCTCGGCCTCGGTGAGCAGGTCGAACAGCAGGGTGCCGAGGCCGGCCCTGTTCAGTCCCTCGGCCACGAAACGGTTGCGCGGGCTGTGCCGGCTGCTGCCGCTGCCGTGGGCGAAGGCGACGACCCCGGTCGCGCCCTCGGGCAGGGTGAGCCGTCCGCGCAGCCGTACGGCACCGGCCGCGACCTCCACCTCGCGGTCCTCCGCGCCGGTGCCGGCGAAGCGGTCGTGGCGCCTGGCCGCCTGCCGCAGACAGGCCATGACCTCGTCGTCGCCGGTCTGGGTGAAGTCGACGTAGAACTGGCCGATCGCGAAGAAGTCGTCCGGGGTGTCGAGGCAGACCAGTTCGTCGGCGTCCCCGCCGAGCCGCCGGGCGAAGTCCCGTGGTGCCACGGGGACCGCCAGCACGATCCGCGCCGCGCCCCGGGCCCGGGCGATCCGGCAGGCCGCCCGCGCGGTCGAGCCGGTGGCCACACCGTCGTCGACGACCACGACGGTCCGGCCGGCGACGGAGACGGGGGTGCGGTCGCCCCGGTAGCGGGCGGCCCGCTGTTCGAGCACCTCGCGCTCGTGTCTCTCGACCCGGTCCAGCGCCGCCTCGCCGACACCGGTGAGGCGCAGCACCTCCTCGTTGATCACCCGTACGCCGCCCTCGCCGATCGCGCCCATGCCCAGCTCCGGCTGGTCGGGCACGCCCAGCTTGCGCACCAGGCAGACGTCGAGCGGCGCGTCGAGCGCCTCGGCGACCGCCGCGCCGACCGGCACCCCGCCGCGCGGCAGCCCCAGCACCACGACGTCCTGACCCCTCAGGTACTCGAGGCGGGCGCCCAACAGCCGCCCCGCCTCGATTCGGTCGGTGAAGAACACGGCAGGGCTCCGTCATCCCTCGGTCGGCCAGAGGGGCGCGGGAGTGTCCATCTCGGTCGCACCCATCTCCTTCATGTCGCCCGAGGCCGCGCGCAGCAGCAGACGGCCCATGGCGATCAGCGCACGACCGGCCGCGAGTTCGTCACCGATCTCGGGCACCGCCGTGTCGTAGGGGCTCCTGCGGGCCTCCGCGTGGCTCTCCAGGACGTTGTCCCCGGTGTCCAGGATGATCCGGGCCGTGGTGTCCGGGTCGTGTTCGGACAGGTACAGGTTCAGCCGCCATTCCTTGACGGACGGAGGACGGTTGCTCACGGGTCGAGTCATCGTCCGTCTCTCCTCACTGCGCTGCGAGGCAACGGGACGCACCGGCGCGTCTCCTCTTCCACTGTGCACCGCACAGGCGGCCCGCGCCTCCCCGGTCACGGGCAGAATATGGGCCATGACCACGCGCACCTGCCCCTGCGGCCGACCCGAGTCCTACGACGCCTGCTGCGGCCGCTTCCACTCGGGGTCGGCCGCTGCGCCGACCGCCGAAGCGCTGATGCGGTCGCGGTACAGCGCGTTCGTGAAGGGGGACACGGGGTATCTGATGCGGACGTGGCATCCCCGGACCCGGCCGGAGCGGCTGGATCTGGACCCCGGCATGGAGTGGACGGGGCTGGAGATCCTCGGCAGCACCGACGGGTCCGCCTTCCACACCACCGGCACCGTGACGTTCCGCGCCTCCTACCGCGGCGGCTCGCTGCACGAGCGCAGCCGGTTCGAGCGGGTGGACGGGGCGTGGGTGTACGTCGACGGGGACATCCTCGACTAGGACGTCAGGACGTCGTGGTACGTCGGCTGCCGGTCACGCCGACTAGGGCGCCAGGATGTCCAGTTCATGGAGGGCGCCCACGGTGATCTCGCGGGTCAGCTCTTCGGCGCGGGCGGCGTCACCCGCGCGTACCGCCTCCGCGACCTGCACGTGCAGGGTCACCGCAGCCGGGTCGGGGTCCTCGAACATCACCTCGTGATGGGTGCGCCCGGCCAGCACCTCCGCGACGACGTCGCCGAGGCGGGCGAACATCTCGTTGCCCGAGGCCGTGAGGATGACCCGGTGGAAGGCGATGTCGTGGACCAGATACTCCTCCAGCCGGTGGCCGCGTGAGTTGGACACCATACCCAGCGCGCACTCGGTGAGTTCGGCGCACTGCTCGGCCGTGGCGTTCTTCGCGGTCAGGCCCGCCGCCACCGGCTCGACCGCCGAGCGCAGCACGGTCAGGGAGCGCAGCTGGTGCGGGCGGTCGGCGCCCGCGAGGCGCCAGCGGATGACCTGCGGGTCGTAGACGTTCCACTCGGCCTTGGGGCGGACGGTCACGCCCACCCGGCGACGGGACTCGACCAGGTGCATGGACTCCAGCACCCGGACCGCCTCCCGCATCACGGAACGTGACACCTCGAAGTGCTGTGCCAGCTCGTCGGTTCGCAGAACGCTGCCCGGCGGGTACTCGCCCGCGGTGATCGCGGGACCGAGGGTGTCCAGTACATGGCCGTGCAGCCCCCGGCCCGGTGTGCTCATGCACTCAGCGTACGGCGTGGATCACAGAGCCAAAAAGTCAGACTTATATGTCACGCACTCTTGAATTCGTCGTACCTAATGGGTTTCAGTGTGGCGACGCCGGACGTCGGCGTCGGATGTCGAGGAAGACAGCGAGGCAGTCATGCGCACCCCCCAGGTCGTCGTCGTGATGGGCGTCGCCGGGACGGGCAAGACCACGATCGGTCCTCTGCTCGCCGCCCGGCTGGGCGTCCCGTACGCCGAGGGCGACGACTTCCACCCCAAGGCCAACATCGACAAGATGTCGGCCGGGATCCCGCTCGAGGACGCCGACAGGTGGCCGTGGCTGGAGGCCATCGGTCACTGGGCGCACGGGCGGGCCGGGCTCGGCGGGGTGGTCAGCAGCTCGGCGCTGAAGCGGTCGTACCGCGACCGGCTCCGGGCGGTTGCGCCCGGGATCGTGTTCGTGCACCTCACGGGCGACCGCGAGCTCATCGAGGACCGGATGTCCCACCGGCAGGGTCACTTCATGCCGACCGCCCTGCTGGACTCCCAGTTCGCCACGCTCCAGCCCCTGGAGCCCGACGAGCCGGGAGTCGCCGTGGACGTCAGCGGCAGCCCCGAGGAGATCACCGACCGAGCCGTGAAGGCACTCGACGCGCTTCCCGGCACTCCCGCGTAGCACCCCACCCCCGTCCCCCGTACCTGCAAGGGAACCCCCGTGACCAGACTCAGAGTCGAGATGCTGGCAGCGGACACCGTCCAGCCCATCACCTCGGCCGGCCACGCCCAGCTCGGCATCGCCGTCCTGGCGGGCATCGCCGTCATCGTCCTGCTCATCACCAAGTTCAAGCTCCATGCCTTCCTGGCGCTGACCATCGGGTCGCTGGTCCTCGGGGCCGTCGCCGGGGCACCGCTGGACAAGGCCATCACCAGCTTCACCACCGGGCTCGGCGCCACGGTGGCCGGCGTCGGCGTCCTGATCGCGCTCGGGGCGATCCTGGGCAAGCTGCTCGCCGACTCGGGCGGCGCCGACCAGATCGTCGACACGATCCTCGCCAAGGCGGGAGGGCGTGCGATGCCGTGGGCGATGGTGCTGATCGCGTCCGTGGTCGGCCTGCCGCTGTTCTTCGAGGTCGGCATCGTGCTGCTGATCCCGGTCGTGCTGATGGTCGCCAAGCGCGGCAACTACTCCCTGATGCGCATCGGCATCCCGGCGCTGGCCGGTCTGTCCGTGATGCACGGCCTGATCCCGCCGCACCCCGGCCCGCTGGTCGCGATCGACGCGGTCGGCGCCAACCTGGGCGTGACGCTGGCGCTCGGCATCCTCGTCGCCATACCGACAGTGATCATCGCCGGCCCGGTCTTCTCCCGGTTCGCCGCCCGCTGGGTGGACGTCCCGGCCCCCGACCGCATGCTCCCGCAGCGCGCCTCCGAGGAGTTGGAGCGCCGGCCCGGCTTCGGCGCGACGCTCTTCACCATGCTGCTGCCGGTGGCGCTGATGCTGGCCAAGGCGCTGGTGGACATCGTCGTCGACGACTCCACCGACATGACCCAGCGGGTCTTCGACGTCGTCGGCTCCCCGCTGATCGCGCTGCTCGCCGCCGTCATCGTCGGCTTCTTCACGCTGGGCCGGGCCGCCGGGTTCGGCAAGGAGCGGCTCCAGCAGACGGTCGACAGGGGCCTGATGCCCATCGCCGGCATCCTGCTGATCGTCGGCGCGGGCGGCGGCTTCAAGCAGACCCTGATCGACTCCGGGGTGGGCCAGATGATCCTGGACATCTCCAAGGACTGGTCGATCCCGGCGCTGCTGCTGGCCTGGCTGATCGCGGTGGCGATCCGGCTGGCCACCGGCTCGGCGACCGTGGCGACGATCTCGGCGGCCGGCCTGGTAGCGCCGCTCGCGGCCGACATGTCGACCACCCACACCGCCCTGCTGGTCCTCGCCATCGGCGCCGGCTCGCTCTTCTTCAGCCATGTCAACGACGCCGGCTTCTGGCTGGTGAAGGAGTACTTCGGGCTGAGCGTCGGGCAGACCGTCAAGACCTGGTCGGTGATGGAGACGATCATCTCGGTGGTCGCCGGCGGCCTGGTCCTGCTGTTGTCCCTGGTGATCTAGGAGCGGTACGGCGATGACGGCTCACCCCCTCTTCGACATCGGCGGCCGTACGGCCCTGGTCACCGGCTCCAGCCGCGGCATCGGCCGCGCGCTGGCCCGGGGCCTGGCGGAGGCCGGCTGCACGGTGGTCCTCAACGGGCGCGACCCGGACCGGCTGGCCGAAGCGGCCGCGGGACTCCCCGGGGACCGCACCCACACGGCGGTGTTCGACGTGACCGACGGTCCGTCCGTGGCCGCCGGGATCGCGGACGTCGAGGAGCGGGTGGGCCCGCTCGACATCCTCGTCAACAACGCGGGCATGCAACTGCGCGCCCCGTTGCTGGAGTTCACGGAACCGGACTGGCACCGGATCCTGGACACCAACCTCACCAGCGCGTTCCTGGTCGGCCGCGAGGCGGCCCGGCGGATGACGGAACGTGGCCACGGCAAGATCATCAACATCTGCTCGCTGCAGAGCGAGGTGGTACGGGCCGGCATCGCGCCCTACGCCGCCACCAAGGGCGCGCTGAAGATGCTCACCAAGGGCATGTGCGCCGACTGGGGCCCGTACGGCGTCCAGGTCAACGGGCTCGGGCCCGGCTACATCGAGACCGAGCTGACCAAACCCCTGGTGGCGGACGCGGAGTTCAGCGCCTGGGTGCGTCGCCGCACCCCGGCCGGCCGCTGGGGCCGTACCGGGGACCTGGTGGGCGGGGTGCTCTTCCTCGCCTCGCCCGCCGCCGACTTCGTCAGCGGGCAGATCCTCTACGTCGACGGCGGTATGACGAGCGTGCTCTGAGAGGAGCGGCGGACATGCTGGGTTGTGTGATCCACGGCGCGGGGGAGCTGCGCGTGGCGGAGCTGCCGGTCCCCGAACCCGGGCCCGGCCAGGCCCTGGTGGCCGTCCGGTACGGCGGTGTGTGCGGCTCCGACCTGCACTACTGGCGACACGGCGGGGTCGGCGACTTCCGGCTCAGGGAGCCGATGGTGCTCGGGCACGAGGTCGTGGGGACCGTGGTCTCCTACGGCGCCGGAGCCACCGGTCCGGTACCCGGTACGGCCGTCGCCGTGCACCCCGCCACCCCCTGCGGCCGGTGCCCGGAGTGCGGTGCCGGGCGGGCGAACGTCTGCCGGGACACCCGGTACCTCGGCAGCGCGGCCCGCTTCCCGCATGTGCAGGGCGGGTTCGCCGGCCGAGTGGCCGTACCGGCAGGGCAGTTGAGGCCCCTTCCGGACGGGCTCCGGCTGCGGCGGGCGGCCCTCGCCGAGCCGCTCGCGGTCGCGCTGCACGCGGTGCGGCGGGCCGGGGACGTGTCCGGCCGGCATGTGCTGGTGACCGGGGCCGGGCCGATCGGATGCCTGGTCGTCGCCGCGGCGAAGGCGGCAGGCGCGGCACGGGTGACCGCGACCGACCTGCTGCCCGAGGCACTCGGATACGCGGCCCTCGCCGGGGCCGACACCCTCGTACGCGCCGACGACCCGGACGACACCGGGTGGCCCGCCGAGGCGGACGTGGCCGTCGAGGCTTCCGGGGTCGCGGCCGGCCTCGACACCTGTCTCCGGCTGGTGCGGCGCGGCGGCGTGGTGGTCCAGCTCGGGATGCTGCCGCCGGGACAGAGTCCCTTCCCCGGGAACCTGCTGGTGAGCCGGGAGATCGAGCTGCGGGGCGCGTTCCGTTTCGGCACCGGGTTCGACGAGGCGCTGCGGCTGCTGGCGGCCCGCGAGGAGTTCGACGGGCTGATCAGCGCGGTCGTTCCGGTACGGCAGGCCGAGGCGGCGTTCGCGCTGGCCGCCGACCGGAGCCGGTCGTGCAAGGTCCTGCTGGAGTTCGAGAACTAGACGGCCGCCCGCGTGCCCGGCATCGGCAGCGGCGGCAGCGCCGCCCCGTACACCCACGCCTCGAACAGCCCGTCCAGCGGCTCGTCCGCGAACCGGGCCACGTGCGCGGTGAACGCCGACGTCGTCACCGAACCGTTCCGGTGCAGCCGCACCCAGCTGCGCACCATGAGGAAGAACGCCTCCTCGCCCAGCGCGCAGCGCACCGCGTGCAGGGTCAGGCCGCCGCGCTCGTAGAGCCGGTCGTCGAACATCGACTTGCGGCCCGGGTCGGCCAGCCGGAGGTCCTGCGGCAGCGTGGACAGCAACCGGTGTGCGGCCGCGGCCAGTTGCTGGGCGCTGCGGCCGCCCGAGCGCTCGGACCACAGCCACTCCGCGTACTTGGCGAAGCCCTCGTTCAGCCAGATGTGCCGCCAGTCGGCGATGGACACGCAGTTGCCGAACCACTGGTGCGCCAGCTCGTGCGCCACCAGGCGCTCCGAACCCCGGGCCCCGTCCACGTGGTTGGAGCCGAACAGCGACAACCCCTGTGCCTCGACGGGCACATCGAGTTCCTCCTCGGTCACCGCGACCGCGTACTCGTCGAACGGGTACGGCCCGAACAGCTCCTGGAACAGCTCCATCATCGCGGGCTGCCGCGCGAAGTCCCGGGAGAACTCGGGCAGCAGATGCGCCGGGATGTGCCCGTGCTGCGGGATGCCGCCCGGCCCCGGGTCGCCCAGCAGCACCGTCTGGAACTTGCCGATCGCGAGACCGACCAGATAGCTGGACGTGGGCGCGGCCTGCTCGTACACCCAGGTGGTCGTCGAGGCCTTCGTCGTACGGGTCAGCAGGCGCCCGCCCGCGACCACCGCGTACGCCGACGGCGTGGTGACCGAGATCAGGTACGACGCCTTGTCGGCCGGCCGGTCGTTGCACGGGTACCAGGACGGCGCCCCGATCGGCTGGCTCGCCACCAGCGCCCCGTCCGACAGCTCCTCCCAGCCGATCCCGCCCCAGGGGCTCGACACCGGGCTGGGGTTGCCGGACCAGTGCACCTCGACCGTGAAGGCGGCCCCGGCCCGGATCTGCTTGACCGGGCGGATGCGCAGTCTGCCGCCACGGTGCGTGTAGTGCGGCTGCCGGCCGTCCACCCGGACCCGCCCGATCTTGAAGTCGGCCAGGTTGAGCTGGAACTCGGTGAGCGCCGACCGTCCCGCGATCGCGTTGATCCGGGCCGTGCCCGCCAGCCGGTTCGGACCCGGGCGGTAGTCCAGCGTGAGCTCGTAGCGGTGCACCCGGTAGCGGGAGTCACCGTTGTCCGGGAAGTACGGGTCCGGGCCGACCGACTGCTGAACTGCCACTGCTGTGTCCGCTCCCTGCGCTGTGCCACCACTCCGTGCCGGTGCACCGTCCGCGACACCGTCGGCGGGCGACCCCGAGAAGGCCGCGCTCACGGACGCCATGCCTCGATCGGGTTGCCGAGCCAGCGGGTGTCGTCCGGGACGGACTCCGCGGCCATGACGAGCGACGCGGGACCCAGGGTCGTACGGGCCCCGACCGTGCTGCCGGGCAGCACGATCCCGCCAGGGCCCAGCGTGGCGCCCTCACGGAGGACCACAGTATCCGTCCGCAAGATCCGGTCGTGGAAGAGGTGAGTCTGCAGGACACAGCCGCGGTTCACGGTGGCCGCGTCTTCCAAGGTCACCAGGTCCGTCTCCGGCAGCCAGTAGCTCTCCACCCAGACGCCCTTGCCGATGCGGGCACCGAGCCCGCGCAGCCACGCCGTCATCACCGGCGTCCCCGGCACGGCCCCGGCCAGCCACGGCACGGCCAGCACCTCGACGAACGTGTCCGCCAGCTCGCCTCGCCACACGAAGGAACTCCACAGCGGATGCTCCCCGGTGCGGTGCCGCCCCACCAGCAGCCACTTCGCCACGACGGAGGTGAGCGCGGCCGCGGCCCCGGCCGCGAGCAGCACCAGCCCCGACAGCAGCGGCGCCCACGGCCCCAGCGCGCACAGCGCCGCCACCGTCAGCACGGCCAGCGCCGCCGAGCAGAAGACCGGCACGATCCGGCACAGCTCCACCAGACCGCGCGCCCACAGCAGCCGGGCGGGCGGGTCGTACGTACGGCTCTGGTCCCCGCCGGCGGCACTGCGCGGCAGCTTCACCGGCGGCAGCCCCAGATACGAGGTGCCCTTCTTGGCCTTCTTGGGCGTCGCCGACAGCACACCGACCAGGCCGCCGTCCGGCACGCTCCGCCCCGGCGCGGTCATCCCGGAGTTCCCGAGGAAGGCCCGCCGCCCGATCTCCGCGTGCCCGATCCGCACCCAGCCGCCCCCCAGCTCGTACGGCGCGGTCAGCGTGTCGTCCGCCAGGAAGGCCCCGTCGCCGACCGTGGTCAGGCTCGGCAGCGCGAGCACCGTCGACACCTCGGCGCCCCGCCCGACCCGCATCCCCAGCAACCGCAGCCACACCGGCGTGACCAGCCCCGCGTACAGCGGGAACAGCGTCTCCCGGGACCGGTCCATCAGCTGCGTCACGGTCCACGCCTGCCAGCCGACCCGGCTGTGCGTCGGATGCGTGCCCTCGCGCAGCCCCAGGCTGAGCAGGCGTACGGCGATCAGGATCAGCAGCGCGTACGCCAGCCCGTAGGCGAGCGTGGCCGGGACGAGCCCGAGCGCGGCCCCGCGCAGTGCCTGGGCGGGCGAGGTGCCGGGCGCCACGAAGACCCCGGCGACCAGCAGCGCAGCCCCGCCCGCGAGCAGCGGCAGCGCACTGAGCGCCATGCCCGTCACGCCGTACATGATCCGCCAGTACGTGCCCCGCTGCGGCCGCTCCTTCGGCCAGTTGCGCTTGGCCTTGCCGAGCTTGACCGCGGGCGCGCCCGCCCACCGCTGACCGGTGGGCACCTGCCCGGTGACCGCCGACCCCGGCGCCACCTCGGCCCGCTTGCCGACCCGCGCGCCCGGGAACAGCATGCTGCGCGTCCCGACCACGGCGTGCGCGCCGATCCGCACCGGACCGACCGCCAGCCGGTCACCGTCCAGCCAGTACCCGCGCAGGTCCACCTCGGACTCCACGGCTGCGCCGCGCCCCAGCCTGAGCAGACCGGTGACCGGCGGCAGCGAATGCAGGTCCACCTCGGGCCCGACCCTGGCGCCCAGCGCCCGCGCGTACCGCTCCAGCCACGAGCCGGTCAGCGAGGTGGCCCCGCTGAACTCGGCCAGCCGCTCGGCGGTCCACAGCCGCAGATGCACGCTCCCGCCACGCGGGTACGTGCCGGGCTCCAGGCCCCGCAGCAGCAGCCGCGCCCCGCCCGCCGCGAGCGCGATCCGGCCGGGCGGGCTGAAGAACAGCAGGGCGCCGGCCGCGAGCAGCCACCAGGGGGCGGTCGGCAGCCAGGCGTAGGCGGGCAGCAGCTTCCCGACGGCGGCCAGGACCACCGTCCAGCGCAGCCCGAGCAGCGTGAGCAGCGGGACGAGCAGCAGGAGCTGGAGCGCCTGGGCGCCCACCGGCACCGGAGCCACCGTCCGCCGCGCGCCGTCGCCCTGGGCCGAGGCCTCCAGGCGCCGGGCCAGCTTGCGCAGGGTGGGCTGCTGATAGACGTCGAGGACGGCGGCGCTCGGGTAGCGCGTGCGCAGCCGGGTGGTGAGCTGGGCGGCGGCCAGACTGCCGCCGCCGATCGCGAAGAAGTCGTCGCAGGCGCTGGTCACCGGGATGCCCAGCACCTCGGCCCACTGCTCGGCGAGCCAGGCCTCGGTGCCGTACAGATCGGCCTTGGGGGCCTGCACGCCCTCCAGCGGCCACGGCAGGGCGTCGCGGTCCACCTTCCCGGACGTCCGGGTCGGCAGCTCGGCGACGGGCGCGAGCAGCGGCACCAGCGCGGCGGGCAGCTCCGCGCGCAGCTTCTCGACGGCGGCCGCCTGGTCCCAGCCGTCCTGGGTGACGACGTACCCGACGAGGAGCTGGTTGCCACTGCGGGCGGTGCGCACCGCGGCGGCGGCCCCCGCCACACCGGGCAGCGCCTGCAGCGCGGCGTCCACCTCGCCCAGCTCGATCCGCCGCCCGCCGAGCTTGATCTGCTCGTCGGCCCGCCCCAGGAAGACCAGTCCCTCGGGCTCGGCCCTGACCAGGTCACCACTGCGATACGCCCGCCCCCAGCCCAGCGACTCCAGCGGCGCGTACTTCTCCGTGTCCTTCCCGGGGTCGAGATACCGCGCGAGCCCGACCCCGCCGATCACGAGTTGCCCGCTGCCCCCCATGGGCACGGGCTCCCCGCTCTCGTCGACGACAGCGAGCTCCCACCCGTTCAGCGGCAGCCCGATCCGCACCGGCTCCTCACCCGTGAGGAGCGCCGCACAGGCCACGACGGTCGCCTCGGTCGGCCCGTAGGTGTTCCACACCTCGCGCCCCTCGGTGACCAGCCGCTGCGCCAGCTCGGGCGGGCAGGCCTCGCCGCCGAAGATCAGCAGCCGTACGTCGTTGAGGGTCTCGGGCTCCCACAGCGCGGCCAGCGTGGGCACGGTCGACACGACCGTGATCTCCTGCTCGACCAGCCAGGGCCCCAGATCGGCACCGCTCCTGACCTGCGACCGGGGCACGGGTACCAGACAGGCGCCGTACCGCCAGGCGAGCCACATCTCCTCGCAGGACGCGTCGAAGGCGACGGACAGCCCCGCCATGACCCGGTCCCCGGGCCCGACCGGCTCGTCGGTGAGGAAGAGGGCCGCCTCCGCGTCCACGAACGCGGCGGCGCTGCGGTGCGTGACGGCCACACCCTTCGGCTTTCCGGTGGACCCGGAGGTGAAGATGATCCAGGCGTCGTGCTCGACGCCGGGCCGGGCGGCGGGGGAGCCGGAGGCGCCCTGGGCGGTGATGGTGTGCCCGGCCCCGATGACGGCCCGCACGGCCGCCTCCCCGAACACCAACTCGGCCCGCTCGTCCGGGTCCTCGGCGTCCACCGGGACGTAGGCGGCGCCGGCGGCGAGGACGGCGAGAATCGCGACGTACAGGTCATTGGTCCCCGAGGGAACCCGCACCCCGACCCGGTCCCCGAGCCCGACCCCCGCCTCGGCGAGCCGTCGCCGCAACCGCTCCACCTCCACGGCCAGACCGCGGTAGGTGAGGCGGTGGGTGCCGTCGTCCAGGGCGAGTTCGTCGGGGTACGACCGCACGGACGCGTCGAAGACGTCGACCAGCGTGCGCGGTGAGGCGGCGGGCCCCGCGGAGAAGCGTGCCCTGTCGCCGAACTGCGTGCGGAACTCTTCGTCGAGCAGGCCGAGAGCACTGCTCTCGTCTATGGCTGCCATCGGTCCTCGCGTCTCGATCCCGGAAGCCTCCGGGGCGCTGGCGGGCCCGCAGGTCTGCCTGGGGTTGTCCGGCTCCAGCTCGGTAACAAGCCGGAAATATTAGTACGACGCTAGGCTTCGCCTCTTGGTCCAGCCACCCGGGAAGGCTGTCCGGGTGAGTGGGGGCGGACCGGACCGGCAGCGCTGACCTGCCGTTTTCGTGCCCGACGAGAGATGTCCCACACGCACCGCAAGCGAGTGGACACTCAGGGCAATTCGTGCCGTCAACTACCGCCGCCCGCCGCGAACTCCGCGACGAGTTCCCGCAGCGGCTGTGCCGCCTGCTCGGGCGTCAGCCGGGTGTCGATGCCCAGGACTCGGATCGTCCCGAGATGCCGCCCGCCCGGTCCGTCGATGCGCACGGTCCGGCTCGTGGCGCCTTCCGGTCCGGGGTGGACGAGGGCGGCGAGCGGGGCGTCCGGTGTCGTGTATCCGGCGATGTACGTGAGGAGCTGATGCCGGTTCTCGGCGCTGAGCCGCTTCCCGTCGTATCCGATGTACTTGGCGTCGACGGGCAGGTAGCGCGCCTCCGGATCCTCGAACCGCACCAGGATGTCGGGCCGGAAGGGCTGCGGGTACGGGCCGGTCTCGTCGCTCGTCCTGATGGCGGGGACCTCGGCGACCTCCACGTGCCGCCCGCCGAACTCCTGCGCCGCCCGCGCGGCCATCCGTTGGACGACCACTTCCCAGAGCCGGTCCATCCGCAGCAGCAGGCTCCCCGCGGGCAGGCCGCGGTCGTGCAGCAGGTCGGTCACCCCGCCGCCGCCCAGGACCAGCCGGGCCCAGGTGTGGGCAGGCCGGTAGCGGGAGTTGAGCCTTGTATAGCGGGCGCGGGCCAGCAGACGAGGGGCCGTCACCGGCAGTTGTGGTCGGGGGAAGCGCTCGGCCAGATCCCGCAGGGCCAGGGCCAGGTTCGCGTCGGCGGCCAGCGGTATCGCCGCGTGCAGCGCGGCACCGCAGACCAGGTTCTCCCAGGTGTCCACGCGCCGTTCGAAGTTCCGTACGTGCAGCCGGTCGACGACGCCGTACCGGTGCGTCAGCTGCGCCCGCAGGTCCAACTGCCCGCGCAGCACCGGCTGCACCTGCTCGGTCCGTACGTAGTCACGCCGCAGCCCCTCGTCGAGCAGCGCCCGGCATTCGGTGAGCAGGGCGTGCGGGACGACGGCGGCGTAACCGGCGCTGCCCGTCAGCCACTTCCTGGAGGCCGGGTCGTCGAACGGCAGCCGGGTGTCGCGTGCGTAGCAGAGCCAGGACATCAGCCGGGCACCGGAGATGGCCATCTTCGGAGCGACGACCAGACGTACGTGCTGCAGCCGCAGGACCCCGACCGTGGACCTGGCCTCCAGCTTCCAGCCGTCCGGTGTCCGCTGCAGCCGGAGCCGGTCCTTGTCACGGAGCCGGTCGAGGACGCGCTGATCGGCTTCGGTGAGTTCGCCGGGCTCCAGCACAACGGACTTGTGCTCCTGCACGAAGACGTCCCTGAGCCCCGAGCCGCGCTCACCGCTCGACGGCATCGTCCGGCTCCGTGAACTCGGCGGCCAGCTTGTTGGGGAGGTCCTGCGGTGTCATACGCGCGATACGGCCGGAGTCCGGGTCCACGAGGTCGCCCAGAACGGCCCGCAGCGGCTCGGGTCGGCCCATGCCGTGGTCCTCGATCTGCGGCACGATGTCGTGGTAGAAGACGGCGCTGAGCTCCTCCTCCGTGGTGACGGGCCGGTCCTCCCGCAACAGGAACGCCTGGCCGATCTGCTGGTCGGCGCCGAACTCCCGGACGAGTCTGGTGTTCAGCCCGGCGAGGAACGCCGCGAGGTCGAGCGCGCCGACGGAACCCTCGACGGAGTCCAGATCGGGCGGCACCTCCAGGAACGCGAAGCGCCGCCGGATCGCCGCGTCCAGGTGGCCGACGCTTCGGTCGGCCGTGTTCATCGTGCCGATGATCCGGACGTTGGGAGGAATGCCGACCTGCCGCCCGCTGATGGGCAGGGTCACGGGGATCGCCCGCTTGTCGATCTCCAGCAGGGTGACGAGTTCGCCGAGGATGCGGGGCAGGTCACCGCGGTTGATCTCGTCGATGATCAGGAGAAAGGTCCGGCCGGGCGCCTTCTCGGCCGCCGCGCAGATCCGGAGGAAGATCCCGTCGCGCCGCTCGAGCTTCAGCCCGGCCTGGTCCGAGGCCGGGTCGGGCTTGTATCCCTCGACGAAGTCCTCGTACCCGTACGACGGATGGAAGGTCACCAGGGAGACCTCGGTCACCTCGTCGGTCCCCGGCGCGGGCAGCAGGCTCGTCACGGCCGCCGAGCGTTCGGCCGGCGTCGCCTCGATGGCGTCCGGCCGTCCGGTCAGCGCCAGCGCGGCGCTCAGGGCCAGCCTGGTCTTGCCGGTGCCGGGCGGTCCGAAGAGGATCACCTGCCCCTTGTGTTCCAGCGCGTCGAGTACGTCCTCCACGGCGCCGGGAACCTCCACCGACGCCGGCAGCGCGGCCGGCACCGCGCGTGCTTCCCTGATGCGCCGCAGGAGCTTCTCGGGGACCTTCGCGAACGTGGGCTGCCAGGCGTTCTCGGGCGGGAAGACCTGGGCGTAGCTCTCGTCCCAGGTCACGGGCACCTTGTGCCGGAACTCGGCGTACGACTCGTCGTAGGTGTAGCCGCCGCTGACCTCGCCCAGCGCGAGCACCTCCGACTTGCCGCGGTTGGCGACGACAAGGTCGCCGGGTTCGAGGTCGCGGTAGGTCAGCAGCTGCCGCGCGAGCCGCAGATGCCCGCCCGCCGACTGCGGCCATACGTTGTCCAGCGCCTGTTTGAGTTCCGTGTCGCTCTCGTAGTCACCGAGATCGCCCACCTCGTCCCAGCCGACCCGGATGTGCTGCCCCTCCCGGCACTCCTCCCACAGCCGGGCGTTCTGTCCGGGGGCGATCTTCCAGGTGTCGCGGCGCCTGGGCTTCGGGGAGAACTCGCCGTACAGGAAGCGCATGACCTCCAGGGGGTGCCATCCGTCGAACTCGGGCCTGGCGCGGACGAGGGCGAGCAGATCCCGGTTGGCTTGCCAGGAACGGACGTTCCCGTAGGCCTGATGCCCGGTGCCGCCGAGCAGGTCCGTGAAGTGCCTGATGTGGGAGGCCGAGTAGATGGGCAGGAAATCGTCCGGGAAGTAGGTGGCCAGAGACTTGGTGACCAGCGCCTGCCCGTAGGACAGGGTGTCGAGGTCGTCGATGGCGCGGAAGTTCCTGACCCGCACGCCGGCGAACGCGGCGACGAACTCCTCGCGCACCACGTCCCACGCCTCACCGGCGCTCACCTTCCGTAGCGGGGCCGGCAAGCGCCACTCATCGGCGCGCCGGCTCCGGTAGATGATGTGTTTCGCCGCGCTGCCGCCGCGGATGCTGCCGAGCACATCCGTCCCGTACTCCATCAGCCAGCAGAACGGGCGGCCGAGCGCTGGGTCGTAGGACGTGCCGAGTGCGTATCGGCGCAAGGGCAGACGGGGCCAGTCGTCGAGCGGAAACCTCTCGACCACCCGCTGCCGGACCTGCTCGGCCCGCTCCAGTAAGTCCCTCAGCGCCGCCCGGTCGAAGACCCGGGCCGCCGCTTCCACGCTCGTCTTGTCTGCCACCGGCTCATAATTCACCCCGGGGACCGGCCGGAGGAGGGAAACAGGGAAAAGCAGAGGGCCCCTGATGAACAGGGGCCCTCACTGGTGTCCGAGGGGGGACTTGAACCCCCACGCCCGATAAAGGGCACTAGCACCTCAAGCTAGCGCGTCTGCCATTCCGCCACCCGGACAAGGTGTCTGTCGTGCGGGCTCTCCCCGCGACGACGAAGGAAACATTACCAGGCTTTCGGGGGTGGCTGATCACACCCCGTCCCGCGGCCCGGTCCCGCGTGAACGGCGTGTGACGGGTCGGGACCGGTCTTGGGCCCGGGGCCGGGCGGAGAGAGGATGAGGGGGACCACCAGCAGACAGCGGAAGGACGCAGCGTGAGCGAGACGGACACGGCCAAGGGCGTCACCGGCGAGGACGAGGTCGTGGACCTCTGCCGCGAGCTGATCCGGTTCGACACCAGCAACTACGGCGACCACTCGGGCCCCGGGGAGCGCAAGGCCGCCGAGTACGTCGCGGAGAAGCTCGCCGAGGTCGGGCTGGAGCCGAAGATCTTCGAGTCGCACCCGGGACGCGCCTCCACCGTGGCCCGGATCGAGGGCGAGGACCCGTCCCGGCCCGCGCTGCTCATCCACGGCCACCTGGACGTCGTACCGGCCAACGCCGACGACTGGACCCACCACCCGTTCTCCGGTGAGGTCACCGACGGGTGCGTGTGGGGGCGCGGAGCCGTCGACATGAAGGACATGGACGCCATGACCCTCGCGGTCGTGCGTGACCGGCTGCGCAGCGGGCGGCGGCCGCCGCGGGACATCGTGCTCGCCTTCCTCGCCGACGAGGAGGCCGGCGGCACGTACGGCGCCCGGCACCTGGTCGACAACCACCCGGACCTGTTCGAGGGCGTCACCGAGGCGATCAGCGAGGTGGGCGGCTTCTCCTTCACCGTGAACGAGCAGCGGCGGCTCTATCTGATCCAGACGGCCGAGAAGGGCATGCACTGGATGAAGCTCACCGTGGCCGGTACCGCCGGGCACGGGTCGATGATCCACCGGGACAACGCCATCACCGAGCTGTCCGAGGCGGTCGCCCGGGTCGGCCGGCACAAGTTCCCGGTGCGGGTCACCAAGACCACCCGGGCCTTCCTCGACGAGCTGGGCGACGCACTCGGCACCGAGCTGGACCCGGAGGACATGGAGTCCACCCTGGCCAAGCTCGGCGGCATCGCCAAGCTCATCGGCGCGACCCTGAGCAACACCGCCAACCCCACCCAGCTGAACGCCGGTTACAAGGTCAACGTCATCCCGGGCGAGGCCACCGCGCACATCGACGGACGCTTCCTGCCGGGCCACGAGGAGGAGTTCCTCGGCGACCTCGACCGGCTGCTCGGGCCGAACGTCCGGCGCGAGGACGTGCACTCCGACAAGGCGCTGGAGACGAGCTTCGACGGGGCGCTCGTCGAGGCCATGCAGTCCGCGCTGCTGGCAGAGGACCCGACCGCCAAGGCGATCCCCTACATGCTCTCCGGCGGCACCGACGCCAAGTCCTTCGACGACCTCGGCATCCGCGGCTTCGGCTTCGCGCCGCTCAAGCTGCCGCCGGAGCTGGACTTCGCCGGCATGTTCCACGGCGTGGACGAGCGGGTCCCGGTGGACGGGCTGAAGTTCGGCGTGCGGGTGCTCGACCGGTTCATCGACGCGTCGTGAAGTCTTGGGCCCAGGTATTCGGGCGCCCGTACGAGATCGACTGAGAAGAGTGAATGCGACGATAAGCTCGTAGCTCCATTACTCCCTCCTCGTTACAGGTAATGCGATGCCGCACCTTGGGATCGCGTTTGCCTACAAGGAGGAATAATGATCAAGAAGGTCGTCGCTGCCGCCGCTGCCACCGGTGGTCTGGTTCTCGCCGGCGCGGGCCTGGCCGTCGCCGACTCGGGTGCCCAGGGTGCCGCCGTGAACTCGCCGGGCGTCATTTCCGGCAACGTCGTCCAGGTGCCCGTGCACGTCCCGGTGAACGTGTGCGGCAACACGATCAACGTGATCGGGCTCCTGAACCCCGCCTTCGGCAACACCTGCATCAACAGCTGACGCCGGCTTTCTGAGGGGCGTCTTTCACGAGCCGTCGGCCTCGGCGTGCGCGCCATGCGCTCCGAGGCCGACCGGTCTTTTTTTCGCGGAAATCCTTTTCGCGGAACGCACGGAGAATCGAAGGCAGGGGGGAAATCCAGAAATGCGACAGGTCACCCGCAAGGGCCTGATGACCATGGCGGCCGCCACCGGTGTGCTCGCCGCCGCGAGCGGCTACGCCCAGGCCGACTCGGCCGCGGTCGGCTCCGCGGCCGGCTCGCCCGGCGTACTGTCCGGCAACACGGTGCAGGCGCCGGTGCACGCGCCGGTGAACGTGTGCGGCAACACCGTGAACGTGGTCGGGCTTCTCAACCCGTCCGTGGGCAACAAGTGCGCCAATCATGGCGGTAGCGACGCGGGGGGTTACGGCGACTCGAGCGGCTCCGGTGGCTCCGGCGGTTCGCACGCGGGCGGTCACACCGGCGGCTCGCCGGGCGTCGGCTCGGGCAACACCGTCCAGGTGCCGATCGACGTGCCGGTGAACGTGTGCGGCAACAGCGTGGACGTG